>CBIHPJ010000810.1:0-3710 GCA_966211295.1 uncultured Myxococcales bacterium | reverse complement strand
ATCAACAACGCGGCGGTGGTGCCCAACGATCGCAAGGTGACGAGCGAGGGCTTCGAGCAGGTGTTCTCGACGAACGTGCTCTCGGTGTTCGCGCTGACGGTGGGCCTCGAAGATTTGCTCGCGGCGGCGGCT
This sequence comes from uncultured Myxococcales bacterium, assembly GCA_966211295.1. GTDB lineage: Bacteria > Myxococcota > Myxococcia > Myxococcales > Myxococcaceae > Archangium_A. Next base: position 3,578 of record CBIHPJ010000810.1, on the reverse strand, counting down.
CCGTCGAGAGTGATCAACTTCTACGGCGGAAATCACCGCGACGTGCATCTCGATGATCTGCAGAGCGAGCGCGGCGCCTACAACGGGTGGAACGCGTACGGGCAGAGCAAGCTGTGCGACGCGCTGCTCACGCTCGAGTTCTCGAAGCGGCTTGCTGCGAAGAAGATCACGGTGAACTCGGCGTGGCCGGGGATCGTGAACACCGAGGGCATGCGCGCGCTCGGTGGATCGATGAAGTGGTTCTCGATCTTGATGCGGCCGTTCATGCGATCGGCGCCGGAGGGAGCGAAGACTCCGCTTTGGCTCTCGACGTCGAGTGAGGTGGAGGGAGTCACCGGCAAGGCGTTCGGCACCATGTTCGGCGATGGGAAGAAGGAACTCGAGCTGCCTCCCGACGCGAAGGATCCCGAGAAGGCGAAGAAGCTCTTTGAGATCTGCGAGGGGTTCTACAGCGCCTCGAAGGGGTAGGCGGCGCGGTGTCCCAGCTCGAAGCTCGACCTGGCGGGCCTCTCGATTTCGGCTTCTGTGACTCGGTGGACGAATCTTCGAGACCCGACGGATGGACGTACAGGCCTCTGTACGGTGGTCCCTCAGGTCTCACTTTCGAGTGCGAACTCCGTCGAAGCTGAGCTCAGCGAGTGAAAGAAGCTCGAAGTGAGGGCCCGCACGCGTCGAGCACCGAGCGAGATCGCTCGCCACCACTCACCCCGAGGCTGTTGTTACGCGAGCAACTTCGCGACCGCGGCCGCACATGCATCAGCGGGCATCGACTTCTCGTCGTCACCCAGCATCGCGCGGCACACGGCCTCGTAGCGCTTCCACTCTTCACGAGCGATCGACGCGACCTCTTTCATCGCCGCGGAAGCCACCAACGAGTCACGCTCGGGCTCTTCGAAGAACCGGCGACCGAGCACGTCGAGCGCCTTCACATGCGCCACTCGCTCCACATCACCCATCGGCCGCAGCCACTCCGTCACCTTCCGCGCCGCGAGCCACGAGTCCTGCACCATCCACCCGTGCGCTCTCCGCGACAGCCACGGAATCGACCCATGATTCGCGCGATTGATCAGCGCCTGCTCCTCGAGCTTGAGCATTCCCCACTCGCCAGCCACCTGCGTGAGATTCCCGATCGCCTCGGGGAACACCTCGGCCCAGAACACGCGCTCGAGCACCTCGTCGTCGTAACCCGACTCCGCGCAGCGCCGCGCCACGTGCGGCACGCTCCACCGCGTCTCGGTGTCGAGGAAGAGATCGCTCATCGCGTCCCACACGGGACGCCGCCTGAGGAGCTCGTCTTTCGTCATGTCAGCAGCGCAGCGCCCACGAGCCCCGCGTTGTCACCCAGCGACGCCATGGTGATCCGCACCGCGGAAGACGAAGCCACCGTGCGCTGCGCCACCACGTGCCGAATCCGCTCCACCACGCCCGGGCAGTGGCGCAGCACGCCGCCACCAAGCACGAGCACGCCCGGGTTCAAGCACGTCACGTAATTCGCAACCGCCAGCGCGAGGTGATTCACCGCGAAGTCGTACATCGGCTTCGCCTTGGGGTGACCTTCCTGCGCCATGCGCTCGAGGTCGGCGGGTTTTCCCACCAGCCCTTCCTCCAGCATCCACTCGTGCATCTTGGCGCCGCCCATGTACGCCTCGAGACAGCCGTGCTGGCCGCAGCCGCAGAGCCGACCGCCCTCGAGCATCACCTTCACGTGGCCGAACTCGCCCGCGACCTGCGTCGCACCCTGCACGAGGTGCCCGCCCGAGATGATCGCGCTGCCCACGCCCGTACCGACGAAGACGGTGAGCGAATCGCTGGTGCTCTGCGCCGCGCCGGCCTTGAACTCGCCCCACGCAGCCGCGGAGAGATCGTTCACCATGCGCACCGAGCGACCGGTCGCAGCGGAGAGCGGAGTGCCGAAGTCGACATCGCGCCAACCGAGGTTCGGCGCGTTCACCACGACTCCACCGCGGAGCATTCCGGCGAAGCCCACGCCGAGGTGACCATCGGCCTGGGGCCACGCGGCGCCAAGCTTGTTCACCGCGGTCGCGACTTCACTCAGCACTGACAGCGGGCTGCGATCGGTCCAGACGTAGCGTTCAGACGCGACGATGTTGCCGGTGTTGCGATCCACGACTGCGGCGCGCAACGTCGTACCGCCCAGGTCGAGACCGATCGAAAACATTCATCCCCCCAGCTCCTGCATCGCTTCGTGAATGGTGCCGTCGATGAGCTTCTGGATCTCAGCCAGCCGCTCCTTCGTCTTCGCCTCGTAACGCACCACGAGAATCGGAGTGGTGTTCGACGCGCGAATGAGGCCCCAACCATCGGGCCACGTGGCGCGCACGCCGTCGACGGTGATCAGCTCGAGGCCCTTCGCGTGCAGCTTCTCGGTGCAGCGCTGCACGAGCGCGAACTTCTTCTCCTCGACCGTGTCGAAGCGCAGCTCGGGGCTCGAGTACGTCACCGGCACGTCGCTCAGCAGCTCACCCAGCGAGCGCGTCTCGCTCGAGAGGATCTCCAGCAACCGCGCCGCCGTGTAGGGCGCGTCGTCGAAGCCGAAGAAGCGGTGCTTGTAGAAGATGTGTCCGCTCATCTCGCCGGCGAGCGCGGCGTGGGTCTCCTTCATCTTCGCCTTGATGAGCGAGTGACCCGCCTTCCACATGATGGGCTTGCCGCCGTGGTGCTTGATGTCGTCGTACATGGTGAAGCTGCACTTCACCTCGCCGACGATCGCCGCGCCGGGCACGTCCTTCAGCACCGCGCGCGACAAGAGGATCATCAGCTTGTCGCCCCAGAGGATCTCGCCCTCGCCGGTGACCACGCCGATGCGATCGGCGTCGCCGTCGAACGCCACGCCGAGATCCGCCTTCGTCTCCTTCACCTTGGCGATGCACAGCTCGAGGTTCTTCGCGATGGTCGGATCAGCGTGGTGATTGGGGAACGTGCCGTCGGGCTCGCAGAAGAGCGGCACCACGTCGTACCCGAGCTTCTCCAGCAGGGGCACGGCCACGATGCCACCCACGCCGTTGCCCGCGTCGACCACCACCTTCAGCTTGCGCGGACCACGCTTCACCGTGGACAGCACGAAGTGCAAATAGGGGGTCACCGCGTCGAAGTGGGAGACGGTGCCCGGAGTGCCCTTCTCGAAGTCGCCCTTCTCGATGAGCTTGCGCAGTTCCTGAATGGTCTCTCCGTAGAAGGTCGTCTTGCCGACGCCCATCTTGAAGCCGTTGTACTCAGGCGGGTTGTGGCTGCCGGTGATCATCGCCAGCCCGTCCACCGGCAAGGTGTTGGCCGCGTAATAAACGATGGGAGTCGGGACGACGCCCACGTCGATCACGTTCATGCCAGTCGACGTCGCGCCCTTGATGAACGCTTCGCGGAAGCGAGGTCCCGAGATTCGTGCGTCGCGGCCGACCACCACGGTGCTGCCGCCGGCGCGCTTGACCATCGTGGCCAGGCCCTTGCCGAGGTTCTCCACCACGGCATCGGTGAGGTCCTTGTCGACCAATCCTCGGACGTCGTACTCGCGAAAGATCTGAGGGTTCATAAGGGGCGCATCTAGCCCAGCCGGGGAAATA
>CBIHPJ010000809.1:0-3711 GCA_966211295.1 uncultured Myxococcales bacterium | reverse complement strand
CGCGACGTGCACGACCGTGCTCAACCTCAACGGTCCGTTCTGCGGTGACGGCGTGGTGAACGGCACCGAGGCCTGCGATGACCGCAACGCGTTCGCCTGCGGCACCTGCAACGGCACCTGCACCACGGCGCAGACCCCGCTCTCGGCGCAGGGCACGATCAAGACGTTGTCCGACGGCACGCTGAACGACGACAACGATGGTCAGAGCTTTACGCTGTTCGATGGCCTCAGCGACGCTGGCACCACGTTCTGCTTCAAGCTCAACAGCCCGTCTTTCACCTGCCCCGCCGGTACGATTACCCTCGACTTCAGCGGCAGCGGCGTCAACCCCAACAGCGAAGAGGTTGGTGATGCGGTGATCTCTGCGATCAACGCCGCTCCGGGCCTCGCGATCACGGCCAGCAAGCGCGGTTCGAACCCGTGGGTGCGCCTCACCAACGACAACCTCGGCGCCCGCGGCAACATTCAGATGGCCGACACCGTGGTGAACCCGGGCTGGGTGATGACCGGCATGGGCGGCGGTGGCGCACTCGACTGCGACGCCGGCACCACGTGCAAGACGGGTGACGACTGCTTCTCGGGAAGCTGCACCGCTCCGACCGACGGCGGCACGCTGTCGACCTGCGACTGACCGCTCGCAACTCAGCGCCTCAGGCGGAGATTTGCCTGAGGTGCTCGTCGCGCCATTGATTCCAGTCGTCGAGGGCGCGGTAGGCGCGCGCGCTCACGGCGGGGATCATGGCGCCCACCGCGGGGCTCTCCATGGGGAGCTCCGCAATGGCGTCGATCAGACCAGAGGCCGCAGCGAGGCGATCGACCAGCTCCGTTGGGCAGAGCCCGACGATGCCGAGCTCGAGGGCCGTCTTCACGTCGCGGCCGAGGTGCCGCAGCTCCATGGGTGACATGGGTTCCTCCTTCGTCAGCCGTGAGAACGCAGAACACGTAAACGGATGAGCGGACGTCGGCAGCGTCGGGTACCCCGTTCGGCTCAGGGCGTTCGGCGGACCACGTTCACGTCGTAGACGATGCTCCGGCAGCCTTCGTACATGTGCTTCACCGTGGCCTGTCCCACGACGCTCTCAGCGTCTTCGCCGATCTGCCCGTCGAACTCGGCCCTGATGCCGAGCGCGTCGCAGGCGATGCTGATGGCGCAGTTGTCCTGCTTGGTGGTGCACACGATGATCGGATCGGCGGGAGAGATCATCGCGCCCCCCTCGTCGAACGAGATTCGATCGACGGTGCGCTGCTTGGCCTTGCCGCAGCCGCTGCCGTCGGTGGCGACGATGGTGGCGGTGCTCACGAACTGGCCGGTGAGGGCCTGGCACTGCTCGCCGGTGTTCACCACGTTCTCCTGAGCGCGGCACCCTGCGAGGGGCTCGAGGAGAAGTGCGACGGCAAGAGGCCGAAGCTGCCAAACGACGCTGCGAAACCCGGCCCCAACACCCATACGCCCTCACCCCTGCGCGCTTCTCTTCGGACCGCGCGCGTGGAGTGCATCTGGTGCAACGCTCAGACCTTCTTCCGTGCGAGAGAATCTCCTTCAGCGTCGCGCAGAAGCTGCGAGGGCTCGAGCTCGCTCCGACTGACCGAACGCGTCACGCACCATCGAGATTGGGCGGGTGCGGCCGCGGCACGGAGGAGTCGCTCCCCGGAGGCGGCGAGCTGCGCGAATCGAGGATCACGCGTCGCCGGGAGTCAGGTGCCCCGATCGTGTTACGGGCGCGTGGGTCATTCCTCGCAGGCCGCGTTCCAGCACGATGTGCACGTGGGCTGCCGCGAAGTGCTCACTCAGCTGGAGCACTTCGCCGCCTCGACGAATCGGCCCACGCGATCGAAGCGCCCGGCGCACGACGTGGCTCGCAGCGCGCAGCCCTCGGGCTCTACGGCATTGGCCGCAATGAAGGATTCGTTGGGAGCAAGGCTTCGCAAGCGACTCGAAACGCTCGGTCTTGTCGCGACAGAAGTTCGTGGGCTTCCGATCGCTTCTGAATCGAGAACTGCATCTCCGCGTCAGAGTCGCCGCTGGCGTCCGCGTGTCTCGCGTCCGTGGACTGCATCGTCCCCAGCGGCCAGTTCCTGCCGACCAGTTCGACGATGTCGAGCTTGCCGCCAATAGAACGCACGCTGAATCGCAGTCCGAGGTTGTCGAGCACACCGCGGCGCGTGACTTCGGTGATGCGCGAACGTCTCGAACGCTCCTTCCGTTTCCAGACTTCCTCTTCCAATTCGTAGTGGCCGCCCTTGATGTCCTGGAGGGCGGTGTCTGCGATCTTCAATAACTCGGCTTCGTCGAGCGGCAATCGCTTCAGGACGAAACGTGACTTCCCCGTAAACGCCTCTGCCTTCGCCTGCTCGAACTGCGTCAGCCGATGCGCGGCATCACGCGGAGTCTCTTCGAAAAGGGGCAGGCCCAAGCGCTCCAGATATTCCGGCACGTCGTAAGACTTGAGGGTCGCGATGGCGTTCGCGATCTCCTTCCGGAGTTCGTCGAGCGGGTGCGGAAGAGCCATCGGCCTACCCTACCCGACGCCTACGACATGTTGAGCGCCCGCATGTTCTGCGGCACGAGGCCAGTCAGCGGCGACCAATGAACTCACGTTGCAGCATGCGCTTCAGGTTTTCCCGCGTGAGGGGCGTCGCGTCCTCTACTGATTCTGTGGTCGAGGCGACCATGGCCTCGGCTTGAGGAACGTCCTCAGGACAATGCGCTCGCGCCCATTTCCAATAGGCGACTGCCGCGAACGTGAACGCGCTCACGCCGATCTCATGCGTGAGGTACTTCCGGAGAGCCTCACGGACGATGCCAGCATCGAGGCCCCAGTTCGCGGCGCAGAAGAACTCGTCATCCGCCAAGCGACGGCGCCGCTGTGCAGTCGGAGTCGATGCCGAGAACTCACCTTCGATCCGGTGAAGTCCCGCGACGTACTGGCTCCAGTCGGAAGTAGCCTGAGCGCTGTTGTCCTCGACCGCTCTTGTGAACGCGAGCCAAGCGGAGTCGTGGAAGGTCGGATCTGCTGGGCCACTCGACAGGGCTGGGTGCGCCTTCATGGCTGATCTCCAATATGGACGCGGCGTGTAGTCACCCGCAGTGCGTCGGTGAAGCGTCGAGGGACAGGCACCTACCCGGATTCCTAACCGGCGCGCGTTGCGGCGACGAAATGCGATCGTTGTTTGCGAGTCGGCAGCGTTCATCGCTCGCCAGTCGGTTCCGAGCAACAGCCTCCAAGGCTCTCGGTGTTTTGCAGCTACTAGGGTTACTCGAACTTATTTCCGTTCTGCAGCGCCCTATTACGAACACCGGCCTGAAGGACCGCTCTGCAAAATGAAGAGAAACTCAAACGAAGTCAGTCGGAAGCTTGCGCCTCGCCGAAGCGCTCGCGCTCACGATCCAAAGGGGTTCGCGATGAAGCGCGCGAACTCGCTGCCCGCGATAGCTCAGTCGATGGTGGTGATCGCAGCAGTCGTTGGCTTGCTCTGCGCGGTGAGTCTCATCACGAGAGACGGCTACAACTTCCGCCTTCGTTCCGCACAGATCGAGGTGGAACTCGGGCCCGGGCGCGAGCTTCCGGCGCCCAAGCAGCTCGCAGAAGATCACTGAGGTCAGCTCGATCGGGTCGGTTCGCACGGCCCAGACCCCGCCGGGGGGGGCTTAGATTATGAGTATCAGAATAGAGGGGGGGGGCGGCCGGGGGGGGTGTGCCCCCGGGGGCC
>CBIHPJ010000808.1:0-3732 GCA_966211295.1 uncultured Myxococcales bacterium | reverse complement strand
CTCACGCGGACCAACACGTCGTCATTGGCCGGTTAAGCGTCAACTTTGTTTGGGAAGATTGGGCCTGATTTCGCTCGCTTGCTCGTAAACAAAATCAACGCGTGCGCCGCTCTCCAGACCCGGGGCTCTGTCATCAACGCGGAATGGGACCAGGGTCCCAATTCGTGCAGAAGCTCGTCCTTCACGAAGCTCAGTCACTCTCGTCACTCGAGTCCGTGGCGAGAGGCATGCGCGCGAGGAGCAGGGCGCGAGATGCGAACGACCGCGTTCCTCGAGGTGAAGGCGACCTTCGTGCAATTGCGCCCCTCACCCCGACCCTCGCCCCGCTGGCGAAGGGAGAGGGAGGAGATCAGCGCTTCTTGACGAGACGGAACACCATGAACGGGTGCAGCTTCTTCTGCCGCTCATCCATCGGCCAATCGAGCTTCACCGTGTTTTCGTATTGCTCCATCAGCTCTGAGGGCGGCCCCACCTGCTCATCGACCCAGAGCGCATCGGTGCCGACAGGCAACTCCGGCCTGGGCCACAAGTCGTACTGACTGCGCCGCCCGCCGATCGTGCTCGACGGAACGTGCCCGTAATACGTCGTCATCGCGCTCAGCTGATACCGATTGGTGAAGACGTGAACCTTCTCCTGCTCGAAGCGCTCGAGCCACTTCCACCCGTGAAGCTTTTGCACCGCGGGGACCGTGAGCAGCTGCTCGGGAGGGAACGTGATCACCGGCGTCGCCACCGCGAGGATCGCCACGTTCAGCGCGATCGCCGCGACTCTCAAGCGAGCAAAGCGCGTCATCGCCAAACCCACGCACGCGGTGATCCACGCCGCCGCGGTCCAGTTCGCCTCCCCGCGTGATTTCCACGACGCGTAACCGAAGAACAGAATCGGCAGCAGCGTGGTCGCCTTCAACACCGCGGGCGCCTTCTCGCGCGCCAGCCACCAGATCATCACCAACACCAACAACGGACCGCCCATCAGCAGCTGACCGCCGAGGAACTCGAGGAACGTGGGGAACCCGCCACCGCCGTACGTGATGCCGTGCCAGATCTGGAAGCGGAAGCCTTCCCAGTCATTCATCGCGTTCCAGACGATCGTCGGCGAGGTGACCACCAGCGCGATCACCGTGGAGATCGCGAGCTGCACCGGCTTCCTGAAGAACACGATCAACACCGGCAGACCCAGCAGCAGCCCGTTGTACTTGGACAACATCGCGAGGCCCCAGAGAACCCCAGTGACCACGGGCCGATTCTTCAGCAGCGCCACCAGCGTCCACACCCAGAACGCGAGCAGCGGGGCATCTGGAGTGCTCAGCGATCCCAACAACGCCGACGCGGGAGTGCTCGCGAAGAGCGCAGTTGCCCACCACGCCTGCTCGCGAGTGCCACCGATCGCCTCGGTGAGTCGATGCACGCCGACCAGCGTCACCATTCCCCACAGCAGGGCGCCGAAGCGAATGCCGAGCAGCGCGATGCTCCACGAGATCAGCGCGGGGTGATCGAAGTACGCGAGCTGCGGCCGAAGACTCCAGGTCCAGTAGTACGCCTCATCGGGATAGGTGTCGGTGCCCAGCGCGAACACCACGCGCAGCGCGAAGCAGACCGTCACGACGAAGAACATCACGACGATCAGCGGCGCGTTGTTCCGGAGTGATGGGCTCACGGCAGTCCCAGCGCCCGGCGATAGACCTGCAGCGTCTGTCGCGCGCAGTCGTCCCACGAAGATCGCGAAGCCCGCTCCATGCCGGCTGCAGAGAGCTCACGACGCAGCGCCTCGTCACGGAACACGCGCAGACACGCCTCACGCCACGCGAGCGGATTGTCGGGCGCCACCAGGATCCCCGCGCCTCCAACCACCTCGGGATGCGATCCCGACGACGACACGATCACCGGAGCACCACACGCCATCGCCTCCAGCGCCGGCAGCCCGAAGCCCTCGTAGCGAGACGGCACCAGCACCGCGACCGCGCCTGCATAGAAACGCACCAGCTCCTCGTCAGACAGAGGAGACAGCTCGATCACCTTCTCGCCGAACCCGATCGTCCGCCGTGCGCCACGCCCCGCGAGCAACACCAACGGCGCAGGCAGCCCATCTGCGATCGGCAGCAGCACGCTCAGGTTCTTGAAGGGTTTCGTATTTCCGACCACGGCGAAGTACCGGGGCGGCAAACCGCGGCGGGTCCGGAAATCTTCCAGGTCCTGCGTCATCGGCGGGCGGAAGGAAGGATCGACTCCGTTCGGGATCACCTGGAAGCGCTCGGGCGCGTAGCCGAGGTGAGAGGCGAGCTCGCGGCGGCTGAACTCAGAGACCGTGATGAGCGCCTGAGCACGCGCCGCTCGGGGGCCGACCACCAGCCGGTAATACGCCGTGCGCGTGACCGAGCCGCTCTCCGGCAACGCGAGGTGATTCGCGTCGTGCAGCGTGACCACCAACTTCCCCGGCCACATCGACGGCACCGAAAACGAGGTCGCGTGAAAGAGCGTGGGGCGCTGCCGCAGTAGATCGGTGAGCAGCGTGGGCTGCTCGATCACCGAGAGAAAATCCGAGGTCGCTTTCACCAGCGGAATGCGCGGCGTCAGCTCACCGAGGTCATCGGGGACGCCAGCGGGCGCCGTGAGGCCGACGAACTGCCAGCCGGGCTCCAACGAGGGGAGCCTTCGCGCAAGCTCGAGGGCATACCGGGCGATGCCATGCAGGTGACCGCGCACCATCCGCAGGTCGATCAGTACCTTCACCACAAACTCAGCGTACACAGCCCGCGCATGGAGTAGTTCTCGTTTCGACGTGGAGATCCCAGCCGAGCTGAAGAACGCGCGCGTGGCGCTCGTGCACGACTGGCTGCTCACCTGGCGTGGCGGCGAGAAGGTGCTCGAGGCGATGGCCGAGCTGTTCCCTTCGGCGCCCATCTACACGCTCTTTCACGACTCCAAGGACATGCCGTCGACCATCGAGTCGCACCGCATCGTGCCTTCGGTGCTGAACCGCATTCCCGGGGCGAAGAATCGGCACCGCCATTTCCTCCCGCTGATGCCGGGCGCGATTCGCATGCTCGACGTGGGAGAGGTGGACCTCGTCCTCTCCTCCAGTCACTGCGTGGCGAAGGGCATCCGCGTGCCGAAGGGAGCGAAGCACGTGTCGTACGTGCACGCGCCGCTCCGGTACATGTGGGATCGCTTCGACGATTATTTTGGGAAGGGCAAGGCCCCGCTCCCGGTGCGCGCGGCCGCGCGATTGGTGCGGCCCGGCTTCCGTCTCTGGGACGTGCTCACCTCGGCCGGAGTCGATCGCTTCATCACCAACAGCGGCTACGTCGCGCAGCAGGTCACCGAGCGCTACCACCGCACCGCGCGCGTGATTCATCCGCCGGTGGCGCTCGAGCGCTTCACCGATCTGCCCCTCGCGTCGGGGGCTGGTGGGTACTTCCTGTGCTTCGGCGCGCTCGCTCCGTACAAGCGGCTCGACCTCGCCATCGAGGCCTTCCGGCGCAACGGCCGCGAGCTGTGGATCGCGGGGAGCGGACAGTCAGGTGAGTGGCTTCGCGATCTGCCTCCCAACGTGAAGGCGCTGGGGCAGGTGAGGGACGACGAGCTCCCGGACCTGCTCCACAACGCGCGCGCGCTCGTGTTCCCCGGTGTGGAGGACTTCGGCATCGCCCCGCTCGAGATGCAGGCCTGCGGTCGTCCGGTGATCGCGTTCGGTCGCGGCGGCGCGCTGGAGACGGTGACCGCGAAGACTGG
>CBIHPJ010000807.1:0-3735 GCA_966211295.1 uncultured Myxococcales bacterium | reverse complement strand
GGACGTCGATGCCCTCGTGAAGGAAGCGCTCGACTCTTCAGCGACTCGTGAGCTGGTGATGCGCGCTCCGTCGGAGCTCGCTGCGATGCAGCTCGATGCGCATCCGTTCGTCGTTGATGAGGCGCGTGCTCGACTCGGGTCACTGCAGCCTGCTCACCGCAGCTAAGCTCAGTTGAGCGCGTTGGGCTGAGTGAGCACGAACTCGCCGATCTTCGCTTCGAAGCGCGAACCGTCGACCCGCTCCATCAGGTACTCGCCGCGCATCGTGCCGAACGGCGTGCGCAACATCGCCCAGCTCGTGTACTCGAACGCTTCTCCGCCCTCGAGCCGCGGCTGCTTGCCCACCACGCCCTCGCCGCGCACCTCTTCCACGCGACCATTGGCATCGGTGATCACCCAGTGCCGCGCCCGCAGCGTCGCCGCGCGAGTGCCCTCGTTCTTCACCGTCACCGCGTAGGTGAAGGCCCACTGGTTGTTGTCGGGAGAGCTGCGCTCAGGCCAGAACGCAGCCTTCACCGTCACCCGCACACCTTCGGTTTCGGTGTTCGACATTCAGCGCTCCACGACCTTGGGTTCAGTGTCCGCGGTGGGCTCCACCTTGGGCTTGATGAAGACCGACGCCAGGACCGAGCCGGTGAGGCTCAGCACGATCACGCTCAGCGAGACGACGATCACGATGGTCTCGTGCGAGTGCGCCCACTCGTGGAAGTACGTCTCGAGCATCAGCTTCACGCCGACGAACGCGAGGATGATGCCGAGACCGATCTTCAGGTAGCGGAACTTGTCCATCAGCGAGCTCACCAGGAAGAACAGCGAGCGCAGTCCGAGGATCGCGCAAGCGTTCGAGGTGAACACGATGAACGGGTCCTGGCTGATCGCCAGCACCGCGGGAATCGAGTCGAGCGCAAAGAGCAGGTCGGTGGTCTCGACCACCAGCAGCGCGAGGAAGAGCGGAGTCACCTTCGACTTGCCCATCTCGCTCACGAAGAACTTGAGATCGTGATCCTGCGTGGACACCGGCAACACGCGGCGGCCCCACTTGAGGATCGGGTTCTGCTCGGGATCGACCTCGTCGTCGGCCTCGCCCGAGAAGAGCAACTTCCACGCGGTGTAGAGCAGAAAGATTCCGAACAGGTACAGCAGCCACTCGAACTTGCTCACCAGCGTGGTGCCGAGCGCGATCAGCGTGCCGCGCAACAGGAACGCTCCGATGATTCCCCAATAGAGGAGCCGGTGCTGCGCGCGGTTCGAGACCTTGAAGGCCGAGAACACCACGATGAAGACGAAGAGGTTGTCGACCGACAGCGCGTATTCGATCACGTACGCGGTGACGAACGGCACCGAGGCGATGGTCCCGTACTCGAAGTGCAGGAACCCGGCGAACGAGAGCGACAGCGAGACCCAGATCGCGGTCCAGATGCCGGCCTTCTTCGCGGTGATCTCCTTGCCGCCTGCGGCGAACAGATCGATGGCGACGACGATCGCCGCGCCGATGAGAAACGCTGCCCAGAGGAGAGGAGTACCCACGTCCCCCTCCCTCTAAGAGGAGGCGGACGAGGGGTCAATCACGCGGTGGTTTCGGGTTGCTGAAGGCGGAGCACGAGGACCGACTGCTCAGGCACCTGGAGGGTCTGCCCGGCCCCGGTTTGATGTGGCACCTGGCCTGCGCCCGTCGTGGAGAAGAGATCTTCCCAGCCCTGCCCCCAGCTCTCCGGCGGCAGCACCACGGGCACCGTCGCATTCGATGCGTTCAGGTACACGAGGAGCGTGTCGCCGATGAGGCGATGTCCCGTGGGATCGCGCGCGGTGATCGCGTCACCACCCAGGAACATTCCGAAACATTGGAGCGTGGGATTGCGCCAGTCCTCATGACCGAGCTCGTGCCCCTCGGGGTGGAACCACACCAGATCGCGGAAGCGCGAGTCGTCGAGTGATTCGCCGCGAAAGAAGCTGCGCCGCTGCAGGACGGGCTGAGCGAGGCGGAGCTTGATCATCTGCTGGGTGAACGCGAGCAACGCCTGGCGTCGCGGAGTCAGCTTCCAGTCGACCCACGAGATCTCGTTGTCCTGGCAGTAGGCGTTGTTGTTGCCCTTCTGCGTGCGGCCGAGCTCGTCACCGGCGAGCAGCATCGGCGTGCCGACGGAGAGGAAGAGGGAGGCGAGCAGATTGCGTGTGGTGCGATCGCGCTTGGCGAGAATGGCGGCGTCTTCGGTCTCGCCCTCCACTCCACCATTCGACGACTGGTTCTCGTCGGCTCCGTCGCGGTTCTCTTCCTTGTTCTCCTCGTTGTGCTTGCGCTCGTAGCTCACGAGATCTGCGAGCGTGAAGCCGTCGTGGCACGCCACGTAGTTGATCGAGGCGCCGGGGCGGCGGCCAGAGACCTTGAAGAAGTCCGAGCTGCCCGCGAGCCGTGAACCGAGCTCCGCGAGCTGGCCCTGGTCACCACGCCAGAAGCGACGGAGCGTGCTGCGGTAGCGATCGTTCCACTCCGCGAACGGGAGCGGGAAGTTCCCGAGGCGATACCCGTGCGGTCCCACGTCCCACGGCTCGGCGATCAACTTCACGCGAGAGAGCACGGGATCCTGGAAGAGCGCTGCGAAGAAGTTCGAGTACGGATCGAACTCGCTGCTCGGCCCGCGCGCGAGCGTGGTGGCGAGATCGAAGCGGAAGCCGTCGACGTGCATCTCGCGCACCCAGTAGCGGAGCGAGTCGAGCACGAGCTTCAGCACCAGCGAGCGATGTGTGGCGAGCGAGTTGCCGCAACCGGTGAAGTCGCGCGAGGCGGAGCGGTTGTGCGAATCGAGCCAGTAGTAGCTCGCGTTGTCGATGCCACGGAACGAGAGCGTGGGGCCCTGCTCGTTGCCTTCGCACGAGTGGTTGTAGACGACGTCGAGGATCACCTCGAGGCCCGCGGCGTGGAGCGCGCGCACCATCTCCTTGAACTCGCGCACCTGGCCGCCGCGGCTGCCCGAGGCGGAGAAGCGCTGGTCGGGCGCGAAGAAGCCGAGCGTGTTGTAGCCCCAGTAGTTCGTCAGTCCGCGCTCGAGCAGGAAACCCTCGGGCGCGCACTCGTGCACGGGGAGGAGCTGCACGCTGGTCACTCCGAGCTCGACGAGGTGCTTGATCATCGCGGGGTGCGCGAGACCGGCGAAGGTGCCACGCAGCGCCTCAGGCACGTCGGGGTGGAGCTGCGTGAGCCCCTTCACGTGCGCTTCGTAGACGATCGCCTTGCGCCAGAGGATCTGCGGACGATCTTCACCCTTCCAATCGAAGTCATCGTCGACCACCACGCTCTTCGGAACGCCCGCCGCCGAGTCGCGCGGGTCGAGCGTGTTCACCGAGCCCTTCTGGTGTCCGAGGAGCGGCGCTGACCAGTCGGGCTTCCCCGAGATCGCGCGCGCGTAGGGATCGACCACCAGCTTGTTCGGGTTGAAGCGGTGACCGTGATTCGGCGCCCACGGACCGTGCACGCGGAAGCCGTAGAGCGCGCCCGCCTCGAGCCCGGGGATGTAGCCGTGGAAGACGTGATCGGTCTGATCCTTGAGCGGAAGGCGCGCGAGCTCTTTCTGCGGATCTTCCGGATCGAACAGACACAGCTCGACGGCCGTGGCGTTGTGAGAGGCGAGCGCGAAGTTCACGCCGTCGCGATGGCAGGTGGCTCCCAGCGGGTACGGCACTCCGGGCCAGACGTCGTAGCCAGACATTGCGCGCGCACTCTACGGGTGCTCCCTCTCT
>CBIHPJ010000806.1:0-3747 GCA_966211295.1 uncultured Myxococcales bacterium | reverse complement strand
CGTATGACGAAGCGCCCATCGCCCGCGAGATGGCCGAGCGCGCGGGCGCGCACTACACGCCGATTCCCGTGGCGGAGAAGGACTTCGCGCGCGACTTCACCGACGCGCTCTGGCACGCCGAGCGCCCGCTCAACAACGCGAACAGCGTCGCGAAGTTTCGCCTGAGCCGCGCGGTGAGAGACGCGGGCATCAAGGTGGTGCTCACCGGGGAAGGCTCTGACGAGGTGTTCGCCGGCTATCCGCACTACCGGCGCGATCTCTTCCTCGCGAATGCGGCGAACGACGCGGAGGGCTCACGCCGCGCGATGGCCGCGCTGGAGCAGAACAACGCGGTGTCGAAGGGAATCCTGATGCCCGAAGGCGCGAGCACCGGGCTCGGCGGAGTCACGGGTCCGCTCGGCTTTGCGCCCACCTGGCTCGAGGCCTTCGCCACGAGTGGAAAGAAGATGCAGCAGCTGCTCGCCCGCGAGTTCGTCGCGCCGTTCGGCGATCGCGATCCGCTCACGCTCTTCATGGCCTCGCTCGAGACAGGCAGGCAGCTCACTGGCCGCCATCGCGTGCACCAGGCGATGTACCTCTGGTCGAAGTCGGTGCTGCCCAACTTCATCTTGTCGG
This sequence comes from uncultured Myxococcales bacterium, assembly GCA_966211295.1. Classification (GTDB taxonomy): domain Bacteria; phylum Myxococcota; class Myxococcia; order Myxococcales; family Myxococcaceae; genus Archangium_A. The sequence goes on along the minus strand of CBIHPJ010000806.1, from coordinate 3,132 downwards.
TGCTCGGCGATCGCATGGAGATGGCGCACTCCATCGAGGGACGCGTGCCCTTCCTCGATCATCACGTGGTCGAACTCGCACGCTCGATGCCGATCGATCGACTGATTCGTGGCACCGTGGAGAAGTACGTGCTGCGCGAGGCGGCGAAGCCCGTGCTCACCGACACCGTGTATCGCCGGCAGAAGCACCCGTTCTTCGCTCCGCCCACGTCGGACACCAGGCGCGGGCCGCTTCTCGAGCTGATGCAAGACACGCTGCGAGGACCTGCGTTGCGCGCGGTGCCGTTCTTCGATCAGCAGCGCATCGTGGGCTTGCTCGATTCGCTGCCGAAGCTCGATGAAGCGACCCGGGTCGCGGTGGATGCGCCGCTGCTCGTGGTGCTCAGCACGGCGTTGATGCAGGAGCGCTTCCGGATGGCCTAGCGCTCCCTCTCCCTGCGGAGCGGGGAGAGGGTCGGGGTGAGGGGCGCACTTCGCCTACTTCGTGGGGCCGGCGTCGACGTCAGCGGTGCCTGCGTCTTCAACGGCGGCAGGAGGCGGCGCGGGGGCAACACAGGCGGGCGCACCAGTCAGATCGAGCTTCACCGTCCCCGTCTTCCCCTCGGGCGCCTGGACGTCGGCGCCGTGGAAGAAGTTCTTCTCAGCCTCACAGGGCTCGGAGGCGCACTTGTACGCCTTCATCTTGTAGAGCTTCCCCGCGACCAGCTTCGAGGTCATCGGCGCGCCGTCGCCCTTCACGCGGAAGAACGACGACACCTTCGGGCCATCGATCTTCACCACGAACTCGTTCTCGAGCTTGCTGGCCCCCTCGCACTTCGGAACTCCGTCGAACGTGACGTCGACGAAGCTGGGCTCACACGCGGAGAGACCGACCACTGCGAACACGCCAAGGAAGATTCTGGTCATCCGCGCCGTCTATCACGGCGCTGCCAGCGTGCGAGTCAGACGGCGTCCGTCCTGAAACACGCTCACGATCGCGCCGGTGGCCGCGACATCCACCGTCGGATCGCCTTTGACCAACAACAGATCCGCGCGCTGGCCCGCGGCGACGCGTCCGTACGAGTGCTTGGGATCGAGGAAGTCAGCGGGCGCGCTCGTCGCAGCCTTGAGCACGTCGACCGCCGGAATGCCCGCGGCCGCCAACGCCATCAGCTCGCGCTGCAGCGACGCTCCGGGGATCACGCCAGGCGAGCCGGCGTCAGTGCCCACGAAGATCGGCACGCCCGCCTTCCACAGCGCGAGCAGGTTCTCGCGCAGGTTCTGCTCGTACTGCGCGAGCAGTTTGTCCGCGTCCACGTCGTCCGCGATCATCGGGTACTTGAAGTCCTTCGGCTTGTTGCTGAACTCCGCGAGCAGCTTCGGCGTGACGATCTCGCGATCGAGCGCGGTGCCCTTGTCAGCCTCGAGGTACTTCGGCGCGGTGAGGAATCGCTGCGTGCTCACGAAGGGAATCTGGAGCGCTGCGAGGCGCGCGAGCTGCTCCGGCGTGAAGAGCGCGCTGCTCGGCGGATGCGCGAAGATCGAGAGGCCCGCCTCCGCCGCGATCATGATGTCTTCGGGAGCGCCCACGTGCGCCGCCGACCGCATGCCGCGCACCTTGGTCTGCTGAATCGCGGCGGTCATCGCCTCGGCCGAAAGCTTCGGAGCGCCGGGCGGAAACGAGTCGCAGGTGATCTTGTAGAACGGAGGCGCGAGCTCATCGGCCGCCTCGTTCACCGCCGCCTTGGCCTCTTCCGCGTTGCTCGCACTGCGCATCACGCTGCCGATCACCATGCTGCTCAGCGGCCAGGGCACCAGCGCGCGCATCAAGTTCATCGGGAAGCCATCGGGCGCAGTGAGGCGAGGACCGGTGCGGTAGAGCCGCGGAGCGATCAGCTCGCCCTTCGCCGCGCGCTGCTCGAGCGTTTTCTGCGATTCGTTGCCGGTCATCACGAGCGTCGTGGTGACTCCGGAGTAGACGTACGCCTGCGCGATGTCGTCGGAGTCGGCCATGCCCACCGCCCAGATGGGCTCGCCGTTCGATTCGATGTGCGCGTGCGAGTCGATGAGGCCGGGCATCAGAGTGAGGCCTGCTCCGTCGACCTTTTCTTCACCGGACTCGGGTTGCAGAGTGTTCGCCTCTGCGACCGTGAGGATCTTGCCGTCCTTCACTCGCACGTCGCGGGCGCCGAGCGCGGCGTCGCCGTCGAAGACGTTCACGTTGGTGAAGAGGAACGCGCGGCTCGAGTTGGGATCGAGAGTGGTTCGCGCGAGGAGCTTGTGGCTGGTGCAGGCGCTGAGGACGACAGCAATGAGGAGCGAGAGGTAACGCATGGGCGCGGACCTTATGCGAGTTTGTCTGCCCTCACCCCGACCCTCTCCCGAAGGGAGAGGGAGACAGTTAGTGAGCGATCAGAATGAGGCCGGCGATGATGAGCAAAGTGCCGGCGAGCCACACCCAGCCTGGAATTCCTGGACCGGGATCGACTGTCGGTTGTGAAGGCGCAGGTGGCTGCACGGCCGCAGGAGCGGGCTCGGGCGGCTTCGCTTCCTCTTCCTTCCGAGGGAACTGCTTCGAATACCACTGAGTCAGCATCCGCCGCGCTTCGTCCGAGACTGCGGGGAGCGTGCCGAGCTCGATCATCAGCGGATGCGCGCGCGGCTCCGCGGTGTGCGGAAGGAGATCGGTCGTCACATCGCTGAGCAGCTTGAGCGCATCGCGCGCGGCAACAGGATCGCGCCGCGCCTTCTCGCCCAACGCCATCACCGCCGCGGCAGAGCTCCAGTCCACCGGGCCGAAGAGCAACGACTCGAACGCGCCCTTGAGCTCACTCCACGGCCTCGGTAGTTGCGCGAGCACGCAGGCAATCGCGACCTGGTAGCGGAAGAGCGCGTCGGGCAATCCCTCGAGCCACGCTGGATCCGAAGGCGGATGCACCATCGCGGTCATCAACTCGCTCGGAGTGGTGGTGACCTTCTTCGCCAGCTCACCCGCCCTCGCCCACACCTGAGGGAACACGCTTGAAGAACCCACTTCAGCGAGCTGTGAGAGCAACGCAGCGTGCGGAGGCTTCGCGACGACCTGCACCACTTCCTGAGTCTCGATACGCTTCCACGTGGGCGGCGGCTCACCGCGCACCTGCTTGCACGGATC
>CBIHPJ010000805.1:0-3766 GCA_966211295.1 uncultured Myxococcales bacterium | reverse complement strand
GCCGGTGCCGCCGCCCGTGGGAGTTCCTCCTCCGGCTCCACCAGTTCCACCAGTGCCTCCACCGACGACGCCTCCACCGGCGCCGCCGCCCATCATGGAGCCACCGCCTCCGCCGAGGTCACCACCACCGCCGCCGCTCGCGTTGCCTCCACCCGTTGCACCGCCACCCGTGTTCGAACACGAAGTGCAGCGGCCATTCACGCAGCAGCCAGCACAGCGCGACGGATCACAGGTGTTCACTGTCGGCGGTTCGCAAGCACAACCGGCGAGAAGCGATGAACCGAACAGCATGACCGCGAAGGCGCGCAGGGGGAGGGCCATGCGCGCGAAGCTCTCACGCAGCTACCTGGGAGTCATCTCTTCACGTCTCCCCAGCGAAGGCTCATCCGACGACGCGGGATGCTGCCCCTGCAGCGCGCGGTACGCGTAGACGAAGCACAGCGCGCTCAACGGCACGGTGACCACGATGCCCACGCCGAGCGCCAGCACTCCGAGGAGATTGAGACCCGCGAGCATCAGCCACAGGCCGAAGAGCTGCCAACGTGAGCCCTCACTGAGCTGCGCGCTCCTGGTGAACGCCTTCGAGAAGTCCTGCTCTCCGTCGGCGCTGATCAGCGGAGCGAAGCCGAACGTGAGCGCGAGAAACACTCCGGGGAGAAGGATCACGATGAGTCCGAACGCGACCATCACCCAGAAGAGGATCAACGTGAGCAGGAAGTTCCAGAAACCCACCAACAGCGGCCTGGGCTCCGAGAGCTCGACGGTCTCTCCGTCGTAGAGCCGGAACGATACGCGCACCAACAGCAGCCACATCATCGCCTGCAGGAACTGGATCCCGACGCCGATCAGCTTCTCGGTGACGTTGTGACGTCCCAGCGCTTCGCTGAGCAGCGCGAGCATCACCCCGGCGCCACCGAGTGTCAGCAGCGGGCCGAGGTGATTTCGAAACGTGTTCCACGCGAATTGCAGTGCAGCGACGTTCGAGAAGCGTTCGGTCCCCATGCTTCCTGAACTCGCGGGCGGCAACCGCTATGCCGATGCACGTCGTGCAGGCTGAGCGGGTGGGAACGAAAGCTCTGCGCGCTGATCAGCACGAATCCCTGCGAAATGCGTGGAACGCGAATTGCTCAGGGGCACCGCACCTCAAACCGGGAGATCCCATGGGCAAGGCCGTAGTCGACCCCGCAGCGATTCGAGAAGAGCTCGCCCTCAAGGACGAGGTGGCGGACATCCGCTCGCCGTTGTTCCAGCGCTTCATCATTCGCGTCAGCGAGCGACTCGACCTCGACATTCCGGTAGCGGACTACCCGCTCCTGGCGACGGTGAACGGCTGCGTCGACTATTTCGGCCGCCCTCGCTGATCTTCGCGCCTCAGAGATGCATCGGCCGCTCTGCGTCCTGCAGGTGGCTGAGGAACCAATCGCTCGCGAGATGACTGAGCTCGTAGAGCGAGCCCGGTTCCTCGAAGAGCGCAGTCGCGCCAGGGACCACGACGAGATGCTTCCGCGCGGGAATCCGCTCGAGCGCGCCTTCATTCTGCTCGAGCACCGTCGCGTCCTCGCCGCCGACGATCAGCAACGTGGGCGCCTGCACTCGTTCGAGCGCATCTCGAGCGAGCTCAGGTCTTCCGCCGCGAGAGACGATGGCGAAGATCGCTCTGGGGTTCTTCGCCGCGGCGATCAACGCCGCTGCCGTTCCCGTCCCCGCGCCGAAGTAGCCGAGCGGAAGACCGCGCGCTGCTCTTCGTCCCCGCACCCACTCCGTCACCTCGGTGAGCCGGCTCGCGAGCAGCGGCACGTCGAACGGCGGCGTGGCTGACTCCTCGGGCGTGAGCAGGTCGAACAACAGCGTGCCCAGGCCCCGCTCGCGCAGCGCCGCCGCCACCAACTGATTGCGCTGATTGGCGCTGCCGGTGCCCTGGGCAAAGAGCACCAGCGCGCGGGCTCCCATCGGCAGCAGGAGCTGACATTCCAGCTCACGCCGCCCCGCGGGAATGATCAGCGTCTCTTCATGCTCGGGTCTCAGCATCAGCGCACCAGCTGAGGACGGAGCGGGAGCCCGTGCGAAAACGCGGGGTCGCCCGTCGCCGCGAACTTGCGCGCGCGCTCGAGCAGCCGGCCGACCTCTTCATCAGGCACGTGCGTGAAGTCGTCGTACCAGAGCCCCAATGAGTGGAGCGCGTTGGGCGTGTGCAGGCACACCACGCGATCGACCTTCGGGCCGACCACGTTGAGCACCGCCGGCGAAGCCACCGGCACCGCGAGCACGATCAACTTCGGCGTCTCCGAGCGAATCGCCTCGATCGCGGCGAGCACCGTGCCGCCGGTGTCGATGCCGTCGTCGATCAACATCACCATGCGGCCGCGCACCGAGATTCGGGGACGGTCTCCCCGCAACCAGCGCACTGAATCACCCACTTCTTTGCGCGCCGTCTCCGTGGCCTGGGCGAGCTCGAGGCCCGTGAGACCGATCTCGTCGATGAAGCTGCGCGAGATCGAGAGTTGGCCGCCTTCAGCGATCGCCCCCACGCCCATCTGCGGGTGCCAGGGCACGCCGATCTTCTTCACCACCCACGCGTCGAGCGGAGCACCCAACGAGCGCGCCACCTCGAAGCCGACCGGCACGCCGCCCGAAGGCAGCGCGACGATGATCGGGCGCTCCTTCGCATAGCTCCTGAGCTCGGCGCCCAGTTGCTGTCCTGCGTCCTCTCGATCCTTGAACCTGAGCTTGGGCATCAGCGCCTCCTTTGAAGTGGAGTCCCTGCACCCGGCAGACCAGAAACTTGGTTGCGCCATCCCGGTGATCCGCATGCAGCGTTTTCGCGGGTGTATTTGCATTGGTTCGGCAAGTTGTCTTAAGGCGCCCGCATGCCCGCAGAACTGACGCTGGGAGCGCTGTCTGACATCGCCGAACGCGCACGTCCGACCGGCGACATGGCGTTTCGAAGAGTGGGTGGGGCATGGACACCCGTGCCGTGGAGTGCGCTGCGTTCGTTTCGTCGCGAGGTCGCGGCGGCGTTGCACGAGCACGGCGTGAGGCACGGAGATCGTGTCGCCATTCTCAGCCACACCTGCTGGGAGTGGGGCGCGCTCGATCTCGCGATCACCACGTTGGGTGCGATCAGTGTCGGCGTCTACCCGACCAGTACCGCGGAGCAGATCGGTTACATCCTCCATCACGCGAAGGTGAAGGTGTGCTTCGCGGAGGCGGCGCAGCTGGAGCGGCTGCGCGCGACGTTCGCCACGGTGCCAGGGATGAAGTTGATGGTCATCGGGCCCGAGCTGGACGGGTTCCGCGCGGAGGGGCGCGAGGTGTTGAAGCGCGAGCCCACGTTGCCTGAGGAGAGACTGAGGGGCGTCTCCACCGATGACGATGCGACGTGGGTCTACACCAGCGGAACGAGCGGCCCTCCGAAGGGCGCGGTGCTCACGCACCAGGGCGTGCTCGCGATGTCACGGCTCGGCGCGGAGCAGATCGGCGCGAAGCCGGGCGACGTGGCGGTCTCGTACTTGCCGATGGCGCACGTGCTCACGCGGGTGAACTACTACGCGTACGTGCGGCTCGGCGGCATGGCCTGGTACGCGGAGAGCTTGGAGAAGGTGGCGGAGGCGTGGCTCGCTGCGCGACCGAGCATCGTCTCGCTGGTGCCGCGCGTGTTGGAGAAGGCGCAGGCCCGGATCCTCGATGCGATCGAGAAGTCGTCGCCCACACGGCAGAAGATCTTCAAGCGCGCGCTCGCGGTGGGGTTGAAGAAGCTCGATTACGT
>CBIHPJ010000804.1:0-3767 GCA_966211295.1 uncultured Myxococcales bacterium | reverse complement strand
CACCGTCTGATCGAGCGCGTCCTCCGTCGTCCCCTGCGCTCTCTCCAGCGACGGAGTCGCGATCTCGTGCGCCTCCCGCAACCTCTTCACCACCGGACCATCCGCCGGCAGCCCGTCGAACAACTTCCGCAGCGCGCTCGCGAAGTCCTCCGCGGTCGCGAAGCGCAGCACCGGCGACTTCTCCATCGCGCGAAGAATCACCGTCTCCAGCTGCGGAGTGACCTCGGCCCGGATCATCGAGGGCGCGATGGGCGCCTCATGCAGATGCCGATTGAGCAGCGCCATCACCGTGCTGCCCTCGAACGGCCGCTTCCCGGTGACGCACTCGAAGAGGATCACGCCGAGCGCGTAGAGATCCGATCGCCCATCGATCTTCACCCCGTCGATCTGCTCGGGCGACATGTAGAACGGCGTGCCCACCAGCATCCCCTGCTGCGTGAGCGGAGTCGGCGCCTCGGTGATCCGCTTGGCGATTCCAAAGTCGAGCACCTTCGCGCGCCCGCTCTTCGTGACGCGAATGTTCTCGGGCTTCAGATCGCGATGAACGATGCCGCGCGCGTGCGCGACGGAGAGCGCCGAGAGCACGTCGATCATCAACTCCACCGTGAGCCGCAACCCCAGCGCCCCGCGCTCGTCGATGAGCTCGCGCAAGGTCACGCCCTCGACGAACTCCATCACGATGTACGGAGTGCCATCGCTCAGCGTGTCCTGATCGATCACGCGCGCGATCTGCTCGTGATCGATCTCCGCCGCGGCCTTCGCTTCGTTCAGAAAGCGCGCAACGCCGTTGGGCTCGGCGATCGAGGTCTGATTGAGCATCTTCACCGCGACGAAGCTGCCGAGCTCCACGTGCACGCCCAGGTACACGTCGCCCATCGCGCCCGAACCGAGCTTCCGTTCGAGGCGGTACTTCCCGATGACGCGACCGACGTGCACGGTGGAGTAGCTAACACTGGGGACCCCGAAAGCGATCACTCGCCCTCGCGCACGGGATTAGGTTCGCCGCCGTGCACCCCTCACACATCGTCATCTTCGGAGCCGGCGGCGATCTCGCATTGCGCAAACTTCTCCCTGCGCTCACCAACCTGTCCTCGAAGGGCCAGCCCGCCAACGGCTTCCACGTGGTGGGCATGGCGCGCACCGAGAAGACGAGCGAGCAGTACCGGGCGGAAGTGCGCGACGCGATGCCGAAGGAGCTGCTCGACGCGTGGAAGAAGCTCGAGCCCAACGTCACCTACTGCCGCGGCGACGTGAACATCGAAGCCGATGTGAAGCGCCTCCGCGATCAGCTCGACGCGCTCCCCGGAGGGAAAGACGCGGGCCGCCTCTTCTATCTCTCGCTCAAGCCAGCGCTCTTCGCCGAGGCGATCACCACGTTGTCGGAGGCAGGACTCCTCGAGTGCATCGAGAGTGACGAGCACCGCTGGCGTCGCGTCGTGATCGAGAAACCCTTCGGCCACGATCTCAAGAGCGCCATCGAGCTGAACCAACACCTGCACCGTCATCTGCGCGAGCTGCAGATCTACCGAATCGATCACTACCTCGGAAAAGAGACGGTCCAGAACATCCTCGGGTTCCGCTTCCACAACGCGATCTTCGAGCCGCTTTGGAATCGCCAGCACGTCGAGCTGATCCAGATCACCGTCGCCGAAGAGCTCGGCATGGAGCGAGGCCGCGCCGGCTACTACGACGAGACCGGCGCGCTCTCCGACATGCTGCAGAACCACATGCTGCAGGTGCTCTCGCTGGTGACCATGGAGCCGCCCTCCTCTCTCGACGCGAAGTCCGTGCGCGCGCAGAAGGTCGCGGTGCTCGAGGCGCTGCGGCCGCCCTCGCAACAGAACATGGTGAAGGACTGCGTGCGGGCTCGCTACACCGCCGGCAAGGTGAAGGACCAGGCGGTGCCCGGGTACCTGCAGGAAGAAGGGGTGAAGCCCGACTCGAGCACGGAGACCTTCGTGTCGGTGCGCTGCGAGATCGACACCTGGCGCTGGGCGGGCGTGCCGATTCTGCTCCGTCACGGCAAGCGCATGCCGACGCGCTTCACCGAGGTGCAGGTGCAGTTCCGCACGCCGCCGATTCAGCTCTTCAATCGCCCCGCGGGAGTGAGCGACGACGAGTTCCGCGAAATGCTCCGCTCGGGTCAGCTCTGCCAGACGCGGCCCAACGTGCTCTCACTGCAGATTCAGCCGCGCGAGCGCATCGGGCTCTCGTTCGGAGTGAAGCGCCCGGGTCCTTCGATGGTGATGGCCCCCGCGGCGCTCTCGTTCGACTACCAGGACGCGTTCAAGGTGCAGTCGTCAGCGGCGTATGAGCGGTTGCTCCTCGACGTGATGCTGGGTGATGCGACGCTCTTCCTGCGCGGTGACGAGATCGAAGCGAGCTGGGGCTTCGCCGACGCGCTGCACTCTGCGTGGAAGGAAGGAACGCCGCCGCTGCTCGAGTACCCCGCGGGCACCTGGGGACCTGACGAATCGATGGATCTCTTCCACGGCTGCGAAGGAGGCTGGACGCGTGGGTGAGGTGAAGCTCATCGTCACGCCGAAGCCGCTCGAGGTCGCAGCGGAGAAGGTGAGCGAGCTCATGAAGCCCGGCGCGCGACTGGGAGTCGCCGGTGGCTCGGCGATCGCCGCGCTGAAGCTCGTGCGCGAGTCGCTCACGAGAGAGCTCTGGAGCTCGCTCAAGCTCACCTGGGTGGACGAGCGCGTGGTCAACATGAGCGATGCACAGTCCAATCGCGGCGAGTCCTTCAGGAAAGGCGCGCTCTCAGTGACTCAGCCGGTCGCGCTCGAACTCCCGCTCGTGCTCGATGGAGAAGACGGAGCGGCGGCGGTGAAGCGCGCCTCCGAGATTTTCACGCGCGACTTCAAAGGCGCCCTCGACGTCGCCCTCCTCGGCATCGGCGAAGACGGCCACGTGGCCTCGCTGTTTCCGGGGAAACCGGAGGTCGAGAGCGAGGGGCCGGTACTCGCGATTCACGATTCTCCGAAGCCCCCTCCGCAGCGCGTGACACTGTCGCTCCCCGTGCTGGCGCGACCTGGTCTCGAGCGAATCATCGTGGCGATCGGCGCGGGAAAGCGCGATGCGATCGAACGAATCCTCGCTGGAGACAAATCCCTTCCCGCGGCACGACTGGGCCGCGTCACCCTCGTGACTGATCAACCTGTGAAAGAGAAAGCACCATGACCAACCGACTGAACGACGTGGCCGTGATCGGAATGGGCGTGATGGGCGCCAACCTCGCCCGCAACTTCGCCAGCCGCGGCCTCAAGGTCGCCGCGTACAACCGCACGCACGAGATCGCCACCAAGCTCGCCGCCGATCACCCCGAGGCGAAGCTCGACGTGGTGACGAGCTACAAGGAGATGATCGAGCGGCTCGAGCGCCCGCGCCGGATCGTGCTCATGGTGAACGCCGGCAAGCCGGTGGACGCGGTGATGGACGAGCTCGATCCGCTCCTTCAGGAAGGCGACCTGATCATCGACGCGGGCAACTCCCTCTACACCGACACCGATCGCCGCAGCGCGCGTGCGAAGACGCGTCCGTGGAAGTTCGTCGGCATGGGCGTCTCGGGTGGATCCGAAGGTGCGTTGCTCGGTCCGTCGATCATGCCCGGCGGAGACCTGGAGTCGTGGAAGCGCCTGCAGCCGGTGCTCGAGGCGATCTCTGCGCGCTCTGATTCCGGCGTGTGCGTCACGTACTGCGGCGCGGGCTCGGCCGGTCACTTCGTGAAGATGGTGCACAACGGCATCGAGTACGGCGACAAG
>CBIHPJ010000803.1:0-3771 GCA_966211295.1 uncultured Myxococcales bacterium | reverse complement strand
CCACGCGGCCGTCGAGACGGGTCTTGAGCACCACACTGGTCGCGGCGTCCACGTAGACCTCGCCCTGCAGCGAGCGCGGCGTGCGCGCGTCGTAGAAGAGCTGACGGCGCTTGGTGGTCTCGTCGTAGCCGTTCTTCGGCGCAGCGAGCGGGGGCAACTTCGCGCCGGTGTCAGGCGCCGCCTCCGCGAGCGAGACGACGTACTTCCACGCGGTGCGGCCCTCGAGCGTGGAGGTGCCCTGCGCGGTGAGCTTCAAGCGGCCGCGGAAGATCTGATCGAAGTCGCGCACCGCGCCCGAGGCTTCGTCACGAACGCGCTCGGCCATGCCGCGATCGCGCTTGCGCTCACGGAGCTTGCCCGCGCCGTCCTTGCCGTAGGTGCTGCGCGCGTAGACCTTGCCGCCCACCCGAAGCACCTCGAGACCCTGCTCGTTGGTGTTCGTCATGCGCGCGATGAAGTCACCCGACACGCCGCCCGGACCGGAGAGCAGCTCGCGCGATTCCTTCAGGCGAATGTTCTTTCCGTTCGACGACCACTCCCACGTCACGGTGGCGCCGTAGGTGTGAGGGCCGATGCGCTCGGTGGCTTCGGCGGCACCCATGCCCAGGATGCGGCGCGAGATGGCAGAGCTGTCGGCCGCCTCTTCAGGAGGGAGCTTCTGGCTCGCGGCAGCCACCGCCTGCGGCGGATCTTCGGGAGAGAAGATGCGCTTCTTGGCGGCCTGATCGACGGGATCCTTGCAGCCCCACAAGCAGGCGCCGGCGAGGCCGAGCGCGATGACGAGCAACCGATTCACGAAGCCGGGCACCCTACACATCGGTACGCAGCGGGGCCAGTGTGGATTGGCAGCCGATTTGGGGGGTGCGCTGCTATACGCCCGCGCATGCAGAGCCTCCGCGACAAGCTGCTCAAGGCCGGGTTGGTGACCGAAGACGCAGCGAAGAAAGCTGAAACTGAAAAAGCGGCGAAGCCTCAACCCGCTGCGAAGGCGCCGTCTTCCGGCCCTCGCCACGAGTCGCGGCCTCCCCGGCGAGACGATCGCCCGCCTCCCCGTCGTGATGATCGCCCGCCTCCGCGCCGTGATGATCGTCCGCGCTACGAGGGGCCTCGCCACCAGGCCGATGTCCGGGCCGAGGTGAAGGTGCCGAAGCTGCCTCCCCTTCAGGGCAGCAAGGAAGCGCATCGCCAGATGGCGAAGAAGCAGCAGGAGCTCGACAAGCAGCAGCGTGAGCTGGTGCTCGCGAACACGGTGCCGGTCGAGGCGGGAGCCAAGGCGTTCTATTTCGTCACGCGCAAGAACAAGCTGCGCCGCCTCGAGCTGAGTGAGGCCCAGGCCGAGAAGCTCGAGAAGGGTGAGCTCGCGGTCGTCGAGCGCCCGGATCCGGACAAGATCGAGCACGCGCTGGTGCTGCCGGCGATCGCCGAGCAGCTGCTGAAGCTGTCTGAGCGCGCGGTGCGGTTCCTCAACAAGGAAGGCGCGAAGGTCGGCTTCCTCACGGACGAAGAGATCCACCAGCGCGCTTCGGAGGCGGATGCGCCTGCTGAAACGGAAGCTGTCGAGCCGTCCTCACCGCCCGCGCCGGAGGAGAAGCAGCCCGAGGCCGAGACGTTCATCACCATCAAGCGATCGCCGTTGCCGTGAACGAATCAGCAAATCTCCCGCTCAAAGATCGTCGCATCGACCTCTTCTTCGCAGTCCTCTTCCTGGTCTTCGCCGTCACCTCGGGCATCAGCGACGCAGTGCCGACGCTCGGCATCGAGATGTCACCTGACTCTTCGAATCCGCTCGCGCGCGCGAACTACTGGTACGCGATCGACGCGGACCCGCTCTTCATGCACCCGCCGGTGTGGATGCGCTTCGTCACGGGGCTCTCCACGTTCGTGTACGGGCCGTTCTATCTCGTGCTCGCGTACGCGCTGATCAAGGGGAAGAACTGGATTCAGCTCCCCGCGGTCATCTACGCGACGATGATCTCGAGCATCACCGGCATCATCGTGTTCGGCGTGGAGTTCTTCGGCGAGCCCGAGTTCCGCACCCAGAACGCGTTCAAGTTCATCGCGTTCAACACGCCCTACGTGCTGATGCCGATCTTGCTGCTGATCCGCATGCGTAAGCCGATGCCGTTCACGCGGAAGTTCTAAGGCTCACTCTTTGACGAGGTGCGCGGCGAGCTGCGCGTGCACGTCGTCGGGCATCTCGATGCCGGTGAACTTGTCGGTGTCGATCGCCGCCTGCTTGAGCGTGATCACCGCGCACTTCTCGTCGGTGTCGCCGCGGAACATCGTGAAGCGTGAGGTGACCGAGCGCTTCGAGAGCCGCGTCACGTCCATCACGATGCGCGCGGTGTCTCCGAGGCGCAGTGGCGCGAAGAACTCGGCGGTGGAGTTCACGATCGGGAAGCCGAGCTTTCGTTCAGCGAGCACCGTCGCGTACGGCAGCTTCGCGTGGTCGTTGAAGAAGTCTTCGAAGGTGCGGTGCGCGTAGTCGAAGAAGCGCGCGAAGTAGACGGCGCGCGCCCAGTCGATGTCAGCGAAGCGGATGTTCAGACGAGTCGTGAACGACATGAATCACCTCAGGCGGCGGAAGATGCGAGCGACGCCTGCCGCGTCGCGGCCGCCCACGTAGACGTGGGAGCTCTCGAGCGCCAGCGCTTCGAAGCTCGTGAGCTGAGTGGGTCCGAGTCCCGCCGCTCGCCACTGAGTGCCGTCGAAGCGCGCGAGTCCCGCGCCGGTCCCGACGACCCAGACTTCATTCGCTGATTCGACCGCGAGCGCGGAGATCTCTCCGGGGAGCGCGGTGGCGACGGTCCAGCCTCCGGCTTCTGGACGCGATGCCACCGCACCGCGCACGCTCGCCGCGAACACCGAGGTTCCGTCGGTGCCGATCTTCGACCACGCCTCGTTGGCGGAGACGCGTCCGAGGGCGCTCACGTCGGGGATCTCGAGCGAGAAGCCGCCGTCGCTCGCAGCGGCCACCGCGCCGGTGCCTGCGACGAAGAGCTCGCCCCTCGTGGTGCGTGCGCAGTCGAGCGGAGAGCGGATGTTCACTTTCGAAACGAGATTCCACGACGTCGGAGTCTGCTCGTAGAGCGCCGCACCTGCGTCGGGCGTGCGCGTCATCACGCCGAGGTAGTCGGCCGAGCCACAGAGGGCCATCGATCCGGGGAAGCCGAAGTCGTCGAAGTTGGCGCCGCCTTCGCAGTTCGTGAGGCAGGAGGAGAGCGTGTTGAAGACGGTGATCGCCGCGGCGCCCGAGCCGGAGAGCTGCATCAGGTCGACGATCGGCGTGGAGTAGACACGCACTTCGTTGAAGCGGCCGCCGACGCTGTAGAGGACGTACTGGTTGGCGATCAGCGCCCATACTTCTCCGGGGCGGGCGGCGAGTTGTTGGACGGAGCCCATGGTGCCCGTGGGGACCTGGAGCGCCATCTCGGTCCATGGGGCTTCGGCGCCGCCTCCGCCCGTTGCGGTACCGCCGCCTGTTGCTCCACCTCCGCCCGTTGATCCTCCGCCTCCGCCGACTGCTCCGCCTCCTCCGCCAGTGACGGTGCCGCCACCGGAGCCACCGCCGGATCCGCCATCAGGTCGCGGCGGTCCGATCGCGCCGCATGCAGCGAGGAGGACTGCGAGTGTGAGGATCAAGGTTCTCATTGGGTATGCCCTCACCCCGACCCTCTCCCCATGGGAGAGGGAGTTAATTTACGAAGGCGTTGATTACCGTGATCGCCTTGCCGAGGATCAGCGTGTGCACCTCGTGGGTGCCCTCGTACG
>CBIHPJ010000802.1:0-3789 GCA_966211295.1 uncultured Myxococcales bacterium | reverse complement strand
GCTGGGGCTTTCTGTCGGCTTGACACCCCAGAATCGCTGCTTTACCTCGCGGCCGTCTCAACTCGTTGCTCGTGAGAACGAAATGCCGAACTCGATGATTCGAATCGAGAGGCTGACGAAGCGTTACGGCGTGACCGAAGCGCTCAAAAGTCTCTCCTTTGAGGTCCCCCGCGGTCAGGTCGTCGGTTTCCTCGGCCCCAACGGCGCCGGGAAGTCGACCACCATGCGCACGCTCGCGGGCTATCTGCGGCCGACCTCCGGCCAGGTCTTCGTCGGCGACGTCGACGTGGTGGCCGAGCCGGTGCGCGCGCGCAAGCTGATCGGGTACCTCCCCGAGAACAACCCGCTCTACGAAGAGATGATGGTCGTCGACTTCCTGCGCTTCGTCGCGGAAGCGCGCCAGGTCGAGAAGAGCGTGCGCAGTCAGCGCATCAAGAGCGCGGTCGAGCGCTGCGGTCTTGGTGGTGTCATCGGCAAGGACATCAACCAGCTCTCCAAGGGCTACCGCCAGCGTGTCGGTCTCGCGCAGGCGATCCTGCACGAGCCTGATCTGCTCATTCTCGACGAGCCCACGTCGGGCCTCGATCCGAATCAGATCGTCGAGATCCGCGCGCTGATCAAAGAGCTCGGCAAGGAGAAGACCGTCATCCTCTCCACGCACGTGCTGTCCGAAGTGCAAAGCACCTGCTCGCGCGTGTTGATCATCAACGACGGCAGGCTCGTCGCTGACGATTCGCCCGAGCACCTCACCTCCGGAGGAGAAGGCGCGTTGCTGGTGGTGCTCGCGAGCCGCGCGGGAACGCCGCTCGAGCTCAACCAGGTCACCACCGTGCTCAAGAACGTTCCCGGCGTCACCGGCGTGGAGAACGCCGAGGGCGAAGGCCACGGCACGCTCGGCTTCCGCTTGCGCTTCGGCGCCGAAGATCCGCGCCGCGCGCTCTTCGAGACCGTGGTGAAGCAAGACCTGATGCTCCTCGAGGTGCGCCGCACGCAGGCGAGCCTCGAAGACACTTTCCGCAAGCTCACCGAGAAGGCGGCCTGACATGGAAAGCACGCTCGCCATCGCGCGCCGCGAGTTCCGCACGTTCTTCGCGTCGCCCATCGCCTACATCGTCCTCGGCGGTTTCCTGCTGCTCGCGGGCTGGCTCTACTTCTCCACCCTGTTCCTCGCTGGGCAGGCCTCGCTGCGCGGCTTCTTCGCGGTCACTCCGGTGCTCTTCGTGGTGCTGGTGCCCGCCATCACCATGCGCGCGCTGGCGGAGGAGCGGAAGAGCGGCACCCTCGAGCTCCTCCTCACGCTCCCGATGGAGGACTGGCAGATCGTCGCCGGGAAGTTTCTCGCCGCGCTCGGCATGGTCGCCATGGGCCTGGTGTGGACGATTCCGTACGCCATCTCGGTCGCCGCGCTCACCGGACCGGGCGCGTCGTTCGATTGGGGCCCCGTGTTCGCGGGCTACCTGGGACTCTTGCTCCTCGCCGCGAGCTTCATCGGGCTCGGCCTGTGGGGCAGCGCGCTCTCGCGCAACCAGATCGTCGGCTTCATCGTGGGCCTGGTGCTGTGCTTCGCCTTCGCGTTCGTCGACGCGTTCGCGGCACTGCTCCCGGAATCGCTGGGTCAGCTCTTCCAGTACCTCTCGGTGAACTACCACTTCGAGAACATCGCGCGCGGAGTGCTCGATACCCGAGACCTCCTCTTCTACGCATCACTCACCACCGTGGGCCTGCTGCTGACGACGAGACAACTCGCGTCGGCGCGCCAGTGAGGAGGAACCAGCCATGAAACTTCAACCCAGCGAGCGGCGACCGACGGCGAAGGCCGGAGGGCGACTTGAGCGAGCGCATCAATACGGACTCTTCCTTCTCGCAGTGATCGGCAGCCTGGTGCTGTTGAACCTGATGGGCCTGCGCTTCTTCGGCCGCCTCGACGTCACGCGCGATGGTGCGTACACACTCGCGGGCGCGACGAAGGAGACGCTCTCGTCACTCGACGAGCCAGTGACCATCACCGCGTACTTCACCGAGAACCTCCCCGCGCCGTACTCCAGCAACGCGCGCTACGTGCGCGATCTGCTCGAGGAGTTCCGATCCGCGTCGCACGGCCAGGTCGGCTTCGAGTTCATCGATCCCGCGGGCCAGGAGACCGAGAAGGACAAGGAGACCAAGCGCGAGGTGAAGCAAGACATCTTCGGCCGCCGCTTCCGCGAGCCCACCGCGATCGAGAAGGAGCTCGCCACGGCCGGAGTGCAGCCCGTCGAGCTGCGCGTGATCGAAGACGATCAGCAGCAGACGCGCCGCGCGTACATGGGCCTCGTCATCAAGCACAAGGAGAAGAAGGAGGTCATCCCCGTGGTGAAGGGCGTCGAAGGTCTCGAGTACGACCTCACCACGCTGATTCGAAAGCTCTCGCGCACGCGCACTCCGGTGGTCGGTCTGCTGCAGGGCCACGGAGAGCCCGCGCCGCAAGAGAAGCTGCGCCTGCTCACTTCGATCCTCTCGCAGACCTACGAGCTCCGCCCCGTGGAGCTGGGACAGAAGGATCGTTTCGACACCTCGCTCGACGCGATCTTCGTGATCGGTCCGAAGACGCCGCTCGCTCCGGCAGAGGTGAAGGCGCTCGATCAGTTCTTGATGGAAGGGAAGTCGGTGGCGCTCTTCCTCGACACCTTGCAGGTCGATCTGCGCCAGTTCAATCCGTCCGAGGCAAATCACGGCCTCACCCAGTGGCTCGCCACGCAGGGCGTCACCATCGGTGATCAACTGGTGGCCGACGTGAGCTCCGCCAACATCGGAGTGAGCGAACAGCGCGGGTTCATGATGGTGCAGCAGCAGGTGCCGTATCCGTTCCTTCCGGTGGTGAAGCGCATGGAAGGAGACAGCCCCATCACCAAGGGCCTCGGCGACGTGCTCTTCCCGTTCGTCACCACGGTCTCGGTGAAGCCTGGCGAGGGCGTGCAAGCGCAAGTGCTCGCGCGCTCGTCGAACAAGAGCTGGCTCGAGAGCAAGCCGCCCAACGTCGACCCACGCCGCGACTGGCGCTCGGAGTCGCCCACCATCACGGGCCCGCACCCGTTGATGGTGCAGCTGAGCGGCAAGTTGAAGAGCGCGTACGCCAGCGAGGCGCTCGGCTCCGCTGCCGGAACCGCGGTGCTCGGAGAGGCGAAGAGCGAAGCGCGGTTGATCGTCGCTGGTACTTCGGCGCTCGCGCAGGATGACTTCGCCAGCCAGAGCCGCGGCAACCAGGCGCTGCTCCTGAACGTGACCGACTGGATGCTGCTCGATCCAGCGCTGCTGGCGATGCGCTCGCGCGGCCTGCAGATGGCGACGCTCGAGCCCGAGCTCTCGGACGGCACGCGCAACGCGGTGAAGTTCGGCAACGCGCTCGGCCTCCCCTTGCTGCTCGCGCTCTTCGGCCTGGTGCGCTGGCGCATGCGCGAGGCGCGTCGTTCGACCATCACTCTCTGAAGTGGAGACCTCGCGATGAATCGTTCGACTCTCATTGCCCTCGGTGTCTTCGCCGCGCTCGGCCTCGCCTTCCTCGCCACGCGCGAGCGTGAGGTGAAGGTCGGCGTGCACAAGCTCGAGCTTCAGCCGGTGAACGCTGACGCGCTGGTGGAGCTGCAGTTCGGCTCACTCACGCTCCGCTCCGCCCATGGCACCTGGACCGTCGGTACGGGAGAGAAGCGCTATGCCGCCGACGAGGGCCAGGTGAAGGCCGCGGTGCAAGCGATCGCCGACTTGAAGGCGGAAGACTTCGTCACCGACAAGAAAGACAAACACGCCGAGCTCGAG
>CBIHPJ010000801.1:0-3795 GCA_966211295.1 uncultured Myxococcales bacterium | reverse complement strand
GGCCGCAAGCTCAACTTCAGCGTGAACCAGCCCATCGTGAAGGCGCACCTCACGGTGATGATGGACACCGGCTCGACGGTGGCGGACGACGACATCAACTTCAACGAAGAGCCCGCGGGCACCAAGCTGAGCGTGAGCTGGCCGCAGGCGAGTGGCCAGCCGATGAAGATCAGCCTCCGCGTGTGGGCGAAGTCGGGCGTCTACAACGGCCTCGAGCTCACCAACTGGCACGTCGACATTCCGCACGACGACGTCGCGTTCGCGTCGGGCAAGTGGGACATCTCGGCGGAGGAAGCAGCGAAGCTCGAGGCGAGTCTGAAGCTCATCCAGGACGCCGTGCAGAAGTACGGCAGCCTGGCGCAGATTCGGCTCTTCATCATCGGCTTCACGGACACCGTGGGGCCGACCGATTCGAATCGCACGCTCTCGTACAACCGCGCGCGCAGCATCGGCTCGTGGTTCAAGAAGAAGGGCGTGCGCATTCCGGTGCTCTTCGAGGGCTTCGGTGAGCAGGCGCTGCTGGTCGGTACTCCGGACGAAACCGACGAGCCGCGAAACCGCCGAGCGCTCTACGTGATCGCGATCGACGATCCGCCCGTCACCGGCGCCCCGTTCGCCCCGAAGTGGCAAAAACTCTGAGTCTCTCCCTCTCCCGTGGGAGAGGGGCGGGGTGAGGGCGAGTCAGTCCGCCGAGAAGGTGACCGAAGTCGTCTGATTCGCCGTCACGGTGACCTTCTGCTTCAGCTTCTTCCTGGGGTGCGAAATCGAGATCTCGTACGTGCCCACCGGCGCCTGGATGCTCTTCATGCCGGTCACCTCGACAGGTTGTTTGCCCGGAACCGTCACCATCGCGAACGGCCGGGCTGTGATCGCGATGGAGCCGAACTTCCGCACCGGAGGCTCAGTCTTCTTTGGCGTCGTGGGCGGAGGGTCCTCAGGCTGCTTCTCCGGAGGAGTCTGCACCGCAACGATGGTCGGTCCCGCATCCGGCGCCTCGACTGGCGTCGTGACGACAGAGTCATCCTTCTTCGCAGGGTCCGTCTTCTCGGCTACCTCACCGGCATCAGGCTTCTCGACCTCCACGATCTCCATCGGCGGCGCCTCATTCGGCCGCGTCACGATGTAGCCGAGCAGTCCCACCAACCCGATCGCCGCCACCGCGAGCGCGCCCATGATCGGCGCCTTCGACCTCTCGAGAGCAGGCAAATCGCCCGCCGGTGCAAGCGCCGGCTCAGTCTCTCCCGGTGACGACGCTTTCTCCGTCGCGCTCACGCCACTCGTGATGTCCGGCAATCCGACGGACGGGCGCACCACGACGCTCGGCTCCTGCACCGGCAACGGCTCCAACTTCCGGCTCGGCCGCTTCATCGCCGGCATCTGCTCGGTGCGCGGCCGCGCGTGCGGAGTGAACTCCTCCGTGCGTACGGAGGGACCATCATCGTCATCCATGATCCCGCGCCGCCCCGGAGTCGTCGGCACCGGCGTCGCAGTGATCGTCTTCGGCTTGTCGCGCTGCGCCGTCTTCCCTTCACCGAAGTCGTCGCCGTCTTCGGGAACGTGATCGGACGGTGCCTCGAACTCCTCCTTGAACAAATGCTGCAGGAACATCGCGACCGACGAATCGTCGACCGACTTCGCGTTCCTCAGCACGAAGTTCGCGAGCGCCTTCTCCATCTCGAAGCCGCTCTGAAAACGCTCCTCCACCGGCCGCGCGAGCGCCTTCATCACCACGTCCGACAACTCCTGCGGCACGTCGGGATTGAGGCGAGAGGGCGGGGCGATCAGGCTCTCCTGCACCGCGCGCAGCAACGCGAGATCGCTGTCGCCCGTGAACAGTCGGCCGCCGGTCAGCAGCTCCCACAACACGATGCCGAGCGCGAAGAGATCGGTGCGCGCGTCGACCTTCTCACCGCGCGCCTGCTCCGGGGCCATGTACGCGAACTTGCCCTTCAGCATTCCCGGAGCGGTCTGCTGCGTGGTCGCCTTCGCGATGCCGAAGTCGGTCAGCTTCACCGCGCCATCGAACGAGAGCAGCACGTTGTGCGGAGTGACGTCGCGGTGCACCACGCCCATCTTCTGACCGCCCTGCGTGAGCGCGTGCGCGTACTGAAGACCGCGCGCGACCTGCGCGCCGATCTCCGCGGTGAGGGTGGGAGGGAAGGGCACTCCGCGATCGCGGCAGCGCTTGCGCAGATCCCACAGCGATGCGCCGCGCACGTACTCCATCGCCAGGTAGAACGAGTCGCCGTGCTTTCCGAAGTCGAAGATCTGCACCACGTTCGCGTGGTTCAGCTTCGAGACCAGCCGGGCCTCCTCGATGAACATCTGCACGAACTGTGAATCCTTCGCGAGGAAGGCTTTCACGACCTTGATGACCACGTCCTTCGAGAAGCCCTCAGGCCCGACGGCGCTGGCGAGGAAGATCTCTGCCATGCCGCCTTCGGCGAGCTTCCTCTTGATGACGTAACGGCCGACTTCCGTACCCGGGCCCAACATTTCCCGTCGCCTCCCCTGCTAGGTCCTGCGAATGTAGTCGGCGGAGGGGACAATGCGAACGGTGAGCTTGGTGTGGGTGTTGATCCTGTCTGGTGTGGCGTCGGCTCAGAGCAAGACGGTGGTCGTCGCGAGCGGTGATTGTTCGGACCCGTCACTCATCAGCGGGGCGAAGGACTTCAGAGACGCCGCGGCCAAGCTGCCCGACGCTCGGCTGATGGAGCCTGAGAGCGTGCTCGACATCGTCCGCCCGCGCCCCACGCGCAGCCTGGAAGACATCAAGCTTCAATTGGAGTCAGCGAGGTCGCTCCACTACGCAGGCCAGGGCACTCGAGCCCTCGAGCTCATCGAACGCGCGCTCGTCGAACTCGAGCGTGCTTCACCCGAAGCAAGGCCGTGGCCAGTCACTCAGACCGCACTCGAATATCAGGCGCATGTGCAGACGACCCTGGACCACCCGAAGGAAATGATGGACGCGCTCCGTCGCATCGTGCGGCTCGATCCCACGGTGAAGCTCGACGGCGACAAGTACCCGCCCTCGGTGGTCGCAGGGGTCGAACAGCTCAAGAAGGAACTCGCGCGTGGTCGCAAGTCGACCCTGCTGGTGCGCGTGGATGCGGGCCCAGCGGCGACGGTCTTCATCGACGGCCAGCCGATGGGGGCCACTCCGCTGAAGATCGATCTGCCTCCCGGCACGTATCGCATCTCGTTGAGCTCGCCCGGGATGCTCTCGTTCCCTCACCGCGTGGAGCTCCCCCGCGACAGCAAGCTCAACATCGATCTCGCGTTCGAAGGCTCGCTCGGTATCCAGGTGCCGTTGTGTCTCTCCGGTGCCGATGACGGATCGGCGATCAAGCTCGCCCAGCTCGTCGCCGCGGAGAAGGTGATCGTCCTGCGCAACACCGCCAAGCGCGGTGCGCCGCCGTACTTGTCAGGCACGCTCTACGACCTCTCGAATGGGCAGCGAGAGCGGGGCGGGTCGGTGACGTCTGAGCTGATGCCGAGGCTCGCCAAATTTCTCGTCACGGGGAAGAAGGATCCGACCATCGATGAGACCGGGCCTGCCAATCCGCCGGTCGCGCAAGTGCCGAAGGAACCCGCGAAAGAGCCGGCGAAGGACGCGCCGAAGGAAACCGTTGGGCTGCTGCCCCCCGCCCCTCCGACGGTCACTGCGACCCAGCCGACCTTCGACGTCTCTGGCTCGGTGAGCACTGGCCGGATCGCCTCGTACACGTTGATCGGAGTCGGCGCCGTCTCAGTGATCGTCGGCTCGATCGTCTACGGAGTCGGTAACGATGATCG
>CBIHPJ010000800.1:0-3814 GCA_966211295.1 uncultured Myxococcales bacterium | reverse complement strand
TGCGAGTGACTTCGTCCGCGGCCGAAGGCCAGGGCGTCAGCGTCCACCGGTCTTGTTCGCGGTGGCCACCAGAATCGCTGCGCCACATTCCGTGCACTGGGTCTTCTGCTCGGGCATTCCGGCCACGCTCCCGGATCGTGCGCTACTCTCGCGCGCCGTGGTTTTCCTCGCGCTCTCATGTCTGCAGGGACGGCCGATGGAGGCGGCGCTCGATGCGCTCGCCGAGCTCGAGCCCGACGGAGTGCAGCTCACGCCAGGAAACCAGCCGACTCCGGATTTCGCGAAGAAGCTGAAGAAGTCGAAGCTCGCCACGCGCACGCATCACGGCTTCTCGTTCACGGCGTTTCGCACGCGTGATGTGTGGGCCGAGGACGGACGGTGTCTCGCGAAGAGTGACTCGGTGCATCCGCCGTTGGCGAATGCGAAGGCGTGCGAACACTACTTCGAACAACGACCGCCTGAGCTCGTGCTGGAGACGATGTATCCGTCGTACGCGCTTGGTAGCGGCGAAGAGCTGGAGCGCGCGATGGATGCGCAGGTTCCGCTCGCGGTCGACGTGAGTCACCTCTTCATCCAGCAGACTCAAGGTGTGCTGAGCGATGCGACGCTTCGGCGGGTGCTCGACTACGACAACATTCACGAGGTGCACGTCTCGGCGAATGATGGTCGGCGTGATCTACACGCGCCGCTGACTCGACGCACGTTCGGCCTCGAGTGGGCACATGAGCGTGAACGCGCCGGAGTGCCGCTGATCCTGGAGTGTTATTTTCATCGGCTGTCTCCTGACGAACGCTCCCGACAGCTTTCGCTCGCTCGCGGAGATCGTGCGCTCGAGAGACGGTCAACCCTCACCCCGACCCTGTCCTTCCCTGGAACGCGGAGCCTCGGCACCGCTTCGCGGCGCCGCGAGACGGCTCGCGCCCGCGGGGAGAGGGAGCAAAGTCATGAGTGACTCGAAGATCGACATCCGCCGCCTGCGCGCGGTGCTCCTCGCGAACTTCCGCCGCTACGCCGAGCACGTGCTCACGCCGAAGTCCGGCCTGCAGTCGATGATGCTGCTCTGCTCGCAGTACTACGCGGACGAAGCAGCGGACGCGGTGCACGACAGCATCCGCGCGTCGAAGAACTTGATGCCCTTCGACGAAGATTCGGAGTCGCGGCACGACTACAACACCCGCTTCAAGTTCCTCCGCTGGGACAGCAACGGCGAGGCGGTGTTCGCGTTCGCTCCGCATTGCTCCGAGGAAGGCGCGGTCATCTACGGCCAGGCCCGCGAAGAGCTCAGCGAAGACGACGAGGCGTACTGGGAAGGCGGCTCACCCACGCAGAGTCCGCTCGCGCTCGCGCAGCGCATCGACGGCAAGGTGCGCGTGAGCTGGCTCGGCATTCCGCATCGCGCGTGGCTCGACTTCGCCACCGGTCTCGCGAACCGCGACGAATACTTCGAAGAGACGCCTCCGGAGTTCGTGGAAGATCCTCCGCCCGCGGCGCTCGAGGGCGAAGAGGCGAAGCTGCACGCGCAGGTACTCGCCAAGCCGCACGAACTCGGGCCTCGCCAGGTGCTCTGTGATCTCTGGCAGCAGCGCGGAGATCCCCGCGGAGAATTCGGCGCGCTGTGCTTCTCGGGCAAGCGCACGCCGAAAGTGCTCTCGCAGATCGCGCAGCTCGTGCTCGATCACGGCCGCTCGTGGCTGGGGCCTTTGTCGAAAGTGATCCCCGCCTCGGGCGCGCTCTTCGGCGATGGGCCGTTCCTCGAGAAGGCGATGGTGCACTTCCCCGACGCGAAGAGCGTGAAGGCGCTCGCCAACGATCCGCACTGGGCCACGGTGAAGTCGCTCACCTTCCTCGGCGACTACGGCGCGCTCACGCCCGCGATGATCAACCTCGTCGAGGCCGGACCGCTCACGGGGCCGCAGCTCGCGCCGCTCAAGAAGGGCCAGCAGTGGAAGTTGCGTGCCCTCGACGTGTGGGCGCCGAAGCAGCAGGTGATCAAAGCCGTCGCCTCGCTCGATCTACCGCTGGAGCGCCTCTACCTCCGCATCGAGCAGGGTCTCGATCTTCGCCCGCTCAAGAAGGCGAAGTGGTTCGAGGGGCTGAAGGAACTCGAGGTGTGGCTGCCGAGTTTCACGAACGACGTCGCGGGAAGCCTCGCCTCGGCGCTGGTGGCGCTCGAAGAGGTCGCCTCCAGCAAGACCGTGCTGCGCGTCGGCGTGCTCTCTCCTGGCGGACGGACTGGATGGGCCCTGCAGCACTCAGCGAAGGGCAAGCGAACGTTGGTGCTCGTGCAGCCCGATGAGCGCATCGGCACCGGGCCGGATCTCGCGAAGGCGCTCAAGGTCGACCTCGATCCGAACTGGGATCCGGAGGACGACTGGATTCACTTCGGCCTGGGCGCCTACTCCGAGCTGCAACCCTCCTAAGAGATCGGGGGAGCAGAATCGGGCCTCGCCCAACTTGCTGTGTTAGCGAGGGCGGATGGACCTTCTCCTTGAAACGTTGAGCTTCGCCGCGAAGGGGTTCGTCGTCTTTCTGACCGCGGTGGTGACGGTGGCGGTGATCGTCTCGCTCACGCGCCGGCGCCGGGCCGCGCTGCCTCGCCTCGAGGTGAAGAAGCTGAATTCCCGCTTCGAGGCGCTCGGTGATGCGCTTCGGCACAGCACGCTCGAGCCGAAGGAACTCAAGGAACTCCACAAGGCGCGCAAGAAGGAGAAGCCCGCGACTGTCACGAAGCCGCACGTCTATGTGCTCGACTTCGAGGGCGATGTGCTCGCGACGAGCGTGACCAGCCTGCGCGACGAGGTCAGCGCGATCATCGCGGTGGCGAAGCCCGGTGACGAAGTGGTGGTGCGGCTCGAGAGCCCCGGCGGTGGCGTGCCGCACTACGGGCTGGCGGCGGCGCAGCTTTCGCGGCTCAAGGACAAGAAGGTCAAGGTCACGGTGTGCATCGATCGCGTGGCTGCGAGCGGCGGCTACATGATGGCGTGCGTGGCGGACAAGATCGTCGCGGCACCGTTCTCGATCGTGGGCTCCATCGGCGTGGTGGCCCAGGTGCCCAACGTGCACCGCTTCCTCAAGAAGAACGACGTCGACTTCGAGGAACTCACCGCGGGCGAGTTCAAGCGCACCGTGAGCGTGTTCGGAGAGATCACCGCGAAGGGCCGGCAGAAGTTCGTCGATCAGCTCGACGAGACGCATGGGCTGTTCAAGGAGTTCGTGAAGTCGCAGCGCCCTGCGCTCGACGTCGACAAGGTGGCGACCGGTGAGTACTGGCTGGCGAAGCGCGGGCTCGAGCTGGGGCTCGTCGATTCACTCGGGACCAGTGACGATTACCTGCTGGGCCGCGTGCAGGACGCGAACGTGTTCCAGGTGAGCTTCCGGCCCGATGTCCCGTGGCGGAAGCGGCTCGGTGCCGCGGCCGCGGAGATGACGGAGCGCGTGGTGGTCACGCTGCTCACGCGGCTTCAGTCGCTCCAATTGCGCTGATTGATTCCCTCTCCCATCGGGAGAGGGTCAGGGTGAGGGCAGATATCTATCACTCGCACTGCACTCGGCTTCGCCTGACGGATCTATGCCCTCACCCCAACCCTCTCCCGAGGGGAGAGGGAGTTAGAAATCGAGCGGCAACACGAACGCAGTCCCGTTCGCAGTGCCCTGACGGTAGCTGAGCGGAGCTCCGATCCCGAGCGCCGCCGGCACACTTCCTCGCGAAGCCGAGAGCGAGAGGTCCTGCCCGAACGCACCACGCTCGCGATCGTCCGCGGCGATCAGCAGCACCGGCAGATTCGCACCCTGCGTCACCGTGCCGCCCTTGAAC
>CBIHPJ010000799.1:0-3816 GCA_966211295.1 uncultured Myxococcales bacterium | reverse complement strand
GTCGGAGCCCAGCAGCGTGCCGAGCGCCTCACCGTTCACCAGCACCGTTGGCTCCTTCTCGGGAACCGGCGGCGGCGGAGCCGTGCTCAGGGTCACCGTCGCGGCGACCGCCAGGTTTGCGTTCCGCGCGAACAGGTTACGCATTTCGACCATCGCCTCGATGAAGCAGGTCTCGGCACCGTCGAGTTCTCTCAGGAACTTCTCGAACTCGAGCATGCGCAAGGTGTCGAGCGGATGCGGCTCGGTGTGATGCTGCGCGACCAGCTTCACGAGGCCCATGCTGCTCTGATCTCGCGGCTCTCCGTAATAGCGGCGTACCCAGATCGCGAAGGTGTCCGCGTTCAACTGCTGATGAACCATCAACGTCGCCAACTCGCCCATCGCCTGACTCAGCTTCATGAGGCTGAGGCGTTTTCACGACCTGTGCCGGAGCGGGTGCGACCTGGTCTTACCTGCTCGCGAGCGTGCGGGGTGACGCGCGGAAGAAGAGCGGATCCACCGGCTGCTGCGAGAGCTCGAGTTGGTAGTGCAGGTGCGGTCCCGTGCTGCGCCCGGTGTTGCCCGAAAGCGAGACGAAGGTCCCAGCGGTGACGCGCTGTCCCTCGACCACCAACACCTTCGAGTTGTGGAGGTACGCGGTGGTCACCCCATGACCGTGATCGATGATCAGGTAGCGGCCGTTCACCTTGGTCTCACCCGTGCGGATCACCACACCAGGTCCCGAGGCGATGATCGGTGTTCCTTCGGGTACCGAGAGATCGAGGCCGGTGTGGAGCCGCTCACCTTTCAGAATCGGGTGGTCCCTCATGCCGAACGGCGAGGTCACCTCCGTGAGATCGGGCACGGGCCAACCGAGCGTGAACGCGGTCGCGAGCTCGAGCATCAACGCCGCGCCGGGTGTCTGACCAAACAGCGCGAAGGCGGCGTCGTCATCGCTGCGACTCTGAGCGCGAACGCGATCGACGAGCGCGGACATCTGCTCTGCATTCGCGGGTGCCGCGAAGCTCCTCATCAATGGATACCGCGCGCTGAACGCGAGCCACGCGCCTTTCGAGAGCGGAGTGCCCACGCGCGGAGCAGTGAGCTTCGCGAGCGGCCACGGCTTCCACTCGCCACTGGTGTCGAAGTCGGCGTTCTTTCCCACCCACGCGACCCAGTCGTTGTCCTTCGATTGCGAAGTCGGCTTCGTCGTTGCAGGTGGCGCTTTGCGGCTCACGACAGGGACTGGCGTCTTCGTGCTCGAGGGGCCGCTGAGCTGAGCGATCCACGCTGACTCTTCGATGTCGGGGACGATGGAACCCTGCTCGATGTTGAAATGCACGTTCTCGCAGCGACCTGCAGCCGCGGTGAGATCGCTGAGTGACAGCTCGAACTGCGTTCCTTTCGCGAGCGCCGAGGGAACGTCGAGTCGTTCATTCGCCCAGCGGAGATCGAGCACCAGGTCATTTCCAGAGACGAAGAAGGCCTTCTCCTTCTCGACCTTCCCTCCGACCTTGAGCTTCGCCTGCCCGACGATCACCGCGCTGGTGTCATCGATGCGCACCTTCAAGTACTCGCCCCAACGAGAAGCCAACGCGGGCCGCTTGATCACCACGTCGGAGCACGTCGCCGTGGATTCCTTCGTCAGCGTGGCCGGTCCGTTGATCAATTGCCCGCGAGTCGCTGCGCAACCACTCGACACGACGAAGAAGATCAGCACCAGAGCGCGAAGCACTGCGCTCTGACGGCGTCCCCTCTGATCTGATTCATTTGGGCTAGAACCGCGCTCCATGTCGGGCGATTTTCTCAACAGCGCCGTGGTCGGAGTAGCGGGGCAGCGCACTCTCCCCGCCTCCGCCTACCTCTCTCCCGAAACCTGGGCGGCCGAGCTCGAGAACATCTGGAACACGCGCTGGATCTGCGTGTGCCGTGAGTCAGATCTCCCCGCGCCGGGATCGTTCGTGCAGCGAGAGCTCGGCCCCGAGAGCCTGATCATCGTGAAGGATCAGAAGGGCGAAGTGCACGCGCACTTCAACGTCTGTCGCCACCGCGGCACGCGCCTCTGCGAAGAACAGCGCGGCAAGTTCAGCGGCAGCATCCAGTGCCCGTACCACGCGTGGACCTACGGTCTCGATGGACGCCTGATGGGTGTTCCCGATCTCGAGACGATGAACGGCCTCCGCAAAGAGGAACATGCACTCCACCCCGCCGCCGTCGCGCGTTGGGAAGGGTTCGTGTTCGTGAACCTCGCGCGCGAGCCGCAGCCGTTCTCAGAAGCGTTCGCTCCGCTGATCAACAAGTGGACCGCGTGGAACTTGCCCAACCTGATTCCACTCGCGCACATCGACTACGACGTCGCCGCGAACTGGAAGCTGGTGATGGAGAATTATTCGGAGTGCTACCACTGCTCTCCGCTCCACCCTTCCCTCGTGAAGTTGTCGCCGTCGAACAGCGGCGGAAATGATCTCCGCGAAGGCGCGTTCCTCGGCGGCTACATGGACGTGACGAAGAAGGGCGGCAGTCTCACCACGAGTGGCCGCGCCTGCGGACTGCCGGTGGGCCCGCTCGGCGCGGAAGATCTGCAACGCGTCTACTACTACACGCTCTTTCCCAACGTGCTGCTCAGCCTGCACCACGACTACGTGATGGTGCACACGCTGTGGCCGAAGGGACCGGGCCGCACGCTCATCGAGTGCGAGTGGTTGTTCCATCCCGACACCGCGAAGACCCAGGACTTCGATCCACAGGAGGGCGTGCGCTTCTGGGATCAGGTGAACAAAGAAGACTGGCACGTCTCCGAGCTCACGCAGCTTGGCGTGGCGAGCTCGCGCTACGCACCAGGTCCGTACTCATCGCGCGAAGCGATGTCGGCCGCCTGGGATCGTGAGTATCTGAAAGCGATGGCGGGTTAGCCGCAACGTCCGCCGTTGCACATCTGGGAGCAGCACTGCGCCGAGTTGATGCACGTCGCGTTCGCCCCCAGGCACGCGGGGCTCCCGCAGCGTCCACCGTTGCAGCTTCCTGAGCAACACTGGCCCTGCGAAGTGCACTGCGCGTTGGTGCCCAGGCAGCTCCCGCGGCAGGTGTTGAGCTGACATTGCAGACCGGGACAACAATCGGTCGGCATCGCGCACGACTCGTTCGGTTGTCGGCACTGCGAGCGGCACGTGAAGGAGTCCGGGCTGCAGAACCCGACGCAGCACTCCGCGTCGGTGGTGCACGCCTCGCTCGCTGCCTTGCACATCGCGCCGCGGCAGAGCCCGATGTTGCAGGCGCCCTCGCAGCAATCGAAGTTCTCGATGCAGCTGCCGCCGGTCACCACGCAGCTCGGGCCGCGACAGACGTTGCCCATGCACGTCGAGCCGGTGCAGCAATCAGAAGTGTCGACGCAGTTCGCTCCCGGGCCCTTGCAGGTCGCGCTTCCCACGCAGCGAGCCGAGATGCAGTCCTTCGAGCAGCAGACCGCCCCGCTCGAGCACGATTCTCCCGTCGCAGCGCAGCCACACACTCCATTGCGACACGCGCCGTCGCAGCAGTCGGTGTTGAAGAGACAGGCTTCGCCCGCGGGCTTGCACGGGAGGAGACAGAGTCCGCCCTGACAGGTGCCCTCGCAGCACTGGGAATCTTCGCCGCACGGCTGACGCAGCCTGGTGCACTCGGGCGAAGGCGGCGGCGTCATGGTGCTGCACGCCGAGAGGAGCACGACGAGGGTGAAGGTGCGTGAGTGCACGGCGACACCATAGACCTTCGCGAACGTGGACAGCGCCCCCTCCCCAGATCAAGCTCGCCGCATGCGTGTGTTGGTGGTGGTTGCGGTCGCTTGCTTGCTGTCGTCGT
>CBIHPJ010000798.1:0-3820 GCA_966211295.1 uncultured Myxococcales bacterium | reverse complement strand
CCTCGAGCTCCTGCGCGCGGGTGGTCTGCGCGTCGCGCTCCGAGGTGAGTTCCTCGAGCTGCGTCTCCAACTCTTCGCCACGTGTCGTCGCCGCGGCGAGCTTCGCGTCCAGTTCGTCCGCGCGGGTGGTGAGTTCCTCGATGCTCGCGGTCGAGGCGGCGAGCTGCGTCTCCAACTCTTCGCCGCGCGTGGTCGCTGCGGAGAGCTGTGTCTCCAGGTCCTGCACGCGAGCGGTGGACTCGTCGAGCCGAGCCTTCGTGGACTCGAGATCGGTCGCGGTGGTGCCTGCTGAAACCTCGAGCTCCTGGCCCACGGCCGTCGCGAGCGCGAGCTTCTCTTCCGCGATCTTCAGCTGAGAAAGCAGCTCATCGCGCTCGGTATTCGTGGTGGCGAGAGAAGCTGCGGCTTCTTCGAGCTTCGTCTCGAACTCAGCCGCGCGCGCGTCGCCTTCGGAAGTGTTGGTGGCGAGCGACGTCGCCGCGTCCACCAGCTTCGCCTCGAGCGACTTGATCTGCCCGTCCTTCGCCTCCAGCGCTTCCGCGAGCGTGTCCGCGCGAGCTTCGGCGTCACCAAGCTTGCCCCTCACCGCGCGCGAGTCAGCCCGCGCCGCGTCGAGCTCGGCGGCCGTCTGCTGCTGCGTCGCCAGCATCGCCGCGATGCGAGCCTCGAGCGCCGCCACCTGCGTCTCGTCGATCACCACCAGCGGAGCGACGAAGAGCTCATTGCCCTTCGACTTGCGCGAGAGCGCGCTCAACTTCACCGACCCGTCATCACCGACCTCGAACGCCACCCGCAGCAGCCCGAGACCCGGCGCGTCGACCACCATGCCCGCCGAGGTCGAGGAGAGCGCCATGCCCACGTCGATCGGTCCTGCGTCGGTCTCGGTATGCAGGCCCGCGTCGAGCTCGGGACCTCGCACCCGGTCGCTTGTCCGCTTGCCGCTCATGAGCGCGGAGCGTTTCAGACTCGGCTGAGGATTCAAAGTTTCTAGCGGAGGCAGGGCGGAGGTCCGTTTCCGTCCTCACCAAACAGCTTCACGAACGCCGGCCGATCGTGCGCGGGAAGAATCACGAGTGACGGATCCTGCTCGTGCAGCTGCACCAGCTTCGCGACCTCGCGCGCGGTGGCCTCATCGTCCTCGTCGGTCAACATGCGCATCAGCCAGGATTTGCCGACTTTCCGCTCGATCGACTCCGTCATGTTGATGAGGTCGCCCACGTGCACGAGGCGCTTGTCGGGGCGCACCGCGATGAACGTCGCCACGCTGCCGGGCGTGTGCCCCGGCGTAGGGACAATCACCACCCGGCCGTCGCCGAAGACGTCGAAGGAGCGATCGGAGTTCGCGTACGGCTTCTCATCGAAGGTGATGGGTACCAGCCGCCCCCTCATCGCTTCGGCATGCGCCGGCATCACCACGAGCTTCTCGTTGGTCTCGATGAAGTCCTTCTCCGCGGCGGCCACCCACACCGGCACGTCGGGGAGCACGGTGAGTCCGCCGGCATGATCGGCGTGCGCGTGCGAGAGCACCACCGCCTTGAGCTTGGTGACGCCGAGCGCCTTCAACGCGTCCGGCACGGAACGGCGTGGCTTGTTCTGTCCCGCGGTCTGGTTGAACACGAAACGTCGCCAGCCTTGGAGCGACTTCGCGTCTTCCTGGGCAGTGGGCGAGAGGCCGGTGTCGATCAACAGATCGCCGTCAGGGTGACGCACGAGGAGCGCGGCCGCCGTGACCTCCCAGGTCGGCGCGGTCACGCTGCCACCGGCGCCGAAGCCACCGGAGACGTTCACGCCGCCAGTGTCGATCCAGCAGATCTCGAGGTCGGGACCGGTCACCACGGGCGGAACGGATGGATGGTCAGGCGCCGCCGGCAGCGTGGCGCAAGAACTGGCGAGGAGGGCGAGCAGTGCGATTCGGTTCATGCCCCCAACCTGCAGGCCCGCACGCGCATTGACGACAGCAATACGGAAATGATGGAGATTCACGGCATGAATCTGGAGCGCTTCGACCTGAATCTTCTCCGCGTGCTCGACGCGCTCTTTCGTGAGGGGAGCGTGGGCAAGGCGGCCGCCCGCTTGCGCCTCTCACAGCCAGCGACCAGCAACGCGCTCGCGCGGCTCCGCGAGGCCGTGGGCGATCCACTCTTCGTGCGAACGAGAGCGGGCATGACGGCGACGGCGCGCGCGCTCGAGCTGCGCGGGCCTCTCACGCTCGCGCTCAAGCAGGTGCAGGAAGCACTCTCTCCTCCTGCGTCGTTCGATCCGAAGACGGCGCGCCACACCTTCGTGATCGGCGCGAGCGATCATGCGCAGTTGCTGGTGGTGCCGAGCCTCGCGCAGAAGCTCGGCGAGTTTCCCGGCCTCAAGGTGCGCATCGTTCCCCTGCCGCGTGATTTCCCGATGGCCGAGCTCGAATCGGGAGAACTGGATCTGGTGGTCGGCATCTTCGATCTCGCGCCGGGTGATCGCGCTCCGCGTGGTCTCAAGCGCCAGGTGATCGCGAAGGAGAAGTACGTGCTCGTGGCTCGCAAAGGCCACCCTGCGCTCAAGCGACCTGACCGAATCGATCTCTCCCTGCCGCAGCTTCATGTGTCTCCGCGCGGCGGCACCGAGGGGAAGGAGGATCGACGTCTGCGGCTCAACCGCAACATCGTGCTCTTCACGCCGCACTACGCCTCGGCGCCGTGGGTGCTCGCTTCGACGGATCTGCTCGCCGCGGTGCCCGAGAGACTCGCTGCGCGCTTTGCGGAAGCGTTTCCGCTTCAAGTCGCTCCGATCTCCGTTCCGCATGAGGCGCTGCGCATTCAGCAGCTCTGGCATCCGCATCGGCAGCACCAGTCGGCGCATCAGTGGCTTCGTAATTTGATCGCGGAGTGCGCGAGGTGACTCGCCCTCACCCAAACCCTCTCCCACGGGAGAGGGAGACACCTATGCCTCGTCGACTGACTCGAGCAGCGCGAGAGGGAGGTGCGCGAACACGTCGCACATACGCAGCGAGCCACCATCCGCTTCCCACTGCAGCCCGGTGAACGCGTCGCGGAAGAGCGTCGTCTCGTGCCCGGGCGGGAGCCACAACCGCGTCGCGCCCCACACCTGCTCTCCGATAGGCGTGCGCTCGTGCGCCTTCACCGCGCTCAAGAAGCGCCCGCACGCCCCCACGAAGGTCTTGTTCTCGTGCGAGCGCGCGAAGGCCACCACCCGATCCGCCTGTTGGCCCATGGCTTCCAGCGGCAGATACGCGCCGCGCTCGAACACCACCTGCTGTGATCGCCGTGAGACCAGTGAGCGCTGCGTGACGAACATCTTCAACCTTCCGTCGCCGGGCGCGCTCACCAGCTTTCTGATCAGCGCCACCGGGTCCTGCTCGGCTTCGAAGAGCAGCTCGCGCAGCAGCCGCTCGCGCAGCACGAAGTCCACCGGCCGTCGATTGTCGGGCTCCATCAGCGAGAAGTCCCACAGCTCGTTGCCCTGGTAGAAATCAGGGACGCCGGGAGCGGTCGCTTTGATCAGCACTTCGCCGAGCGAGGTCCAGACGCCCAGCTTGATCAGCGGCTCCACGAAGGACTGGAACGCGGGAAGAAAGTCGCCCGAGGTCGCGGGGAGCAACACCGACTCGACGAAGTGGCGCACTGCGTTCTCCCACGGCTCATGCGGACTCACGCTGCTGGAGTGAATCTTCGCCTCGCGCACCACGCGGACCATGTAGTCGGAGAGTCGATCGCTCAGCTCTGCGCGGCGTTCCTTGTCGAGCGGCTCGAACGGCCAGACGCCGACGAGCGTTTGGTAGAAGAGGTACTCCTCGTTCACGTCGGGAGCGTGGCCC
>CBIHPJ010000797.1:0-3830 GCA_966211295.1 uncultured Myxococcales bacterium | reverse complement strand
GAGGGGCGTTGGGAAGCGTGGCGGTCGCCCCGTCGCTCCGCGCCGGGGAGGGGGGGTGGGGGGCGGGGGGGGCGCCCCCGGGCGCCCCGCCGGGGCGGGGGGGTGGGGGGGGGGGGGGGGGGCCCCCGCGCTCGCAACCGCACTGCTCCTGCTCTTCAGCGGCTGCGGAGCCCAATTCAAACCCGAGACCCTCGTCGACGCGTTGCGCGTTCTCTCGATCACCGCCGAACCACCGGAAGTCGCGCCCGGAGAATCCGCGCAACTCGACATCCTCCAGCTCGATCCTTCGAGGCCCGGCGGCAAGACGACAGTGGTCTGGGTGGGCTGCGAGCCTGATCCAATCGACTTCAACCGCAGCGCCTGCAACGACACCTCTGCGCTCCTCCAGCCGACCGCCTTCGCCACCTTCCCGCCTGGCGTGCGGATTCTCGGTTTCGGCAGCCGCGCGGGTTACGCCTCAGCGCGCACCTTGTTCGATCAGCTGCCGCCGGAAGATCCCGTGCGCTCGAACGGCACCTCGGGTCCCGTGCTCGGTGTGGTGATCGGTGAAGAAGTGAAGCCCACTTCGAACGACGCCGAGCTCCGCGAGCTCTTCGGGAAGATCGAGCGCCAGGAAATCCAGACCGTGATGTCGCTCACCCGCGTGACGGTGACGGAGCGTGCGCAAAGGAACCGCAACCCTCAGCTCGCTTCGCTCGAGCTCGACGGAGTGGCGCTGCCCAAGAACGCGAAGCTCCAGCTGCACCCGGGAGCGAAGGTGCAGCTCCTTCCGCAAGCGACCGAGGACTCGCGCGAGACGTACAGCGTGCTGCTGCCCTCGGGACCGAGCGAGCGCTCGGAGACGCTGGTGGTGAGCTGGTACTCGACGTCAGGGCGCTTCGATCAAGCACGCGTGGATCTCGCCAAGGGACCACCGACGAACTTCATCGCTCCGGGCTCGAAGGAGATTCCCGACGATCCTGTTCCAGAGAAGCGCACTGGAACGATCTGGCTCGTGATGCGCGACGGGCGTGGTGGTCAGCACTTCGAGACGCTGCCGTTCTACGTCTGCGACGACTCTCCGACTCCCACGCTCACTCGGTTGGAAGCGCCGACGCTCAGCGGCGATCCGATCAAAGCGACCGGAGAGAACATGGCGGGCACGCTCGACCTCGTGATCGGCGGAGTGGCGCTCACGCGCGCAAGCTACAGCCCAGGAAGCAACGCGTTCCTTGGCGACGTGCCGGTGCTTCCTTCAGGAACCTACGCAGTCGAGCTCAGAGCGAAGAACTGCTCAGTGGTCGACACGGGACTGACCTGGACCGTGCCGTAAACGAAGACGCCAAATGCCTCCCTCTCCTTGTGGGAGAGGGTCGGGGTGAGGGAGTACAAACTCGCCATGCGCTCGATCCTCGCCGTAGTGCTGCTCACCGCGTGGGGTTCTCCGAAAGGAAAGAAGCTCGCCGCCGGTGAGCTCGGAGTCGTACGGCTGATCAAGAACGACAAGAAGCTGGTCCTCGACATCTATTTCCCGCGCGAGTGGTTGGAGCGCGACGTGAAACTCGGCACGAAGATCACGACCAAAGAAGTGCTCGTGCTCGCCGACACCGAGGGCGTCTTCTACGAGGGACCTGCGCCGACCTTCGTGACGAAGGCCGAGTGCGAGAACGACGGAGGCACCTACTCGGAGCCCGTCGCGCGGCTCGAGCTCGATCCTTCGCAGCTGAAGCGGCAACCGAGCACCAAGCCCTTCGGCAGCGAGAAGAACATCGGCCTCGCCACGCTCGGGAAGACGAAGCGAAAACCGATCGAGAGCGCAGCGACCAACCGCACGCTCGCTCGCGCAGACTTCGATGGTGACGGTGCGCCCGATGCGGAGCTGCGCAGCGCGAAGTCCGAAGCAGGCTGCGGCGACGCACTCGAAGAAGACGCGCTGCAGATCATCACAGCCACGTCCGTGTTCAGCGCGCGCTGCTGTGGTCCCTGAGGCCGAACTCTCACATTTCGGGAAAGACCAGGAAGCTGCTCCGAGCGAAAGCTCACGGTCGAGTGAAGGAGTAGACTCACCGCCGTGCGTACCCTCCGACTCGCCTCCGTCCTCATCGGAATTGCGTTCTCCAGCTGCGACTGCACCAACGTCGGGAAGATCGGCGGCAACGTGGACGGCGGCTTGCTGCCCGACGGCGGCATGGCCATGGGCGGAGGCACCGGAGCAGGCGGAGGCACCGGGGCGGGAGGAGGAGGCGGCGGCGGCGTCATCAGCACCGGCCCCCTCACCATCACCCCGCGCGATCAGGTCATCGACGTTCTCCCCGGCCAGCCGCTCCCCACGGTGCAGTTCGCGGCATCGGCGTACGGCGCGACGGTGACTCCGGTCTGGTTCGCTTCCGCGCTTGGCAGCGTGAACACCAACGGCCTCTTCACGCCCACCGGCTCCTCGGGCGGAGTGGCGACGATCACCGCGAACTATGCAGGCGAGATGGATTCGACGACGGTCACCGTGCGGCTCCACGCGGTGCAGAACGGTGGCACCGCGGGATCGATGGACGCAGGCTTCGGCGGAATTGGCGGCGTCGGCGGCGAAGGCGAAGGAGGTCCCGTCGATCCCGCGACGCTCACGGTCCTTCAATCCACTCCGACCGCGGATCCTTCGATCACCTTCCTCTATCCGTACGACGAGACCGTGTGGCCGCGCGGAATCCTCGCGCCGCTGCTCCAGTGGAATCCGGGCAGCCGTTCGCCCGACGCCGTGAGCATTCACCTCGAGTGCACCAACTTCATCTGGGACGGCGCGTTCGCGAAGACGGCGACTCCGTTCATTCACCACCCGATTCCGCAGCAGGTGTGGAAGCAGATGAACGACACGTGCGCGGGGGAGAACGTGCAGGTGCGCGTGGTGCTCGCCGCGGGAGGCACCGCGTACGGGCCCCTCTCGCAGACCTGGCGCATCGCCACCGGCTTCCTGAAGGGCGTCGTCTATTACAACTCGTACGGCAGCAAGCTCGCGCTCAACTATCCGGGTGCGCTGCCGAACGGCGCGATGTTCGGTGGAGCGACGCTCGCGGTGCGCGGTGGTTCGACGGAGCCCTCGCTCGTCGCGGGAAGAAACGGCGGAACGAACGAGTGCCGCGTGTGCCACGTCGTCTCTGCCGATGGCTCGCGGTTGATCTCGCAGCAGGGCGACAACAACAGCGCGACCTCCGAGTACGCGCTGCGCATGGGCAACGCCGAGACGCCGATGTCTCCGGGTGACGGCCGCTACGCGTGGGGCGCGCTCTCTCCTGACGGCACGTACCTCTTCTCCAACGCGGCGCCGCTGCAGGGCGCCTCGAACGCGGCGAGCGCGCTCTTCCAGGTGCCGAGCGGGACTTCGATTCCGATGAGCGGACTGCCCGCGGGTCTGCAGGCGGGCACTCCGGTCTACGCGCCCGATGGGAAGGCCGTGGCGTTCAACTTCTACGGAGGACCGGGGAGCGATCGCCGCTCACTCGCCTTCGCGCGCTTCACCGCGCCGGGCACGTTCAGCGACTTCCAGACGCTGCACACGCCGCCGTCGGGTCACACCGATCTGTACCCGAGCTTCTTCCCCACGGGCACGGGCGTGGTCTACCAGGTGGAGACGCAGAGCAACGGGCGCGGCTTCGCAGAGACTCGCTCCAGCTGTGATGCCTCGGGTGGCTGCTCCGACGTCGGCGCGCACGGAGAGCTCTGGTGGGTCGACGTCGCGACCAAACAGGCGCGCGCGCTCAGCAAGCTGAACGGAATCGGCCTGCCCACCGGCCCCAACGCGCACAACGACGACGCGACGCTGAACTACGAGCCCACGGTGAGCCCGATTCCCTCGGGCGGCT
>CBIHPJ010000796.1:0-3839 GCA_966211295.1 uncultured Myxococcales bacterium | reverse complement strand
TGCAGAAGCGAGCGCGTTCTCGAGCGTGGGGTGCTTCTCGAGGAGCGCTTCAGAGACGATGCAGATCTTCGCCTCGCTGCGCCGCGCGATGTTGACGATCTCGGGCTCGGAGATCTCCTTGTCGACGGGCACTGCGGTGCCGCCCGCGCGGAGAATGCCGAAGAACGCGATGCCCCACTCCGGGCGGTTCTCGCCCACCAGCATCACGCGATCCTGGTGCTGCGCGCCGCTGGCGAGGAGCGCGCTGCCCACGC
Organism: uncultured Myxococcales bacterium; assembly: GCA_966211295.1. GTDB lineage: Bacteria > Myxococcota > Myxococcia > Myxococcales > Myxococcaceae > Archangium_A. The sequence continues at coordinate 3,585 of CBIHPJ010000796.1, read as the reverse complement.
GCGCGGCGTAGTGGTGCACCTCGCCGAAGGTGAAGCGGTGAGAGTCTTCGCCCTCGTACATGCGGAAGGCGACGCGGTGGCGCCACTCGTGCGTGGTGGCGTCGAGGAGCTCGAGGAGATCGCGGAAGGCGTGCACCGTCTTGCGCTTCTCGGTCTCTTCGTCGAGGCCGGGGAAGACCCACTTCTCGAGGCCGGGGATGTGGGTGTCGAGGAAGTAGGTGCGCCAGTCGATCGCTTCGGGATCCCAGGGGATCTTCGCGCGATCGTGCGCGGGCATGTCGACGTAGAGCGAGCGGGTGTTGTCGCAGCGGAAGACGAAGCGGTTCGACCAGATGAAGGGGAGGAACAGGTCGACGACCATGTTCACGCGCTCGGTCTGCTCGGTGACGTCGTCGAGCTGGTGCTTCACCTTGTCGAGCATCGCGTTGAACTTCGGCGCGCCCCAGGTGGGACGGCGCTCGTCGATGGTCTTGTTGAGCCACTTCGCGCCGGTCGCGATCAGCGGGGAGTTGGTGAAGTCGAAGAGCGTCTTGCTGACGGGCTTGGGCTCGATGCGGCTCTTGAGCTCGTTGATGAACTCGTTGCCGGTCTCCTTGTTGCGGAGGCGGCGGCGCTTGTAGAGGCCGACCAGCTCGACGGCGCGCGAGGCGATGAAGGGCGCGGAGTCACCGGTGGCCTGCTGGTACACGCGGCGCTCCGAGGTGCGGAGCTGCTGCGCGGTGATGGCGATGAGCGAACCGGAGACTTGATCGACGGGGATCATGTCGAGGGCGGAGGTCTCGCTCGCGGGGAGCGCGCTCTGGCCCTTGATGCACGAGTAGATCATCGGGGCGGAGGTGGTGAAGCCCTCGTTCCACCCGGGGAACGGAAACTTCTGGGCGCTCTCGACGACGGAGGGGCGAACGATCGCGTAGCGAAGTCCCGGCGTGGCGGCGATCACCTGCTCGCCGAGGGACTTGGTGTACGTGTACGTGTTGGGCCAGCCCCAGTGTTTGGCGCGCTCCATGCCGGCGTCGACGAGCTGGGTGGTGAGCCAGAGCTTGCGCTCGCGGCCGATGGCGAGGCGGAGGGTCTTCTCGTCCTTCCAGTCGCGACCTTCTTCCTTGAGGCGCTCGAGGGCCTTCTCGCGGAAGGTGGAGCCGAGGGCCTTGTCGTCGGCCTGCTCGCGGAGGCGGGCGACGGTCTTCTCGGCGTCGATCAGTTCCTGCTCGAGGCTGAAGTCCTTGCCGTCGAGCTCGCCGCGGCGGGGGAAGTAGCCCACGACCTCTTCGTCTTCGAAGACGAGGCCGCTGCGATTGCCGGCCACGAAGGCGGTCGACATGTGGACGAGCGGGACGTCCCAGTGGAGGCAGGCCTCGACGAGGTACTTCACGCCGTGCGTGTTGACGTTGAGCCCGACCTCGAGGGACGGGTTGAAGCTGACGAGGCCGGCGCAGTTGATGACGACGTCGATCTGGCCCTTGAGCGCGCGGGCTTTCGTTTCGTCCATGCCCATCCACGGATCGGTGATGTCGCCGTCGAGGATGGTGCACTTCTTCTTGAGCCACTCCATGGCCTCGGCTTCGCCGTGGCGTTCGCGGAGGGGGATGAAGGGCTCGGAGGTGGCGACCTTGTCGTAGAAGCGGGTGTGCGCGTCCTTGCTGCTGCCCTTGCGGACGAGGACGAAGACGTGGGCGAGCTGCTCACCGTAGTGATGGAGCAGCATGCTCAGAGAGACTTTGCCGACGAAGCCGGTGGCGCCGGCGAACAGAATGCGCTTGCCGGTGAGGATCTTCGTGACGTCGAGAGGCTCGGCCATGGCGCGCATCTACCCGGAAAAGAGGGAAAAGTGAGACTCTGCGAGGCCCCCTTTTCGTCTTCCGGAAAGGGTGACTACTTGGCTCACTCTCGCTCCGCGGGAGGGTCACTAATTTGTCTCCCTCTCCCTTCGGGAGAGGGTCGGGGTGAGGGTTGAACGTGATTCGCTGGCTTTCCATTTTCATCGCCCTGCCCGCCTTCGCGGCTGACCTCTCACCCGAGGCGCAGCTCGCGCTGACCTCGTTGCGAAGCGGAGAGCGAGCACGAGTCGAGACAGTCCTCGGCGAGGCGACTCAATTGCCGCTCTACCGCGGTGACTTCGTGGTCGATCCCGTGGCGCGCGTGGCGAGTGGGAAGGTCGCGATCACCATCACGGCGAAGGCGGCGATGACGGAGCTGTACCTGCGGTGCACTCCGAACGCGAATCACCCCGGCGCGGTGGTGTTGAGCAACGCGAAGCTGAACGGGAAGGACATCGGCATCGCGATGCCGGATCCGTCGCTCTACCGAGTGAGGGTCGAGGCGGAGAAGGGCCAGCAGGTCACGCTCGAGCTGCAGGTGAAGGCGAAGGTGCCGAGGTTGCCGAAGCAGGTGGGCGCGCTGCAGAGCTTTGGAGATGACGGGCCGGGAGGTGACTACGGCGCGTTCGCGGCGAGTGATGACTCGGTGTCGTTGATCGGGTTGATGCCGATGATTCCGCCCGAGCGCGGCGGGAAGATGTTCGAGGGTCCGTCGGGCATCGGAGATCTCGGGAGCTTCGATCCCTCGAACTTCGTGGTGAGCGTGGTGGTGCCGGTGGGGTGGACCGCGGTGTCAGCGGGGAACGCGCTGGGCGAAGTGCCCACGGGAGAAGGTGGAGTGCGCTTCGCGTACGGCGTGGCGGCGGCCAGAGAGCTGCCGGTGTTGGTGATGCGCGGGGCGAAGCGGGCGACGAAGCAGGTGGGCGACGTGCAGGTGGAGACGGTGCTCTTCGGCGAGGGGAAGCAACAAGCGGTGGTGACGGAGCACGCGGCGAAGGCGCTGGAGCAGCTGGAGGCGAAGCTGGGGCCGTATCCGTTCAAGACGCTGCGGGTGGTGGAGATGCGGTTGGTGAATGGCGCGGGCGGCATGGAGTTCCCCGGGTTGGTGACGGTGACCGCGGGGTTGTTGTCGGGCCAGACGGATCCGCTCGAGGCGCTGGGGCTGGGAGGGGATCAGGCGGCGATGATGAACGCGATCCTCGGGCCCGAGCTGCAGAAGCTGGTGAAGAACACGCTCGAGTTCACGATCGATCACGAGCTGGCGCACCAGTACACGGCGATGCTGGTGGGCAGTGACCCGATCGCCGAGCCGGTGGCTGACGAGCCGCTCACGCAGCACCTCGCGTTGCTGTTGCTGGAGTGGAGGCAGGGGAAGAAGGCGGCGGAGCAGATGCGCGATGGCCAATTACGCGCGGCGTATCAACTGCACCGCATGCTCGGCGGGAGCGACGGCAAGGCGAACCGCGCGACGCACGAGTACCAGTCGAATCGCGAGTACGCGGCGTTGATCTACGGGAAGGCGCCGTTGTTGTTCGACGATCAGCGGAAGGTGGTGGGTGACGAGGCGTGGCTGAAGGCGCTGCGGGCGTACGTGGACGCGAATCGGTATCGCTGGGTGACCTCGCGCACGTTCATGGAGGTGGTGGCGAAGCAGAACCCCGGGTCGGCGAAGAAGCTCGAGGTGCTGCGCCAGCACTGGTGGAACGAGGCGCACGGAGACGACGACCTGGGCACCATGGACATCGGCTCGGTGCTCTCGGGCGGGGCT
>CBIHPJ010000795.1:0-3853 GCA_966211295.1 uncultured Myxococcales bacterium | reverse complement strand
GCGCCGCAGGCCGCTGCGTGAACCGGTCAAAACCACTGTGGTCCGGTACTAGTTCTTCAAACCTGCTCAACAGAATCTGGTGATGCAGCTCATCCTCTCGCCGATCGATCTCCTGCAGCCGCACGACGTTCACCAGCGCGACGATCACGCCGATCAGCGCGACGATTCCTCCACTCACCGCGAGCACGACGCCGAGCGTGAGCCCGAGCCCCCAACCCATCGACACCAACCCGATGCCACCCGCGAGCGTCCCCCCACCGAGCGCCGCCAGCACGAGCGGCCCCGCCACCGACGGGCGTGAGAGCTCGAGCGTCTCCAGATCCTCGTGAAGTCGAGCGAGCTGCTTGAGCCCAATCGGCTTGAGCGGCTCCATCACGATCAGCCGCACCTCCGAGACCTGCTCGCCGGGCAGCGGAGTTCCCTGCGCGAACGCGATCGAAGACGCGATCATCACCGCAACGAGAGAGAAGCGAAGCATCTCAGAGCTCCAGCACCGTCAGCGCGTTCCGCTCTTCCCGCAGAGGCTTCACCTGCGCATCGATCCGCCGATTCCGTCCGCCGTTCACCGAGAGGAAGACGATCCCGAACGTGATCGGCAGCGAGGCACCCGCGATCAGCGCCAGCGAGTACAGGCTCTGATTCAGCGGTCGAAGGGCGCCCACGATTCCCGCGGCGAACGCCGCGATGCACCCGAGCGCGAGCGACACTCCCGGCAACACCTGCGAGGGCCGCGAACCTTCGAGCCTGATCACTTCCGCATGAATCCACGCGAGCCGCAGCGATCGCGCCCTCGCGTCGAGCTCTACCAACCTGGGTGCATCACGGCAGACACCCGCCGTGCAGAACGGCTGCGAGGGATCGAACGTCGGCTTCGCCTGGAGAAGCACGAGGTGAGCGAGGAGCATGAGCATGCCGCGCCCCACTGCAGCGTGCGTGCCTCGCCTCCTCCCTCGGGAACCACGCGCGCAGGGCCCGCCGTGTCGTCACCCGTGTCGACACGTTCGGCCGAAGTTCACGATGAAGCGCGCTCCGCCGGCGTTCGCGATGCGCACCGCGGTCACGATCGACGCGTTGGCGTCGCGGGATCGCTCTCCCTGGTGACTTTCAGTCGACCTGCGCGACCTTGTTCCGCTCCTCGAGGAAGCCGCCCACGGCCTCGGCGATCGAATCAGCGACGCTCTGCTGGTACTCGTCGGAAGCGAGGCGCTCTTCCTCTTCGGCGTGCGAGAGGAACGAGGTCTCCACGAGGATCGCCGGCATCTTCGCGCCGAGGAGCACGAAGAAGAGGGCCTCCTTGGTGCCGAGGTCCTTCACGCCCTTGTACTCGGCCGAGAGGTTGCGAATGAGCGAGCGCTGCACGCGGTCCGCGAGGTGCGCCGACTCCCCGGTGTTCGCCTTGGTGGCGAGGTCCGCGAGGATGTACTGGAGGTCGCCCACGCCGCGCTCGGTGGTGCTGTTCTCGCGCGCCGCGAGGCGAATGGAGTACCGGTTCGACGAGGTGTTGAGCGTGTACGTCTCGATGCCGCGCAGGGTCTTGGTCGGGGCCGCGTTGCAGTGCACCGAGATGAAGAGGTCGCCCTTGTTCCGGTTGGCGAAGCGGGTGCGATCTTCGAGCTTCACGAAGGTGTCGTCGTCGCGGGTGAGCAGCACCTCGAGCCCCGCGGCCTCGAGCTTCTCGGCGAGCTTCTTGGCGATGGCGAGGGCCACGTCCTTCTCGCGGGTGCCCTTGGCGCCGATCGCGCCGGTGTCGTGACCGCCGTGGCCGGCGTCGATGATCACCCGGCGCACCTTGAGGCCCAGCTGCTGGGCGAGCGAGAGCTCGGCGTCGCCTTCGGCCTTCGCCAGCTTCTTGAAGCGCGTCTTGGTCTCGGTGTCGTCCACGCCCGGAGTGCGCGCGCCCACGCGCACGTCGCGCAGCTTCTCGGCGAGGCTGGCCACCACGGGCTCGGACTCCTCGACGACCTCTTCGCTCCGGGGCTCCTCGACTTCGGTCTCATCGGGGCGCATCGAGGGAGCGCGGCGCGCCTGCACCACGGGAGGCGGCTCGGTGAGCTGCGCGGCCTGGAGCGGCTTGATCGCGCGGCGGATCGCCTCGGCCACGTCGGTGGCGGGAGGCTCGGTGCGCTCCGCCTTCTCAGCCTTCTCGGCCTTCACGGTCCTGGTCGCCACCTCGACCGAAGGCGTCGCGCGCACCGGAGTGGCCGTGCGGCCAGGAGCGGGAGCCGGCTTGGTGGCGACCACCGGCGCGGCAGGCGGCGCGGCGCGGGTGGGCTCCTTCGCGGCGGCGGAGAGCGCGGCGAGCATCGCCTTGATGTCCTTCTTCTTGTCGCCGGCGTTCTTCACGGCGGCCTCGAGCACCTTGCGGGCCGCGCCGGGATCGTTCTCGCGATCGGCGAGCAGGCGCGCGAGTGAGAAGGCGGCGTCGTCGGCGAGCTTGTGGTTGGGCCAGCCGTCGATCAGGCGGCGGTAGCTGCGCTTGGCGGCGTCGCGATCTTCGTCCATCGCGGAGAAGCGCGAGAGCTCGTTGTTGAGCTCGCCGGAATTGAAGAGCGCCTCGGGCGCGCGTTCGCTCTTGGAGTACTTCTTGGCGACGGCCTCGAACTTCTTCGCCACGTTCTGCCAGTGGTGCCGCAGGGCGCGACGCTTCTGGTCGCCCTTCAGCTTCACGTAGTCGGCCTTGGCCTCCTGGTACGCCTCGTCAGCGCTCGCGCCGAGCGTGACGCTGGAGGTGAGGATCAGGGCGGCGAAGACGGCTCGAGTCATGGGCACACGGGACAACCAGTCGCTACAGACGTGTGAGATGTGACCACGCGGCACACATGGCGGCAAAAAAACCGCCGGATCAGCTGATCCGCCAAGGGGATTACTTCGCGATCAGCGAGAGGAGAACCGCCTCGCTTCCGGAGGTCAGCGAGTACTCGGTTTGAGAGGAGAAGGGGCTCGTAAGGAGCGAGCGGATTGCTAGTCTCAGGGCCATGTCGCAGCAGGGAAAACCTGATCCGAAGAAGGCCGGGGCCGTGCCCGCGAAGCCGGGCGCGCCGCGCACCACCACGGGAGGGAGCATTCCCGCGGCGGGAGCGTTGGAAGGTGCGAGCCCGATGGTGAGCGACTCGTCGATGCTGACGAAGCATCAGAAGAGCGCGCTGGGCTCGCAGTTCGCCGACTCGAGCGCCGAGCGCAGGCGCAACTCGTTGCTCGCCACCGCGATGCCGTCGGTCGGAGTAACGAAAGCCAAGGCAGCGGCCGACGACGAGCCCACCGCGGTGGGCATGAAGTTCGACGGCAAGGACGTGCCCAAGGTGCTCCAGGGCCGCGACGTGTGGATCGCCGTGCAAGCCCCGCTGCAGAGCCGCGAGGGCAAGCGCAGCCGCGAGCTGCTCGAGAACGTGATCAAGCAGTTCGGAGTGACGGTGAACCCCCGCTACGACGAAGACGCGCCCGGCAAGGGCCGCGGTCACATCTTCGTGTGGGACGTGAGCCGCGCGATGAACTGCGAGATTCCGCACTTCGTGGGCGCGAAATTGCTGACGCTCGCGCTGACGTGCTAGTGGGTGGGGCACGAGGGGCCGTTGCGGCTGTGGAAGCGGCTCACGGCCGACGAGGCGGTGGAGGTGGCGAACAGCGGCAAGCTGGTGATCGCCCTGCCCCGCGAGATGCGCACCAAGCAAATCGCGATCGTCGCTCCGCAGGGAGACTCGGAAGATGGCTACCCGCGATTGATGGGCATCGGCCTGCGGCGCGAGCTCTCGGTGCACCCGCGCGACATGTTCGGCTCCAAGCCGATCGACTGCTTCTTCCACGACTGACCTCCCTCTCCCTGCGGGAGAGGGTCGGGGTGAGGGCAGAGATCTTC
>CBIHPJ010000794.1:0-3862 GCA_966211295.1 uncultured Myxococcales bacterium | reverse complement strand
ACGTTGAGGCGCTTGAAGATGTCCTTCACCCGGTCGATCTCCTTCGAGTCTTCCGTGTGAACCGAGATCAGCACGTTGCCGTCACGGATCTTTCCTTCGTACTGCTTGGCCTCGAGCTCGGGGATGCCCATGCCGACGAGCGCGCCGGTGAGCCCGCCGACGCCCGCGCCGACCGCCGCGCCGCTGAGCGCAGCGAGCAGCGGACCCGCGGCGATCAGCGGACCGAACCCGGGAATGGCCAGGGCACCGATGCCCGCGAGCAGGCCCAGCGCACCACCGGCGATGCCTCCGGTCGCGGCGCCGGTCGCGGCACCTTCGGGAGCCTTGGTGTGCTTCTCATGAGCGAAGTCGCGGGTGCCCGCCTTGTCTGGCAGCAGCACCGAGATGTCGTTCATGGGGAAGCCAGCGGCGTTCAGGTCCGAGACGACGACCTCGGCGAGGTCCTGGCTGGTGACGATTCCGAAGACGGCTTTCGTGGCCATGTTCACTCCTTGGTTGAGAGGAAGCAGCAGTACTCAGTTCGTGTTCTCGGGCGCGCCTGACGCGGGGTACTCGAGCTCATCGGTGACGTGTTTGGCTCCCGCCACCTTCCGCGCCAGCTCGCGCACGATGTTCCCTTCGGTCTTGTTCGGCACCTGGCCGCGGAGCGTCACGTGCCCTTCGCGCGTGATGACCTTCACGTTCTTCGAAGTGAACGAGAGTCGATCATCATCCATCAGCGACTTCCGAATGGACTGCGTGAGCTTCACGTCGCGCTCGTCTCCTGACTGATCCATCGGCGTGAGCGCCACGCCGCCATCGGTCTTGGCGTCGAGCTTCTTGTCCCCGTCAGACTTGGGGGCTCCGGCCAGCAACATCGAACACACGGCGATCGTCGCGAGGTTCATGACGGCTCCTGGTGGGTGTAGGCGGTAGCTCCCTCAGCATCGTTCGCGCCAATGCCTCGCGTACGAGCCGAGGGCGAACATGCTGCAGACGCGCCTCACTTCGCGTTTGAGCGTGGCAAGACGTCGGGCACGGCGCCCTTTCCCGCTCGACCCCGCTCGACAGAGGCGGTCGGGGTACATTGATGACCCACCATTTCAGCCTCGAACGACCAACCGCTGAGGTCACCCCACGCCATGCGCTTCGCCAGCATTCTCCTGCTCCTCTCGAGCTCCGCCCTCGCCGGCCCCGTGCTCGGCCCTGAAGGCCCGCTCGACGCTCCGGTGTTGACCGGTACGAACTCCACTGCGTCGGAAGCAGAGGGAGCCAGCAACGGCACCATCAGCGTGGTGGCCTGGTACGACTCCCGCTCTGGCGAGCCGCGGGTCTACGCCACGCGCGTGGACGCGAGCGGCGTGGTGCTGGATCAGCCCTTTCTCGAGGTGGGCCGCAAGTCCACCAGCCAGCTGGACGTGGCGTGGGACGGCACCAACTTCGTGATCGTCTGGGTCGAGAACGGAGGGAAGAGCGTGGTGTTTCGCCGGCTCACTCCGGCTGGCGCGTTCCTCGACTCCGCTCCCCGCGTTGCTCGCACGCTGAGCACCGGCAGCCTCGCGGTCCCCGTGGTCTCGAGTGACGGAGCGGGGCACACCTTGCTGGTGTGGAGCGAGTACGTCACCGCCTCCGCCTTCCTCGCGACGCGACTCGATCCCGCGGGCGCGGTGCTCGACCCCACCCCGCTCTCCCTCGGTACGGGCGTGGTGGGCTCGGTCAGCCCGGCAGCGGCCTTCGACGGGACCAACCACGTGGTGACCTTTCTCACCGGGACCGCCAGCCCGATCACCGTGAGTCTGCGGCGCGTGAGCATCGCGGGTGTGGTGCTGGGAACTGCGCCGCTCGCGGTCGCGTCGCAAGGCAACTTCGCCACTGCGCCGGGCATCGCGTGCGACGGCAGCAACTGCCTGGTGGCGTGGGGCCAACCTTCGTCCAGCAGCACCACGCATCTGTTCGGTGCGCGCGTCTCGAACGCCGACGTGGTGCTCGACACCACACCCGTCGGGCTGCTCACCAGCACCAGCAGCAACTTTTCGCAGCCCTCGATGGCCTTCGACGGAACGCGCTACTGGCTCGCGTGTGTGAGCTCGTTGTCGGGGGGCTTCTCGGGAAATGGGGTGGTGCTCCGGCTCACGCCCGCGCTCGCTCCCATCGGCAGCCTCACCTATTACGGCGCCACCAACTCGGACTGGAGCACGGGCTTCCTGGGACCGTCGGGCCGCTTCTACGGCCTCGACTGTGAGCGGCAGACGTTGACCCGCATCGACAGCACCGGCACGAAGCTCGACAGCACGCCGGTGCCCTACGCGGTGGCGATGAATGATCAGCGCTTCGGCAAGCTCGCGCACGCCTCGGGTGTGCTGCTCGCGGCGTGGGTCGACTTCCGCGAGGCGGGAGTACCGACGGTCTACGCGCGAAGGTACTCGGCGACGACGGGGAACCAGCTCGAGGCGCAGCCACTGCGCCTGGGCAACGTGCGGGTGAACGAAGTCATCGGCGTGGTGTTCGACGGACTGAACTTCGTGGTGGGGTGGACCGAGACGAGCACCGCGATTCACGTGGCACGCATCTCCACCGCGGGGACGCTGTTGGATCCGTTCGGTGGTCTCAACCCGGGCTCGGGCACGAGGCCAAAGCTCACCAGCGACGGTACGCAGACCTGGCTCGCGTGGGAGAGCACCAGCTCACGCTTCCCCTCGGACGGTGAGGTCTACGCGCTGCGCATCTCGCAGGCGGGCGTCGCGAGCGCCTCTGTGCCGATCGCGATCACCACCGACAACGAGCGCAACGCGACCCTGTGTTCCGCCAGCGGGCAGGTGTGGGTGGGCTGGACCAGCACGTCTGGCTTCCGCGTCTCGCGGCTCTCGAGCTCGGGCGCGTTGCTCGATGCCGGCGGCCTGGTGATTGCGGGAGCGAGCCCCACTCTGGGCGCCGCCACTCCGAAGCTCTCTTCCGCGCCGCAGTGTTTGCTCAGCTGGGTGGACTCGGCGCGAAACCTGAAGCTCACCCGCATCGCTGCGGGGGGCGCGCTCGACATCGGCGGAGTGACGGTGTCGACGTTGAACACCACCTCGCTCAGCCCCTCGGCGACGTGGAACGGCGGAGTGTGGGTGCTGTCGGTCGCCCACCAGCTTCCCATCGAGCTCCTCGTGAGCCGGTGGAACAACGGGCTGTCCACCGACATGACGCCCAGCTCGGGAGGCACCTTGCCGTGGGCGCCCAGCTCGCTCGACTCGGCGTCGGACGGGAATGGGAAGACCTGGGTGGCGGTGCAGCGGTTCGACGAGCGCCCGTCGGTGCAGGCGCAGCGGGTGTACTTGAGCGCGGTGACTGAGTTGCCGGTCGCGACGGGTGAGCCGTGCACCTCGGGCGGCGGGTGCATCAGCGGGAATTGCGCGAACAACGTGTGCTGTGCGACCGCGTGCACCGGCGCCTGTCAGGCGTGCAGCGTGGCGGCCGGAGCGATGGTGGATGGAACGTGCTCGGCGGTGTCGGGTCGTCAGTGCGACGACGGGAACGGGTGCACGGCAGCGGACTTCTGCTCCGCGGGCGTGTGCACCAGCGGGAGCCCGGTGACGTGTCCTCCACCGGGAGAGTGTCAGTTGCAGGCCGTGTGCATGGCGCCCGCGGGAACGTGCACGCTTCAGAACAAGGCCGATGGGACGCCGTGCAGCATCGGGAGCTGCTCGGGAGGACAGTGCGTGGCGCCTCCTGACGCCGGCACGGGCGGAGGTGGTGGCGCGACGGGCGGCGGTGGTGGCGCGACGGGCGGAGGTGGTGGCGCAACGGGCGGAGGTGGTGGCGCGACGGGAGGCGGCGGTGGTGCTGTCGGTGGCGGCGCTGGCGGCGGCGCAGTGGGTGGCGGCTCCGGCGGTGGCGCAGT
>CBIHPJ010000793.1:0-3867 GCA_966211295.1 uncultured Myxococcales bacterium | reverse complement strand
CGCACGCGATCGGCGGGCGGCAGCGGGCGCACCGGAAGATCATTCGCGCCGGTCAGCGAACCGTGATGGCTCGTCTGCACCTGGACGCGCACAAGGCGGTGCTGGGTGTGCCAGCTTCCTTGACCTTCGGTCGCATCGTCGCCCTCGAAGATCTCTGGGGAGACCTCGCGACCGGGCGGCTGTTCGATCAACTCGGCAACGCGCACCCAGACGACGCGGCCGCGATCCTGGAACGTGCGATCGCGGAGCGGCTCCGGCTGGGTGAGCAGCACCGCAACTCACGAGTCGTGCTCGCTGCCGCCGAGAGGCTCGAATGCGCGAACGTGAGCTCGGTCGCCGACGATCTCGACATGAGCGAGCGGAGCCTGCGCCGTGCCTTCCGCGACACCGTGGGTATGAGCCCCAAGGCGTTTGCCAAGCTCGCGCGTTTTCATCGAGCGGTGCGCGCTGCCCGTGAGGATCTTCGCGGAGGATGGGGGCGCATCGCCGTCGACGCCGGGTACTACGACCAGGCTCACCTGATCGCCGACTTCCGCGACCTCGTCGGCGTCACTCCGCGCGCGCTCCTGGAAGAACTCGCTACTGGAAGGTACGCGCCAGGCGAAGCACAGGTCCGAAGTCAGCGCCCAGCGCGCGCATCGCTGGCACGTTGATCAGCGGCTGCGGCTTACCGTTCGACAAGCCCACTCCGAGCAGTGCGCCGTCTTTCACCGCGCTCTCGTCGAAGGTGATCACGTAGAGCTTCTCGTTCTGCGCCTTCTGCAGGGTGTTTCTGATCACGTCCGCGTTGGCACCCGCGTGCAGCAGCACCGCCGTGCCCTTCGCCGCCGCGAGGTCCTTGAGCGCAACGGGCGTGAACTTGAGCGAACGCTCCTTGATGGTCTTCACCTCGAGCTTCGCGCCCTCGGCCGCGAGCGCGCTGGCCTTCGCTTCGTCGCCGTCCGCGTAGGGGATCAGCACGTTGAAGTCGCCGCTCCCGTGGGTGGCGAAGGCGGTGTCGTAGCTGACGACCTTGAGCATCACCATCATGCCCAGCGCGTCAGGCACTCGTTCGGCGGCGACCGCCGCGTTCATGAGGAGGAAGGCGGTAACGACAACGACTCTCACTTCAGGAACTCCAACGCGTAGTTCAGGCGGAGGAACACCTCGCGCCCACGGCCCGGCATCGGCGCCAGGCCGCCATCATACGGCTGAACGTAGAGAACCTTCGTGTCGAGCACGTTGCCCACGCCGAGCTGCGCCGAGAGGCCGGTGTTGAAGATGGAGTCGACGCCGAGCCACGCGGTGATCTGCGCCGACTCCGGCAGGTAGCCGATGGTGCCCACGCCATCGAGCAGGTCGGTGGCCGAGGTGAAGGCGTAGCGACTGCTGAGGAACACCATGCTCCCGCCGAGCGAGAGGTACTTGTTCATCACCAGCTTCCCCGAGAGCGTGAACTTGTGCGTCGGCATGCCGATCAACGTCGGCGTCTCGCGGCCATCGGGGCGCAGGTAGGTGTCGACGTCTTGTGCCACCACCGGCACCGCGAGCGAGTAACTCAGGTTCAAGTGGCCCAGCGCGCCGCGCAGCTTGAGCAACGCCTCGGCGCCCGCTGTCGAGAGCGCGCCGGCGTTGCGGTAGCTCTCGGTGTCGGTGTCCAGGTCGTAGTGGTACGTGATGGGCGCGACGAGCAGGGTGTAGAAGCCGTTCACGCTCACGAAGCCGATGTCGCCCAGCTCCACGCCGACCTCCGCTTCGGCCACGTGCGTGCGCTCGGCCTTCACGGTGCCCATGCTCAGGTTCAAGTTCTCGATGCTCGGGCTGCGGAACGCGCCGCCGTAGAGAAGCTTCACGTTCACCCGCTCGAACTGCTTGGTGAGCGCGATGCGCGGAGCGACGTTCACGCCGACCTGCGAGTGCCACTCGAGGCGGCCGCCCGCGGTCACGTTGACGAACTGGGTGGTGAGCTGACCCTGCACCCACGCACCGACGTTGCCGTACGAGATTTGATTCTGATCGCCGAATTGGGTCTGCGCGCCGAACAACTCGCTGGTGTTGAGCCACGCGTGATCGAGGTAACCCTCGAGACCGCCACTCACGGTGAGGAAGCTGGTCGCGTTCCACGTCGCACCGACTCCAGCGAGCAGGCGCATCGCGGTCTTGTCGTAGAAGAGCGTGGAGTCCTTGTCGTCGTTCTGCCAGGGAATGTGGAAGCGCGCGTTGAGACGCGGCTTGATGGTGAGCGTGTCGGACGCTTTCAGCTCGTAGCTGACATCGGCGATCGCAGTGCGGAAGCGGACCTTGTCGCCCGGGAGCGCCTCGCCGAAGCCCACGCTCGAGCCGACCGTCTGGTCGTCATAGAGCAGGCGCGCCTTGAGCCCCTTGTACGAGGCCGCGGCGGTGATGAAGAACGGGTCGAGTCGGTCGTCAGCGAGTGACACGCTGTTGCCGTAGAAATCGTTGAACGTTCCGCGCGAGCGACGGCCCTGGCCGCCGACCACGTGCATGCTCCACTCGAGCGACTTCGATTCATGCTTTCCGCCGAGCGAGGCGCCGAGGGACCAATCGTGAAAGCCGGTCGCTCCGAGCGCGCCGCGAGCACCGAGGGCGCCGCCCTGAAGTTCCTTGCCGCCGCGGGTGACGACGTTGATCACCGCCAGCTCTGCGCTGCCGCCGTAGAGCGCGGAACCGGGACCGCGGATGATCTCCACGCGCTCGATCTGGTGAATGAGGATGTGATGGCCGAACTGCGGGCCCTGGTAGAGGAGCTCGTTGATCTCGAGCCCGTCGATCATCACCAACACCTTGCCCTCGTTGCCCCACAAGCCGCGGAAGGCGATGCCCACCACGCCTTCGACGTCTTGATGGAAGGTGAAGCCGGGCACCAGCTGCAGCACCTCGAGGAGATCGCGCGCGCCCGAGGCCAGCACCTCTTCGCGCGTCATCACCAGCAGCACGCTGGCGGACTCGCGGGTGGACCGTGCGTCCTTCGTCACTTCGACGGGCGTGTCGAGCAGCGACTCGAGTGAGAGATCGGAGATGTCGGCGCTCTGCGCCGCGGGGTCACCAGCGTCGGGCTGATCAGGCGACTGCGCGAACGCCACGGCAGAGAGGAGGACCAGCGATAAGCAGATTCTCATGGGGGAGGCCGCGAAGTAGCGCAGCAGCCCCATTCTGTCGCTGATCCGGCCGGAGTCGAATCCTCCGTGTTTCACCCAAGGTGCGGCGGTGAAATTTTGCCTGCACGCTGTAAGAACTCACTCGAAGCCCATCAACACGAACTGGCACGAGGGACAGTTGAAGATCGAGCGCGGTGCACCCGTGAACGCCGAGCGCCCCGTGCACCAGCCTCCGAGGTCCGCGAAGTACGCGAGGTATTCGCCGTTGGGCAGACGCCAGATCTCTCCGGTGGAGCTGGTGTTCGTGTTCACGAAGTAGCGGCACTGCGCGCTGGCGCCGCGCATCACGGTGACGCTGGTGAAGGTGGTGCACGCAGCGCCTGACTCGACGTTCGCCATCACCGAGCCCATCGAGTTGCAGCTCGTGGTCTCGGGACACATCGTGCCCGCATCGCCACACTCGAGGCAGTACGTGCCCTGGTTCACCGTGCACGAGCGGCCGGCGGCGACGAGCGGACATTCCCACACGCACTTGTTCTGCACGCAGCTGAAGCCCGCGTCGGGCTGCGTGGTGTTGCACCAGTTGCTCGTCAGCTGTGGGCCTCCGGTGCATTGGGTCGCGAGCGCGCAGCCTGCGTCGCTTGGCGGAAGACCCGCGTCCATTCCTGCGTCGAGTCCTGTGTCGCTTCCCGCATCCGGCGGAGGATTCACCGCAGCATCGTGGCCTCCGTCTTCAGTGACCGGAACGAGGCACTGACAACCGGAGAGC
>CBIHPJ010000792.1:0-3873 GCA_966211295.1 uncultured Myxococcales bacterium | reverse complement strand
CGCTGAGCGAAGAGATCCGGAGTGCCGCGCAGGACCGCATTGCGGAGAGCTCGCGCGAGCGGATTCGTCCAGTGCGCGGTCTGACCCACAGTCCACGCGACCTTCACGATGTGCCGTGCGCGCGCCATGCGCTCATCCTGGTACTTCGCGAACGCTTCCTGCGGAGTGGCGCACGTCGCGATGTGTCGCGCCAGCGACCACGCGTCCTCGATCGCCTGACCTCCGCCCTGACCCAGGTTCGGAGTCATCGCGTGCGCGGCATCACCGAGCAGCACGCACGACTCCTTCCACCACTTCGTGAGCGGCTGCAGATCGTAGATGTCGAGCCGGCTGATCGCCTCTTCGCGAGTCGCGGCGAGGATCGCGGGGACGACTCCGGGGAACTTCGCGTAGCGCTCGGTGAGGAGCGACTTCTTCGGCCCCTCATCCACCCCGCCCGCGGGCGTCTGCGTCACCGCGAACCAGTACACGTGGCGAGCGTCGACCGCGGAGTAACCGAAGCGGCACTCTCCTCCCCACGTCTCGCGGCAAACCGTCTGCAGATCCGGAGGGAGCTCCAGCTCGGCGACTCCGCGGTAGCACGTCTGACCGCTGTAGCGGAGCGGTGCGGGCTCAACTGCCTGACGCACCGCAGACTTGAGACCATCAGCGCCGACCACGATGTCTGCCTGCGCGGTGGTTCCATCGGTGAAGCGGATGAGGCCGCTCGGCTCGACACTCTCGGCGCGCTTGCCCGTGGCGATGTTCACCGTGCCGACCGTCTCCACCAGCACGCGCTGCAATTCGGAGCGGAGGATGGACACCGTGGTCTGTCCGAGTCGGGCACGGATCCGCTCCAGCTCGACGGTGCTGAGCATGGTCGACTGATCAGCGAGCTCGATCTTCGTGAGCGGGACTCCCGCGGCGTTGAGTTGTGGAGCGAGCTCGAGGCGCTCCATCACCTTCATCGCGTTCGCGCCGAGCCAGATGCCGGCGCCGATCGCTTCCATCTTCGGCGCGGCTTCGTAGACAGTGGCGCGAAGGCCGCGACGCTTGAGCGCGACGGCCAGGGTGAGACCTCCGATACCTGCTCCGATGATGGCGATTTTGGGGTTCATGCCTCTTCATCCGTAATTCGGAAGAAAACCCCGCCACGGCTCGCAAGCCCTCGGAAATGCACTCGGATGGATGCCCTCACCCCGACCCTCTCCCGAAGGGAGAGGGAGAAAGGTTCACGGATTTCGCTGGCCGCGCACCCAGAACACGTAGCCGAGAGGAAGCATGGCGAAGGTGGTCGCGCCGAAGAGTGGAACTGCGAGCGCCGGAGCGAACGCGATTCCGACACTCCCCAGCACGCACACCAACGTGAGCCACAGGTAGCGCCGCGCCCAGAAGATTCCCATCGCGCAGTTGAACGACGCAAAGAGCAGCAGATCGACAGCGAGCAACGCAGAGATCTCCACTGAGAACCCGAGCATCACCGCGCGATGCACCAGCATTCCCCCGCAGATCGCGACGAGCGCAGTCGCCCCGCGCCGCGTGTACGGACTGCTCTTGATGCGTGACCAGAAGATCGCGAGCCCCACCACCAGTGAGGCCACCACCGTCGCCGCGAGGCGCACCGCGTCCATCGTGGACACCAGCGGATACATTCCGCCGACGACCACCACAGGCACCATCAACGTCAACGCCGCGAGCAGCGCGAAGTACCAGGTACGAGGCGCGCTCGCCGGACGCGCGTCGTGACTGGGATCGACTCCGAGCTCGTAGTCGATCGCGAGGAGCAGCGAGTTCATCCGTCCCCAGCGCTCACTCGGATTCTCAGAGAGGCCGCGCTTGATGATCGGCGCGAGCCACTCCGGAGTCGGCGTCACCAGCCGCTCGAGTGAACGACAGAACGAATACACATCACTCGCTTCGGAAGCCGCCCCGCCTGCTGCGAGCTCAGGCGCCATAAATCCAGGCGTGCCGATCGGAGCACCCGGCTCCGTCAGCTGCATCACGCCTTCATGCGCAGCCGCGAGTCCGAAGTCCGCCACGCGCGCGCGCCCCGCCGAGTCGACGAGCACATTCCCCGGCTTGAAATCGCGATGCAGCACACCGGCGTCGTGAGCCTCAGCGAGTCCACGCCCCGCTTCGTGAAGCATCTCGAGCACCTGTCGCCACGGCTTCCCCTTCGCCCAGGTGGAGAGCGGCTCACCATCGACCAGCTCCATCGCGATGAAGAGCTCACCATCCGCCTCGCCCACGTCGTGCACGGCGACCACGTTCGGGTGCTGCACCTTCGCGAGCGACTGCGCCTCACGCTCGAGCCGCGCACGCGCGTCGGGAATTCCGCGATCGGTCCGCACCACTTTCAAAGCCACACGCCGCTTGAGCGCGTCATCGTGCGCGGCGAACACCACGCCCATGCCGCCGCGCCCGAGCTCTTTCTCCACCACGTAACGACCGAAGCGATTCTTCGGCTTCTCCATCACCGGCGTAGCGAGGAACTCCGCGGGGCCCGATCCATGCGCCTCGAGCAGCCGCGTCACCTTCGCGCGCAACGCCTCATCACCAGCACACCGCTCAGTGAGAAACGCCGCACGCTCCGTCGCCGGGCGATCGAGCGCTTCATTGAAAATGGTTTCCAGCTGCGAGCTGCTCATGCGCCTCTCAGTTCATCAAGAAGCCACGCGCGCGCGAACTGCCAACGCCGTTCGATGGTGCGGAGCCCCGCCTGTTTGAGCTCCGCGATCTCAGGAAGTGAAAGCCCTCCATAGAAAGACAGGACCACCACCTCCGCCGCTTCGGCGTTCTCCTTCTCGAGGCGCTCGAGCGCGGCGTCGACGGCGAGCACGTCGGTCAGCTCGGGTAGGACGGCAGCGGGCTGAAGCTGACTGTCTGGCTCCGCCACTTCCCCAGGAGCCTGACGCTTGGAAGCTCCCTTGCGACGCAGTTGATCGATGATCAGCTCGCGCATGGCCTTCGCGGCCGCCCCGAAGAAGTGTCTCCTGCCTTCCCAACCGGGATCCTCCTCACCGACCAGTTTGAGCCACGTCTCGTGCACGAGCGCGGTGGGCTGCAGCGTCTGCCCCGGAGGAAGCCGGCTCAAGCTCGCCGCCGCGAGCCGCTTCAACTCGGCGTACACCACGGGAAGAAGTGTTTCGGCAGACTGAAGCGACATCGCGGTTACCGTACTATCCCCACCCGAAAGAGCGTTTCCTCCCTTGCGGGAAGTTCTGCTTAAAGCCGCGGCGTCAATGACTCCTGATTGTCCGAACATGATCGGCGGCGCGAAGGTCCTCTGGTTCACCCGGGTGGAGCCGCAGCCGCGCTCTCCGATCACTGGCCTGGCGATCGTTCGTTCCGGGAGCGCCTGCTTCCTCTTCGCGTGCGACCGCGAGTGGGGCTGCATCTTCGACACCTGGCACCCCAGCGTCGATGCCGCCAAGCAGCAAGCGATCTCGCAGTACTCCGGCATCAAGAACTGGGTCGGCGCGATCGCCTGATCACTTCCCCTTGAACACCGCCTCACGCCGCTCGACGAAGCTCATCATTCCTTCCGCGGCGTCCTCGCTCGACATCACCTGACCCAGTAGCTGCGAGAGGTGATTCTTCGCCTCCGCCATGCCCTGCGCTTCGTAGATGCGCGCGTTGGCGAGCGTGCCCTGCACTCCGAGCGGCGCCTGTTTCGCGATGAGCTGCGCGATCGCCTTCGCGCGCTCCACGTGCTGACCCGCTTCCACCACTTCCTGCGCGAGGCCGATCCGCAGCGCCTCCGCGTGACCGAACTCTTCCCCCGTGAGGAGGAAGCGCATCGCGTTGCCCCAGCCGAGCTTCGCAGGCGCGCGCATGGTGGCTCCGCCGAAGGGAAGAATGCCGCGTCCCACTTCGAGTTGACGGAAGCGCACG
>CBIHPJ010000791.1:0-3873 GCA_966211295.1 uncultured Myxococcales bacterium | reverse complement strand
CCCAGATTCAGGGTCCTCGTGGGTCGACCTCGCCCTGACCACTGGGCCAGCGAACGAGGGATGCGGGCCGCAGAGCGCCGTTACTGGCCTTCGCATGAAGATCGTCATCATTGGTGGAAGTGGACTGATCGGCTCGAAGCTCGTGAAGCGCCTGCAGGCGAAGGGACACACGGCAGTCGCCGCGTCCCCCGCCTCCGGAGTGAACACCCTGACCGGAGAAGGGCTCTCCGCGGCTTTGGAGGGCGTCGACGTGATGGTCGATGTCTCCAACTCGCCGTCGTTCGCCGACGCCGAGGTGATGTCCTTCTTCCAGACCTCGACGAAGAACTTGCTGAACGCGGAGCTAGCCGCCGGCGTGAAGCATCACGTCGCGCTCTCCGTGGTCGGTTCCGAGCGAAACCCCGAGAGCGGCTACTTGCGCGCGAAGGTCGCGCAGGAGGAAGCGATCAAAGCGGGGAAGGTGCCCTTCTCGATCCTTCGCTCCACTCAGTTCTTCGAGTTCGTCGGACGCATCGTCGACGCCGCCACGACGGATCACACGGTGAAGATGTCGCCCGCAAACATGCAGCCGATCGCCGCGGACGACGTCGTCGCCGCGCTGGCCGACCTGGCCCTCGGAGAGCCCGTCGGCGGAATCGTCGAAGTGGCTGGCCCCGAGCTGATCAAGATGGATGAGCTCGCCTGGCGCTTCTTGCGCTTCCATGACGATGACCGCCGAGTGATCTCCGACGTGCATGCGCGCTACTTCGGCGCCGAGGTCACTGACCAATCACTCACGCCGGGACCGACGCCGCGGCTCGGACGGATCGCCTTCGGACAGTGGCTCGAAGACAGCCGCCTCAAGTGACGCTCTCCCCGCTGGCGCAGGGAGAGGGCGTCACTTCTTGGTTCCTGGTTCAGGCAGAGGAACGGAGACCGTCACTCCGCCCTGTACTGCTCCGGTGGAGGGAGTCGCGGAGGCGTTCGCGGAGACCGCGACGCCGCTCTTCTTCTCGGTTGCAGTCAGGGTCACTCCGACCGTGGGAGTGGTGGTGAGTTTCGTACCCGCCGCGGCGAGCGAGAGTGAGCCTGCATCACCGACCGTCGCCACTTGCGCGGCCAGCTCGTCGAGACCCGCAGGAACGAGCTTTGCTCGCACTCCTACGGACGTTCCCGCAGAAGGTTGAACCGAGGCGCGCAGCGTCGCTTCCTCGAGGGCGAGCGGCGCGTCTGCCTTTGCGCGAGAGAAATGCAGCTCCGTTCCCACTGAGCCGGACTTCATCTCAACTGCCGACTCTGCAGCGAGGCTCTGCACCACCCCGTCGCGCACGGCCACCGTGGCGCCCGCGTTCACCGAGACCGGCTCGGTGATCAGCGTCACGTGCGACCACGCGCGCAGTGGCTCAGCGCCTCGCTGCGGAGTCACTCCCACGTCAGCGCCAACGGCCGTGCCCCCCTCCTCAACTCGCACGGACACATCGGCCTGACGCACTTCACCGCTCTGCGCGACCACCGCGTTCGCGGCTCCATCAACTCGCACATCTCCGAAGTCTCGATTCACCGACGCGCGCCACTCCACGCGTGGATCGCCCATTCCCAGCGGCGACTTCGGATCAGCGATCGGCGCATCCCACGCGGCCTTCACGGAGGCTTCGATTCCATCGCGACCGATCGCCACGCCGCGAGGAATCCCCGCTTGATCGAGGATCGCGCTGCCGCCACTCCGCCCGTGATTGTCGGCTTGCTCACGCGGAACGAGTGACGCGGCGACGACCGCACCCACTCCCGCCACACCCGCCGCCCCGAGGAGCGGATTGTGCTTCAGCACTCCATCCACCACCGCCTGCGTCGCCACCTGGCCCGCTTGCGCCACCAACGCGTCCGCCTGATTCGCGATCAGCCCCGCGAGCCCGTCCTGCTGGAAACCACGCGTCACGCAGGCGCAGAGAATCCACTCCGGCTGACGCGCCGGCGGCTGCGGCATTCCCGGCCCCGCGGAGCGCATCTGCTCGATGAACGGAGTCAGCGTCTTCACCACTTCATCAACAGGCAGTGAGCCGCCGTAGATCGTGAGCGAGGTCGGCTCACCCTTCTGCTTCGCGCGCGTCGCCGCCACGAAGTCCTGCACGATCATCGCGCGCTGCTCTTCTCCGTAATCGAGGAAGTGTTGGCGATCGGGCGTGTAGCGATACGCGCCTCCACGAGTGCCCACGCGCATCGCCGCCAGCTGATCAGCCACCGAGTTGAAGGCGTAGGCAGTGCCCTGATGCTGGTAGCTCCACACGTGCGACGGCTCGTGCGCGAGCAACACGCCATTGAACGAGTCCCACGCTTCGTCCTGCGGATCCTCAGGCAGCGTGGTACCCGGGCGGATCTTCCAGCGCGGATCAGTGGGATCGACGTGAATGGTGTTCCCCAGCACCATCGCGCCCGCTCCCATCGTCATCACGCCCGTCGTGAACTTGAAACGAACCGAGCCCGGATCGAGCGTCTGACCGAAGTTCTCGTTGATGCGTCTCGCTTCACTCGAGGTGAGTCCACGCTCGGTGACGGAGTCCGTCGTCGCGAGAATGTCATTCACCTTCACGCCGCGCGTCTTGCCCAGACTCAACAGCCAACCGAGCTCGAGCGCCTCGACGATGAAGCCCAGGGTGCCACTGCGCGCGGCCAGCTGCAGGGTCTGCTCGAGCGCGAGCGCATTCGCTTCGCTCGCCACCCGTCTCATCACCTCACGCATCACCTCGCGGAGCGAAGCGTCCGTCCCCAGGGACAGCCCGAGCCCAACGAGCAACCGCTCCCGCTGGGACGCCGAGGCAGAACGCAGCAACAGATCGTCAGGCACGTCGCTCGCGCGCAGAGGTTTCCCCTGCGGCCGCAAAGGCTGACCACTCACGAGATGCAGATAGGGCCCGGTTCTCATCGAGAAAGCACTCTACAGGGACCCACTGACATGCCCTTTGCACTCACACCTGCGCATGCACCTCGTTCCGCTGATCATCGCCGTGTCGACGTTGGCAGTGCCTGATTCCGGGAGAAGACCCGAGGAGGATCCCGGGGTCTGGCTTGCGGAGCTCCCCGCAGGGTTTACGCCGCAGCCGGCGCAGGTTTCGATCGAGGTGCACGGTTGCACCTTCTCCGCGGGTTACGCCGTGGAAGCGCCGCCCTTCCCTCCCATCAATCACGTGTGGCTGAAGAAGGAGGGCTGCGGGAACGGCGGCTACGCGCTCCTCGGCACGTCATTCTCCATCCCCAGCATCCTGCTCGACGGCAAGAAGCAGCAGGGCGTGGTCGCCACCTTCACCTTCAAGGACTCGCCCAGCGGTGCGTCCTCCGTCAGAGCGGCGGTGGTGGGGGTCGATTTCGAGACCGGAGAGATCACCCACTCCTCGGTGCTCGCCGCGATGCCCCCCATCGGAAGGACGGCCGTGGTGGAGCCCACCTCGGTCGACGTGAAGGGGAATGGCACGGTGGTGGTGCGAGGCCGGAAGACCGGGCTGCTCGGCGACGTCGGCGAGGGCGACCAGTTCATCGCCATCTTCGACAAGTTCTTCAAGAACCCCACCTTCAACCCCGCGCCCTCCTTCGTGATCGCCTTCTGAAACACCTTTGACGCTCGTCCGTACGTGACGAGTGGACGTAGGGGACGCTAGAGCGGCGGTCACTTCGATGGGCGAAGCGACCGACGAACAGCTGATGGAGCGCTTCTGCGCGGGCGATAAGTCCGCGTTCGGAGAGCTGTTCGAGCGGTACCTGCCGAAGGTGCGGTCGTTCTCGAGGTCGATGGTGCGCGATGGCGCGCTGGCCGACGATCTGACGCAGAGCACGTTCCTCTCGGTGGTGCGCTCGAAGGATCGCTACCTGAAGGGGTCGAAGGTCGCGCCGTGGATCTTCTCC
>CBIHPJ010000790.1:0-3892 GCA_966211295.1 uncultured Myxococcales bacterium | reverse complement strand
GCGCCGTGAAGCGATAGCCGCAGTTCGAGAGGAGGAGCACGAAGAGAAAGGCGCGAAGTGCGCCCCTCTCCCCTGCCCCTCTCCCCGCTGGCGCAGGGAGAGGGATCTTCATCCGACGACGAAGTTGGCGATCTTCTTCGGGACGAAGACGAAGCGCTTCACCGTCTTGCCGGCGAGCGCGGCCTGGATCTTCGGATCCGCCTCGGCCAGCGCACGCACCTCGGCCTCGCCAGCAGCGGCGGGCGCCTGAACCTCGCCACGCAGCTTGCCCATCACCTGCACGCCGTAGGTAACGACGTCGTCGACGACCAGCGTGGGGTCGAACGCGGGCCACTGCTGATCCTCGAGCGGCGAGGTGCTGCCGTACGCCGCCGCCAGCTCATTCGCGAAGTGCGGAACGAAGGGCACCATCATGGCGGCCAGCAGCTGAATGGCCTCGTTCATCGCGGCCTTCTCACCCGGCGTGGTGAGTTCCTTGTGCAGGTACAGCTCGTTCACGTACTCCATCATTCCGGCGATCGAGGTGTTGAAGGACAGGCGCTCGATCGACTCGGTGATGCGCTTCAGTGCCTTGTGCGCGGACTTCCGAATATCGAGCGCACGGCCCTCGAAGGCGCCCTCGTGCTTTGCGCCCTTCGCGGCGGCCTCGTGCTGCACGGCCAGCGCCCAGACGCGCTTCAGGAAGCGGAACGCGCCATCGACGCTCTTCTCATTCCAGTCGAAGTCGCGCTCGGGAGGACCGGCGAACAGCACGTACGCACGCGCGGTGTCGGCGCCGTACTCCTTCACCAGGTCAGAGGGCGCCACGCCGTTCTTGGCGCGCTTGCTCATCTTCAGCCCGTCGGAGCCGTTCACGATGCCCTGGGTGATCAGCCGCGTGACGGGCTCGTCGACCGGAGACAGGCCCAACTCCTTCATCACGCGCGTCCAGAAGCGGAAGTACAGCAGGTGCATCGTCGCGTGCTCGGGACCGCCCACGTAGATGTCGACGGGCAGGTACTTCTTCGTCATCGCCGCATCGACCGGAGCGGTGTCGAACTTCGGCGACAGGTAGCGCGCGTAGTACCAGCAGGAATCGACGAAGGTATCCATCGTCTCCGGCTCGCGCGTCGCGGGGCCGCTGCACTTCGGGCACGTGGTGTTGAACCACTCGGGCACCTTGGCCAGCGGCGGCTCACCCTTGCCGGTCAGCACCTTCTCGACCTCGATGTGCGGCAGCACGACCGGCAGCTGCTCGTACGGGACCGCGATGCCCTTCCTCTCGGGATCGCACTTCTCGCAATAGACGATGGGGATCGGAGTGCCCCAGTAGCGCTGGCGGCTGAAGCCCCAGTCCTTCTGGCGCCACGTCGTCATCGGCGCGCCCTTCTTCTGCGCGACCAGCCACTGCGCCATCTCCTTGCGCGCGTCGGCGGAGGTCTTGCCGGTGAAGGCTCCGGAGTCAGCGAGGATGCCGTCATCGGTGAACGCCGCCGGAGCGGTGTTCGCCTCCTCACGCTGCACGGGCTTCGACGGAGTGATCACCACGCGAATCGGCAGCGCGTACTTGCGAGCGAAGTCGAAGTCGCGCGCGTCGTGCGCGGGCACGCTCATCACCGCGCCGGTGCCGTAGTCAGACAGCACGAAGTTCGCGATCCACACCGGGACCTTCGCGCCGGTGAAAGGATTGAGCGCGTAGCCGCCGGTGAAGACGCCTTCCTTCTCCGCGCCTTCTTCGGTGCGCTCGGTCTTCGACTTTGCGGCCATCTTCGCGACGAACGCGTCGACGTCGGCCTTGTGATCGGGCGTGGTGATCGATCGCACGATGCGATGATCCGGAGCGACCACCACGTAGGTGCAGCCGAAGATGGTATCGACGCGCGTGGTGAAGATGCGCAGCTTCTCGGCGCTGCCCTCGATGCCGAAGTCGGCCTCGACGCCTTCGCTCTTGCCGATCCAGTTGCGCTGCGCGGCGGTGATGCGATCGGGCCACTGGGTCAGCGTGTCCAATCCATCCAGCAGCGACTGCGAGTACTTCGTGATGCGGAACGCCCACTCAGGCTGCTCGCGATCGATCACCTTGTTGCCGCAGCGCTCGCAGGTGCCGTCCTTCACCTGCTCGTTGGCGATGACGGTCAGACAGTCGGTGCACCAATTGACCTTGGAGAAGCGGCGGTAGACCAGCCCCAGCTCCTGCATCTTCAGGAAGAACCACTGATTCCACCGGTAGTACTCGGGCTTGCTGGTATCGACCTCCAGGTCCCAGTCGTACGAGTACCCCAGCGAGTTCATCTCTTTCTTGAAGCTGATGATGTTCTCTGCGGTGCGCTTCGCGGGGTGGACTCCGTCTTTGATCGCCGCGTTCTCCGCGGGCAGACCGAACGCGTCCCAGCCCATGGGGTGCACGACGTCGAAGCCCTTCATGCGGAAGTAGCGGGCGTAGACGTCGCCCAGCAGGTAGTTGCGCACGTGGCCCATGTGCATGGCGCCGGAGGGGTACGGCAGCATCTCGAGCACGTACTTCTTCGGCTTGTTGCCGGAGCGCGCGAGGCGGAAGGTGCCGCGCTCGTTCCAGACCTGCTGCCACTTCGACTCGATGACACTCGGCTCGTACTTTTCGGACATCGCCATGATGGGGGCGCCTTGTAAGGGACGACTCCAGGTGACGCAACGAGTCGCGGCACGCTGACCTCTTCAGCCGGAAGTGGGGTAACTCCCTCTTCGTGGAGCCGTCGCAGACCGAAGTGGAGTTCGAGCATCGCCGCCTCAAGCCGGGCACCGTTCCGCCCTCGCTTCAGAAGGCGCAGGACCGTTTTTCCGGGATGCGCGGCAAGGTGCTGACCGGAGCGAGGATTTCGCGCGGGGTGTTCGTGTTGCTCGGTGCGCTTGGCATCGCGTGGGGCACGGAGCGAGCGGGCATCGAGCTGCCGGGCGCGATCTGTTTCTACTTTGGGGCGCTGCCTGTTCTGTGGGTCGGTGGGTGGTTGTTCGGGTTCTTGTTCCAGGCGCGGCGCGCGGCGCGGGATGTGGCGACGAACGTGGGTTCGACGAAGTGGCAGGGCGAGCTCGAGGCGGTGACCGTCGTCGAGAAGGTGAAGCTGTCGATGACGTCGATGGCGCTCAACATCACGCACGGGAACGAGGTGCAGGTGATCGGCTGGCCGCGCGTGCGAATGGAGCGGATGGGTCCTGAGGGGCTCGTGGTGTTCGTCAGTCAGGATGGTGGTGGGCTGGCGATGAACGAGGCGATGCAGGTTCCGCGCTCTGCGTTCGCCTCGGACACCGCGTTCGATGATTTCTGTCTCGCGATGCAGCGGTTCATCTGGGAGGCGCAGCGGAGATCGACGGGATGAAGCTTCACCTTCGCGACATCAGCCCGTCACTGGTCTCAGCGTGGCGAGAAGCGTTCGCCGGTGTGGAGGACGTAGAGATCTCTCTGGGCGACATCTTCTCGCGGAAGGCTGGCGTGATCGGTCCAGAGGATCCGATCGATGTTCGAGCTGATGCGGTGGTGAGTCCCGCGAACAGCTTCGGGTTCATGGATGGCGGGATCGATGCGGTGTTCACGTACCAGCTCGGTCCGCAGGTGCAGGCCGCGGTGCAAAAGAAGATCGTGAGCGAGTGGGCGGGCGAGTTGCCGGTGGGCCAGGCGATCATCGTTCCCACCGAGCGGCCTGAGATTCCGTTCTGCATCAGCGCGCCGACCATGCGATCGCCGAGGGTCGTCGCGAACACGGTGAATGCGTATCTCGCGCTTCGCGCGGCACTGATCGTGGCGTTGGCCCATGACAAGATCAGGGCGATCCTGTGTCCGGGCCTCGCGACCGCGGTGGGACGCATGCCTCCGCGGCGGTGCGCTCGTCAGATGCGAGCTGCGTGGGACCGAATCATCGTGGGCAAGAAGTTCGAGCCG
>CBIHPJ010000789.1:0-3894 GCA_966211295.1 uncultured Myxococcales bacterium | reverse complement strand
TTCGACAACCTGCACTGGACGCTCGCGTTCGGCACCTCCGCGGCCCTCGCGTGGCTCGGCGTGCGCACGGCCTCGGAGCGGGATCGTCCCGCCCGGCGCTGGTTTGCCTGGGGTCTCTCCCTCTACTTCGTGGGCCAATTGGCCTGGGCCGTTCAGGTCGCCGTTGACTGGAACCCATTCCCCGCGCCCTCGGACGTGGGCTACCTGCTGCTCGGTCCACTCTCGGCGCTGGGCTTCCTGGCGGTCCTCCGCGGCACCCCGCAGGCCGGGCGCACCATGCGGCTCGACGTCGCAGGCTTGAGCCTGGCGGTGCTGGCGTTGACCTTGGCGCTCTACCTTCCCCGGCGTCACGAACACTCGTCGCTGCAGATGTTCGTGACCGTGATCTACCCCGTGGTGTTCGCGTGGGCCGCGTGTCTCAGCCTCATCACGCCGCTGAGCCTGCACCTGAAACCTCGCGTCGGCCCCATTCTGCTGTGTGGGTCGCTGTTGGTGCAGAGCGCGCTCTGGCTCGAGTGGAACGAGCGGCTCCTCGAGGGCGCCTTGCGCGATGGAGTGCTCTTCAACGCGGCCTTCTCGGTCGGCGCCCTCGCCAACGGCTTTGGCGTGTTGCTCTGGGTGGCCGAGCCCTCGACGTCGCGGCGGTGGGTTCGTTTCTGCGAAGGCTTCCTGAGGCTGCTCCCGCTGATCATCGTGGTGTTGGCCGCGGTGGGGGTGATGGCCGCCGTACTCACGCCCCAGCTTCCTGAGGGAGTGCTCGCGGCCACGGTGCTCGGCGGGCTCCTCGTCGTGGTGCTCGCCTCGCTGCGGCAGATGCTGTTGCTCTCGGAGGGGGATCGGCTGCTGCAGACTGAGCACGAGCTCAAGACGACGCGCACCAAGTACGAGGCCGCGCTCGACGTGCTGCCCACGCCGATCTGCATCGTCACGCATCCGGCGGGGAAGTTGGTCGAGCTCAACCGATCCTTCATGGAGCGCTTCGGGCTCACCGCTGAAGAGGCACTCGGCAAGGCGCCCTCGGAGTTGGGGCTCTGGGTGAACCTCGAAGACCGCGATCGCTTCGTGAGGACGATCCTGGCCGAGGACTCTGTCGCGGGGCTCTCGGTCACCTGGAAGTCGCGCAAGGGCGTGGTCCAGCACTACGTGTTGACCGGCTCAGTCGTCTCGCTCGACGGCGTGCGGCACGTGGTGCTGGTGCTGCTCGACATCGAGGACCGCGTGAAGAACGAGGAGAAGTTCGCCACTCTCGTCGAGGCCGCCGCAGACGGCATCTTCCTCACGGGCAGCGATACGAAGGTCCTCGACGCGAACAGCCGCGGACTCGCGCTGCTCGGGCGCAGCCGCGAAGACACGCTGGGAAAGCGTATCGATGAGCTGATCAACCCGGAAGATTTGCCGGCCCTGATCGCCTCTCGCGACGAGTTGCTGAAGAAGGGCCGCGCGGTGATCGAGCTCCGCTTCCTTCGTCCCGACGGCAGCTGGTTCTGGGGCGAAGTGAACGCCAGCATGCTCTCGGACGGCAAGCGGCTCGGCATCGTGCGCGACGTGAGCGAGCGCAAGGCGGCCGAAGCCGTGCGGCTCGGCATGGAGACCCGGCTGCGAGAGACGCAGAAGCTGGAAGCAGTCGGCACCATGGCCGCCGGCATCGCGCACGACTTCAACAACATCCTCATGGTGATCCGCGGCAACGTGGAACTCGCCCTGCAGGATCTTCCCGCGGAGCGCGTCGCCGGCTCGAGCCTCGAAGCGATTCGCACGGGGAGTGAACGCGCCACGCGGCTGGTGCGGCAGATTCTTTCCTTCTCCGGTGGGCGCACCATCGAGGTCTCGGAGGTCAGCCTCGGGCCCGTGGTGAACGAGGCGCTGACGCTCCTTCGCTCGACGTTGCCAGCGGGCATCGAGCTCGACTGGTCGGTCGACCCCAACACGCCCAGGGTGCTCGCCGATCCGACGCAGGTGCACCAGGTGCTGGTGAATCTCGCGACCAACGCGTGGCACGCGATCGATGGCGCCGGCACGGTGAAGGTGCGCGTCGAGCGCTCCACCACGCGTGACGATCGCTACCCGCAGCTGTCGAAGGGCGAGTGGGCACACGTGAGCGTGAGCGACACGGGCCGCGGCATGTCTCCCGAGACGCTCTCGCGCATCTTCGAACCGTTCTTCTCCACGAAGGCGCCAGGGCAGGGCACAGGGCTCGGGTTGTGGGTGGTTCACAACATCATCAAGGACTCGAAGGGCCTGCTCACGCTCGAGAGCACGCTCGGCAAGGGCACGCGCTTCGACGTGTACCTGCCAGCGTTCACCGACGAGGCCGTGACGCGCGAAGCGGCGGGCACCCGTACCAGACCCATTGCCTCGAAGACGTTGCTGCGGCTGGTGTACGTCGACGACGAGCCCGCGGCGACGCTGGTGGTGAAGCGGCTGCTCGAGCGTCGTGGGCACACCGTCACCACGTTCAACTCGGCGGCCAACGCGCTCGCTGCCATCGAGAAAGCGCCCACTTCCTTCGATGTGTTCGCCACCGACTTCAACATGCCGAAGATCTCGGGCCTCGAGCTGCTGGCGAAGGTGCGAGCGCTCCGTCCCGATGCCCGGATGATCCTCGCCTCGGGCTACGTCACCGACGAGATGCGGGTGGAAGCGCAGCGTCTGGGCGTGGAGCAGATCGTCTACAAGGCGAGCGCCGAGGAATTGTGCGACGCGATCGATCAGGTGGCGATCAAGGGCTCAGCGTGAACCAGATGGTCGCGCCGCGGCCGTTCGATTCGGCCGAGGCGGTTCCACCGTGCAGGTGCACGATGCGGCGCACCGTGGCGAGCCCGACCCCTCGTCCCTCGAACTCGTCCGCGGAATGGAGCCGCTGGAAGAGATTGAAGAGCCGGCCTACGGACCCCATGTCGAAGCCCGCGCCGTCATCGCGCACGAAATAGCGGCCCGCCTCCGCGCCGACCTCGATGCGCGCCGACGAAGCTCCGCGCGTGAACTTCCACGCGTTGCCGATGAGGTGTTCCATCAGGAGCACCAACAGCTTCTGATCTCCAGTGGCGTGCAGTGAAGGAGAGACGATCAACTCCACCGCCCTGGTGGGCTGGCGGCACGCGAGCCGCTCGAACTCGGCTCTCGCGAGGGCGCTGAGATCGACGGGTTGCACCGCGTGGTGATCGAACGAGATCTTCGCCAGCCCGACGATCGCCTCGATGATGCGGCCGAAGTCGCGGGTCGATTGGCGGAGGAGCTCGACGTAGCGCTGTCCTTCGGGATCGAGCTGCTGGGCGTGATCTTCCGAGAGCACCTGCAGCAGGCCCTCGATTCCCATCAATGGAGAACGGAGGTCGTGCGCGATGGTGCGGGAGATCAGATCGAGCTCGTACTGCGCGAGCCGCGCGGTAGTGCGGGCGGCCTCCAGTTCCTGATCTTTCGGTGCGGACGAGCTCAAGGGGCAGACTTGTACCGCGCCCGGTGCGCCCGTTCGACCTACCGCGAGCGGCAGGTGAACTGCCGCCGAAGACAGTCGAGGGGCACGCGCACAATCCCTACTTTTCGGGGCGCACGATGAATGAGTCGAAGTGGGTCCAGGACCTCGCCGCTCCCCTGCGGCCGCTGAACGAATGGCTGGCGAAGTACGCGCAGCTGCTGCCCAGGCACGAAGGCCTCATGCGCTTGCTCGATGCGGTCTTCGAGCACCAGCGTGAGCTCGGCGCACCCGCGCGAGAGGAAGTGGCTTGAGCGCCTTTTCGCCTGCTCGCGAGCTTCGGGTGTTGCGTCCCAGCGAGCTGTTCTGCGGGGGCGGCCCGTACACGCTCAGCACGATCGTCGCGTCAGGCGTGTCGGTCTGTCTCTGGGACGCACGAGGGCAGGTGGGCGGCATGAACCACTACCTCGAACCGCGAGGGC
>CBIHPJ010000788.1:0-3900 GCA_966211295.1 uncultured Myxococcales bacterium | reverse complement strand
AGCAATGAAGGTTGGGTGGCCATCAGGCGGCGTCGCAGTGGGAGCGGTGCAAAGCCTCGCAGTCGGCCAGGCAAGCGGCCCGGGAGAGGTAGTCTTTTACGCGGCGAACACTGCAGCAGGCGCCGCGGCAGTTATCAGTGGCTTGTCAGCTGCGGACGGCGGGCCGGTCAATCCGGGCCAGCCGTGCAGCTCTGTGGGTTCGACGTTCTCGGGTATTGCCTTGGTCGAGGCCGGCGGCCTGTTCGCAGTCGGAGCGCTCGGTGTCCCGCCTCTATTGGACGGCGGTACCAATGGGGCTAGGGCTTGCGCGTTCAGCCCAGTCAACGGGAACCCTGACGTTAACGGGCCTGACATCGCTCAACTGCTAGGTCCTGCCGTACCGACTCAACTCGCGACGGCCGCCAACCTCAGCGCAGACACTTTCAACGTCTACTTTGTCGGACGTGGTGGTCGCGTCTTCTCCTCGCTGTTCACTGGCGTCTGGTCGACGCCAACTGCCTCTCAACTCAGTGCGGCGAGTACTGGGGCGGCGTTTTCAGGAAGTGCGCCTTTCAAGGTTGGCTCATCCACATCCGTGGCACTCGGTGGCGGAATCAATCCAGGGAATTTCCACACGCTGAGTTCGGACGGCGGATTCACAACGACGTCGACTGGGGGAAACCCCGTCGGTATGCCCGCGGCACTCGCAAACGCAACAGACGCGGCGCATATCTTCGCAGGTGTGGAGGGAGCATTCCCGAGCATCGATCGATTCCGAGGGAACACGGCAAACAGTTCGCCCGGCCCTCAAACGAGTGCTCCGGTCACAGCCACCCCGATTCTTGGCGAAGGGGGGCGTGCCTACGCGATAGCGAGTGACGGTGAGCTGACGGTCTTCTCCACAAACAATTTCGGATCGACGCGCGAGTGGCGAGCGCAGCTTCCGACTGGGACGATTGCAGCGTCGCCGACGCTCGACTGCCTGCGAAACGCCTCTGGAACGGGCATCAGCTCGAGGGTTGGCGTGCTCTATGTCGCCTCTGCTACCGGCAACGTGACCGCGGTTCTCGTCGACTCGCCGAAGCTGGATACGACCGCGGACAGCTGGCCCAAGTACCAAAGGACCGCAGCAAACGCCGGCAACACCTTCAGCAACTTCGAGCTCAATCCTGGATGTCCCCCCTAAGTGGCGATGCCGAAGCGGGCGAGAAAGCAGCTCGATGTTCTTCAACTCCACATCGAGATGGACGACGTCAGGCCCGCTGTGTGGCGCAAGCTGCTCGTGCTCTGAACATCACGCTTGAAGAACTGCACTACGCAGTGAACGAAGCGATGGGGTGGACGAACTCGCACCTCCACCAATTCCTCCTCGGCGATCGCTGCTTCAGCGACAAGACGATGCCCGACGCTGAAGTGCACGACTTCGAAGACGAGCGGACGGTGCACCTCGGTTCGCTCCTCACCGAAGGCGACACCATCGGCTACGAGTACGACTTCGGTGACGGTTGGAGCCATCGAGTGAAGGTCGAGAAGGCGCTCAAGTTCGACGGCCGGCTCGCCTACCCGCTGTGCATCGGAGGCGCGCGTGCCTGCCCTCCCGAAGACTGCGGTGGCCCTGGTGGCTACGAGGACTTCCTCAAGGCGCTGCGGAACAAGAAGAACCCGCGACACAACGAACTCACGACGTGGATCGGCGGTCACTTCGATCCCGAGAGCTTCGACGTCAACCGCACCAACGCCGCGCTCCGCGAGCGGTTTCATCGTTGAGGGGCTGTTGAAGCGGCCTCGCTACTTGATGCGCTCGTTGATCAGCGCCTTCAGGTGCTGGGTATCGAACGGCTTCTCCACCGTTGGGTTCGCGACCTTCTCCAAAAACTCGCGCGCCGCCGCGGTGAAAGTACCGCCCGTGAGAAACACCATCCGCTCCGCCTGAACGCGCTCCACCTTGCAGAGCTCGGCATGCAGCTCGATGCCGGTCATCTGCGGCATCATCACGTCGCAGAGAATCACATCGAAGCGTTCGCCGGAGTGGATCCGCTCGAGGGCCTCCGCCGCACGCTCGCTCACGACGATCTCGTGCTCATTAGCCAGGGTCCGTTGAACGAGCCGGGCGATCATCGGTTCATCATCGACGACGAGCACGCGCCCGCGCTTCTGAGCGGGCCCTTCGACGCGCGCCTCACTCTTCGCAGCGGAGACCGCTTGGGAAGCCACGGGGAGCAAGACCCGAAACGTAGTGCCCTTCCCGAGCGTGCTGTGCACCTCGATGTTGCCGCCGAAGCTGGTGACGATGCGATGGCAGATGGACAGGCCGAGCCCAGTGCCGACGCCGACCGCCTTGGTGGTGAAGAACGGAGTGAACAACCGCTCCAGCACCTCGGCCGGCATGCCTGATCCGGTGTCGCTGATCTCGATCACCACGCGGCCGCTCGCCTCGGTGCTGGTGGAGACGCGGATCTCGTTCTCGTCGGCGTGACCTTCCTCAATCGCCTGCGCCGCATTCACGACGAGGTTCAGGAACACCTGCCCCAGGCGAGACTCACTGGCCTGCACGGGCGGAGTCTTCTGAAAGTCCTTCACCAGCCGCGCGCGGTGACGAATCTCGTTGGTCGCCATGCGGAGGGTCGACTCGAGGAGCCGCACCACGTCCACCGGTCCGAGCGTCTCTTCCTGCGATCGGGAGAAGATCTTCAAGTCTTTGACGATGGTGCGAATGCGAACGGCGCCGGCATGCGCGTCGTGGAGCTCGTCACGCAGCTCCGCGAGCTCGGGCATCAGGCCGACCTTCTCGA
This sequence comes from uncultured Myxococcales bacterium, assembly GCA_966211295.1. Lineage (GTDB taxonomy): Bacteria > Myxococcota > Myxococcia > Myxococcales > Myxococcaceae > Archangium_A. The sequence goes on along the minus strand of CBIHPJ010000788.1, from coordinate 1,129 downwards.
TGCGACGGAGCACGTTGGCCGCGAGCTCGACGTTGGCGATGACGCTGGCGAGGGGGTTGTTGATCTCGTGAGCGACTCCGGCGGCGAGCGTGCCCATGGAGGCCATGCGATCCGAGATCACCAATTGGTCCTGAAGCTTCTTCTGTTCGCGGGCGTGCTCGAGCTCTCGCTCCATCGACTGCGCCTTGCCGCGGAGCGTCTCGGTGAGCTCGGTGGCCTGCACCAACTCGGTGACGTCTTCCACGCGGTGGAGGATGAAGAGCACGTCGCCGGTGGGGCCGAGCACGGGAACGTTCTTCGGGCTCCAGTACTTCACCTCGAATCTGCCGTCGCTTCCGCGAATGTCGTACCGCTGCAGGGCCATCGTGTCGGGAGCGCGCGTCTCGAGCACGCGGTTGAGCGACGCGCGGAGGTTGCTGGTCCCCGTCGCGGACGGATCGTCTGGGTTGTCTGGGAAGACCTCGAAGAGGGGCCGGCCGATCGTGTGCTCGCGAGTGGTGTGGGTCGCGGCGAGGCGAGCCTCGGTGGCCGCGACCATGGTGAAGCGAGGCGCATCGGGGAGGAGCACCAGCAGCACGTCAGGTGAAGCTTCGAAGATTTGCCTGAAGTCGATGCTCACCGATTCACTCCGCGCCGCCCACGAGACGCATGGCGGTCTATCAGGAAGGATCAAATCGGGAACTGAGGTGGCGGCGACCTCAAGTGCCGAATGGGGTGGGTCGGTAACGGTCCTCCACGCTCAGCGCAATCTGAGGACCACGAGCTGCCGCACCGCGATGATCACCGCGACGGTCGCGACGCGTGTCCAACTGGGACTGCCTGCGAGGCGCAGCAATCCGGCCGCGGTCCAGAGCTCGATCGCGAAGGGGCAGCGCCGACTTGAAGGTGGCGGGGTGGAGACTGGAGATCAGCAACGCGAGCACTCCCGCCGCGGTCACGAGGAGCGAGAGCGCATCGAGGACGAGCTGCATCAAGGCGGGAGTCCCTGCACCTGATCGCGCTCCTCCTTCAGTTCGCGAGCGAGGAAGAAGTTGAGACCGGTTCTGATCGCGGCGACGGCGGCGAGCTTGCCGATCTCTTCGAAGCTGGGAGCGACCGCGGTTCTCAGCAGATCGGACGCGAGCTGGAA
>CBIHPJ010000787.1:0-3900 GCA_966211295.1 uncultured Myxococcales bacterium | reverse complement strand
GATTCGGGTGCATCAGACGGGCGAGCCTTCGGTGATGAAGTTCGAAGAGGTTGAGGTTCCGGCTCCCGGGCCCGGTGAAGTGCAGCTGCGCCACACGGCGATCGGCGTGAACTTCATCGACGTCTACAACCGCAGTGGCCTCTACACGCTGCCGCTCCCGTTCACGCCGGGACAGGAAGGTGCGGGCGTGGTGACTGCGCTCGGCGACGGAGTGAGCACGCTGAAAGTGGGTCAGCGCGTCGCGTACGCGGGCATGGCGGGCGCGTACGCCGAAGTGCGGAACGTGAAGGCCGAGAAGCTGGTGGTGTTGCCTGATGGCATCTCGGATCAGATCGCCGCGTCCGTGATGTTGAAGGGAATGACCGCGCACATGCTGCTGCGGAAGGTGCGGCCGGTGGGGAAGGGCGACACCGTCTTGATCCACGCGGCGGCGGGCGGCGTGGGACTGCTCGCGACGCAGTGGGCGAAGCACCTGGGCGCGAAGGTGATCGGCGCGGTGGGCACTCCGTCGAAGGTCGCGCTCGCGGCGCCGAATTGCGATCACGTGATCAATTTGGCTGAGGGACCGTGGGTCGAGAAGGTGAAGTCGCTCACCGGCGGAGCGGGCGTGCAGGTGGTCTACGACTCGGTGGGCAAGGACACGATCGCGCAGTCCCTCGAGGTGCTCGCGCCGCGCGGCATGTTGGTCTCGTTCGGTCAGTCGAGCGGGAAGCCGCCGCCGATCGACATTCTCTCGCTCGGTGGGCCGCGCTCGTTGTTCCTCTCTCGGCCCTCGATGCACGCGTGGGTGCACACGCGCGCGGAGCTGGAGGAGGCGTCGGGTGCGTTGTTCGAAGTGATGAAGAGCGGCGCCGTGAAGGTCAATCCGCCGAAGACGTTCGCACTGAGCGCCGCGGCGGATGCGCATCGCGCGCTCGAGGGCCGTCAGACCAGCGGCTCCGTCGTCTTGCTGCCGTAATTGCACGAAGATCGCCCCTCACCCGCGCCGCTTCGCGGGCGACCTCTCCCCGCTTCGCAAGGAGAGGTATGGCGCTTCAATCGATGATCAGTGGATAGGTGACGCTGCCCTTGTCGGTGAACACGGTCAGGGTGGTGGTTCCCCACGTGTTCCCCGTGATGTGCATGGTCCCGTTGTCCTGCACGCAGCTCTCCGCGAGTCGCGGGTCACCGATCTCGCTGTGCTTGATCCCAGGGAACGCGAGGATGGTCGACGTCCCCACGCGCAAGATGATCGGCGACATCGCCGAAGGCCCCTCGGAGACGTTGGTCGGCCAATACGGGTCGAGCATCGCATTCTCTCCCGTGTCCGCACGAACCATCGCTGCCCTCGCAGGCGAGGCGATCATTCCCACCGCGGCCAGCACGACGGTGGCGGCGAGCAACGGGAGCAACTTCGCAGGCGAACGCTTCTGAGGATTCGTCAGCATGGCGACTCTTTTCTGGAGCGCGTGCGCGCCCATGGAAACCGCCCCGGCCGGGCCCGGGCGATGGTTGGCGAGCGAGGCGACTTCGAGCAACGCGCTCGCGTAGGTGTGTGCGTCGGAGCACGCGACGAGGGCATCCACGGCCTCCTCACGCGCCAGCGAGATGTCAGCGATCAACTTCGTGGTCAGCGGGTGAAACGCGAACGGCGCGCGCATGATTGCGACGAACAGCGCCCAGGTTTCATCCTTGCGATCGAGATGGTGCTTTTCGTGGGTGAGCACGCACGCAAAGGCCTGATCGTTCAGCCGCTCGCGCAGCCCCCGAGGAATGAGGATCACCGGGCGGCCTCCAATCGAGGTCGCGCAGGGCACGGTGATCTCTTCCGATTCGAGCACGTTGTCGTGAGCCGGCCGCGCACGCTTGATCAGCGCGCGGAGCTTCACCGCGTCCACCACCGTGCGTCCGAGCGCGAGCATCGAAATGCACGACCACACGATCGCAAGAATGCTGAGTGCGCTGAGCGGACGCTCCGTCACCACCGCGGTCGGGGCGGGTGCGATCATCGCCTGAACTATCGCCGCTGGCCGACCGCCCACGTCAGGCACCTGGGCCCAGAGCAGAGGAGCGAAGATCAGCGCGTTCGCACAACCCAGCGCGAGCACCAGGCGGCGATGACGAGACGCGGCCTCACTCTCGGTGCGCGCGAGCAGCCAGAGAATCGGGAGACTGAGACTGGCCAGCAACACGCCTTCACCCACGAGCTCGAGCGTCGTCATTTGCGAGTCCCCTTCAGGCGCTCATCGATCTGCGCACGGAGTGCTTCGAGATCAGCGCGGCTCAACTTCTCATCTCCGAGGAGGCCGACCACCAGCTCGCTCGACTTTCCTCCGAAGAGCCGGTCGACGAGGTCTCGCACGTGCTTCTTCTTCGCGAGTCCCGGCTCCACCGCGGCCCGGTACACGAACGCACGCGCGTCGGGCTGCTCGGCGTGGGTGAGGTAGCCCTTCTGCTCGAGGATCTTCACCAGGGTGGCGAGCGAGGTGTACGCGCGGTCGCTCAATCGCTCGTGCAGTGCGCTCACCGTCATCGCGCCGTAGCGCCAGAAGAGCGCCATCAGCTCGCTCTCGGCGCGGGTGAGGATCGGGAGCTCGGACTTCTTCGTCGCCATGACTAAGACCTTAGTAGTGAGTGGCTTTGGTTGTCTACTAAGGCCTTAGTTGAGCTCCCGCCAGTTGACGGTTTCTGACCTGCGTGCCAGTGACCCAGCCGTGCGCTTCCTGGCCCTGATCACAGCGTCGTTCTTGTTCGCCTGCGGGGAGCCGGTCGGTGCTCTCGACGGCTCGGTCGACGCTTCCGTGGATGCCTCGGTCCAGCCGTCGAACGACGCCGGCACCGACGCCGGAATCACGGATGCGGGAATGCCGGATGCGGGGACCACCTCCGATGGCGGCGTGGTCACCACCGTGCTGCGCGTGAAGTACCCCGCGGGCACTCGTTCGGTCTCGGCTCGCGGCTCGAAGCCTCCGTTCAACTGGAACACCGGCATCGCGATGACGAAGGTCGACGCCGAGACGTGGACCCTCACGGTCACCACGCTGGGTGAGGATCTGGAGTGGAAGCCCCTCCTCGACGACTCGATCTGGTCGAAGGGCCCGAACTACAACGGCCGCCGCGGCGAGGTGAACGAGATCTCTCCGCACTTCTTCCGCGACAACGGCGAGTGGACTCGTCGCTGGCCGAACATCACCTCGACGATCCTCAACAACACGCGCGGCGTGTACGTGTACCTGCCGCCCACGTACCTCGAGAACACCGCCGCGCGGTTGCCAGTCGTCTACATGCACGACGGCCAGAACCTCTTCGATCCCAACGCGGCCTTCGGAGGCGTGACGTGGGGCGTGGCGCAGACCATCGACAGCGCCGCGGGTGATGGCCGGTTCCGCGAAGCGATCGTGATCGGTCCCGAGAACGCGGGCGCAGATCGCATCGCGGAATACACGCCCACTGCCGATCCCAGTTACGGCGGCGGGAACGGCGACGCGTACCTGCGCATGCTGATCGAAGAGCTGAAGCCGCGCGTCGACAACGAGCTGCGCACGCTCACGGGGCGCGAGAACACCGTGCTCGTCGGCTCCTCACTCGGTGGGCTGATCAGCAGCTACGCCGGAGTGCGAAAGGCAGACACCTTCGGCTTCATCGGCGCGATGTCGCCCAGCGTGTGGTGGGACAACCGGGTGCTGCTCACCATCGTGGCGACCACCGGGGCGACGCGTCCCATTCGCGTCTACGTAGACAGCGGAGACAGTGGGAATTCCAACGACGGAGTGAACGACACCCGCGATCTCGCCGCGGCGTATCGCACCCTCGGCTACGTCGACGGCACCACGCTGAAGCACGTGGTGCAGCCCGGAGCGACGCACACCGAGTCGGCGTGGGCTTCTCGGCTTCCCGGCGCGCTTGAATTCTTGCTCGGTC
>CBIHPJ010000786.1:0-3923 GCA_966211295.1 uncultured Myxococcales bacterium | reverse complement strand
GCAACCGATCTCCCTTGCCACGCGTGTGCAGACCACTCGACACCAGCACGATGCGCGCGGGCTTGCTTCGCTCGAGCACCGGGAGCAGCGCGGTGGTGAGCGCGAAATGACCGACGTGATTCGTGCCGACCTGCAGCTCGAAGCCTTGGGCGGTCTTCGACTCCGGAGTCGCCATCACGCCCGCGTTGTTGATCAGGAAGTGAAGCGGACGCCCACTCGTGATCCACGCATCGGTGAAGCGCTTCACTGTGTTGAGATCCGAGAGGTCGAGCGCCTGCACCTCGAGCGTTCCGCTCCCCGCGGGAAGCTTCGAGCGCAGCTCAGCGGCGACCTCTTCGCCTGCTTTCACGTTGCGCACCGCGAGCACCACGTTCGCTCCGGCGAGCGCGAGCACTCGTGTGGTCTCGACGCCGAGGCCCGAGGAGGCTCCGGTCACGATGGCCTGCTTCCCCGCGAGCGACTGCCCCTGGAGCGCTTCTTGAGCCGTGGTCTTCGAGCCGAATCGGTCGGTCATGCCCTTACTTCTAGCGACCGTCTGCGAACCGTCACCGTAAAGAACCGTGAACCCGGGCAGGCGATTGGCAGGCGTTCGATTGCCTGACAGAGAAGGCGGTATGAATCGCTTCGCCCTCGCACTGGCCCTCCTGTCCTCCACCGTCTTTGCCGAGAACGGCGTGGTGATCGATTTCCAGAAGGTGCTCAAGGAGAGCAACTACGGCTACCGCGCGCGTGAAACCGCGGAGAAGCGCACCAGGGACAAGTCGGCCGAAGAGAAGAACAAGGCCGAGCTCGAGGAATACGAGAAGGTCTACGCCACCGCGCTCCCGCTGCTGGTCGATTGGGCGAAGCGCCAGAAGCTCGACTTCGTGTTCCTCACCGAGCGTGGCGTGGTTCACGCGGATCCCTTCCTCACCGACTACGTGACGAAGGACTTCATCGAGACGCTCAACCGTCACAGCCGCGAGCCCAGGGCGAGCTTCGACAACAAGCCGATCACCGCCGATCGATGGACGCTGCGAGTCGCGGTGATCAACGTCGCCGCCGTATTCGAGTACTCGAACGCCGGGAAGGCCGCGAAGGCGAGCGCGCAGGAGCAGTTCAAGAAGGCGCAGGCTGAGCTCGACAAGCTGCAGGCCGAAGCGAAAGAGCTGGGGAAGAAGCTCGAGGCCGAGAAGAAGGGCACCGAGGAGTACGAGAAGGCGAACAGCGCCTTCGCCGACAAGATGCGCTCGGTGATGACCATCAAGCAGATGCGCGACTACGAGCTCAACTTCTTCCAGAAGAAGGCGATCGAAGAAGTGATGGAGCAGGTGAGGAAGGCGACCAGCACGGTGGCGAGTGCCCAGGGCTTCAACCTCGTGCTCGACGCCGAAGATGCTCGCGTGATCGCGCGGGCGCCTGCGTTGGAGATCACCCAGGCGGTGATCGAGACGCTCAACGCGCCCGAGGCAGCGGCGAAGAAGAAGGCTCCGGCGCCGACGCCGAAGCCGACGATCATCGCGACGCTGGGTTTCCGTCAGCTCTGGGGTGAGCTCCAGAAGGCGAATCCGAAAGCAGAGCCGGGCACGCTGATCCCGCAGCAGGGCGCTCAGTACGCGGAATCCGCTGGCCTGCAGCTCATCCTCGACGAGGAGAACTTCGTCTACGCGAACCCCGCGCGCAGCCGCACCGCGGAGTTCAGCAAGAAGCTCAGCGGCGAATGAGCTGAGGGCTCTGAGTCTTCGGGCCCTCCTGCGTCAGGTTGGCGGCGTCGAAGGTCAGCTTGAAGTGACCGGGCGTCTTGCTCTTGTTTCGCACCATCAACATCCAGTCCTGCTCGTCGGGCAGGGTGAACCGCAGCCGCGGATTCGTCCCACCGCCGCTGTTGTCGTCGCCGGCCACGAGCAACTTCGTGGGGTCGCTCTCGGCGTTGGTGACGATGAGCACGAGGTCCGTGTCCGCTGAGTTCGCGGTGAGCTCGTAGATCTGTCCCACCTTGCCGTGGATGCGGAAGAGCGAGTCGGAATCCGCGGCGATCTCTGCTTCGGCTTCGCCGCCGAGGCGCACGAGGGTGAAGCGCGAGATCTGATACTGGCGCCCGTCGAGCACCGTGAGCTCGTAGGGACCGAGCGGCTTGTCGCTGTTTCCGCTGATCTTGATCAGCGCTCCGCGCGGCACGTACGTCACGTGCGCCTCTTCGGAAGAGCTCCCCCACTTGTCGTCTTCGAGGTCGGGGAACTTGCCCTCGTCGATGCCCAGCACGGCCACGTGAAGCTTCGTGCCTTCCGCCTTCGTCACGAAGGCCATGCGCCTGGGCTCGCCGCTCGGGTCGAAGCGATAGAGATCGGTGGGAACTCCGGTGCCGAGGTCGGTGCGATCGTCCGCCGTGAGCTCGCCCTTGATGGTCTGGTTCTCCTTGATCGCGAGCACCGGCTTCGTGGTGTCGGCGGTGAACTCGAGCTTGAAGTCGGCGGTGGCGTTGCTGCCGACCACTCCGGTGTAGCACTCGAGCTCGTAGTCGCCGTCGACCGGCAGCACGCCGCTCCCGAGCTCGTACTCGTCGGTCTCGTCGCCCTTGAGCGGCACCTCACTCGAGTCGCTCAGCAACGTGAGCTTCAGCGAACGGGCGAAGCCCTCGGAGGTCTTCGTGAAGTACTTGAAGCGCACCCGCTGGCCGGCCTGGCCGAAGAAGCGGAACTTCGTGGGACCGACGAAGGGGAGGGTGCGTGTATCGACGCGCTCCTCCGTGCCCTCGTAGGTCTTGCCGGGGGCGATGCGCGTGAACTCACTCGACGAGCTCACCGTTACTGAGGATCCGTGAGCGCAACCGACCAGCAACACCACGGGAATCAAGCGTGACGACATGCGGCTTCATAACGGCTTCTTCGCGAACAGTCCGAACACTCGGCCCAGCAGCGTCCTGGCAAAGGGCCGGTAGCGCGTGTTGTGGAACGAGGCGAGCAGCCAGTTGCCCTCGCGCTGCACCGCCACCCAGGTCTGCGTCGAGATCCGTGACGCGGACGCCTTCGTTCTCCCCTTCAACAGCACCGCCCCTGATCCGTTCGCGACGATCACACCGGGAGCGACCTCTCGCGCCACCAGCGAGTGCTGCTCGAGCCGCGAGCCGGCCAGCCACCTGGTGAAGAGCGGCCGGTGCGCTTGCGCGATCTGCTGGCGGCCCACGAAGGTGTCCCCGTCGTAGGCGACGTACCGCGCGTCTTCCGTGAAGCAGGCCGCGTAGGCGTCTGCGTCACCGGCACCCCAGGCGGCGTACGCGCGGTTGAGGAGTTCCTGGATGGGTTCGCTCATTTGATTAGCTAAATACTTAAGCTAATCGGCTGAGCTATGCAACTCGTCATGAAGACCAAGCCGCAGCTGGAGAAGTCGTTGTGCGACGCCCTGGCCGGAGCGTTCGCGGTGAGCGTGGTGGAGTTCAACTCCGCGGTCGCCGCGCGCGTGGGCCTGCACGAGACCGATCTGAAACTGGTGGCGACGCTCGCGGCGGCGGGCGGCTCGCTCAATCCCAAGGAACTGGGCGCGCGGAACCACATGTCGACCGCGGCGACCACGCTCGCGGTGAACAGGCTGGAGCGATCGGGGCTCGCGCGGCGGCTCCCTGATGCGAGTGACGGGCGCAAAGTGGTGGTGCAGCTGGTGAAAGAACCGAAGTTCGAAGCGGCGCTCGGCACCAGCATGGGCTCGTTGGCGAGCTCGATGATGAAGGTGACCTCGGGTTTCACCGTGCCCGAGCTGACGGCGGTGCTGCGCTTTCTCGACCAGACTCGCGGGGTCTTCGAGGGCGTGACCCGAGAGCTTCGGCAGGGTTAGCGCCGGGTGGCAATGGTTTCGCGGCGGCCTCGTAGTGCCCCCGTCCAAGACGGACAGGAGGCGTACACATGAGGCGCAGTGGCATGCCGCAGTGGTTGGTGGTGCTGATGGTGCTC
>CBIHPJ010000785.1:0-3939 GCA_966211295.1 uncultured Myxococcales bacterium | reverse complement strand
GAGTCACTGAGAGGGCCCCTCTCCCCGGCCCTCTCCCCGCTTCGCAGGGAGAGGGAGGGCAGGTCACCAGCTCATGCTCGCCGCAGCCGGAGCAGCCTTCGGCTCAGCAGCGACCGGAGCGGACTCGAGATCCTTGTAGCCCTCCTTCTTCGCGCGAACTTTGTACGTTCCCTTCGGCACCGCCTTGAAACGGAAGTTGCCCGCCTCGTTCGAGCGCGTGGTCGCGACCACCTTGCCGTCATCACCGACGAGCTCCACGGTGGAGTCCGCGGCGAAGCCCATGCTGCCGCCCTTGAGGCCGAGGTTGCCTTCGATCTCTCCGGTGGTGTCGCGCTGCACGCGCTCGCTCTCATGGAAGAACGCCTGCGTCTCGGTCTGCACCGCTTTGCCGTCTGCGTTGCGGAAGGTGAGCTGCGCGAGGTACCGGCCGCGCGGGAGCGACTTCCCGTCATCGCCCTTCCCCGCCCACGTGAGATTCATCGGACCAGGCACCGAAGCAGTCGACGACTTGCTCACGCGCAGCTCGGGCTTCACACCCGTCTCACGATCGCCCTGCGAGAAGACCTCGAACTCGACGGTGCCCTTCTCCGTCGCGGTCGCGATGTTGCGCAATGACAACTCAGTCACCTGCTTCTGCTCGTCGAAGCGCGTGCCCAGCTGCGTGAGGAACACGTCACCCGCGAAGAGCTCGAGGCGACGGCGGCTGATCTGGCCCTTTGCGTTGGTGGCCACCGCGTCGACGAAGTGTTTCCCCGTTGCGAGCGCGGGGAGGGCGAACGAGAGCTCCGGGCCCTTCACCTTCAGCACTTCCTTGTCGTCGAGATAGAGCGAGACCTCGTTCACCGCGAGGCCGGTGTTGTCCTTCGCTTCGACGATCACGCGCGTGCCGGTGATCACCTTGTCGCCATCGCTCACGCCACGAATCGAGAGCGTCACCACGTCGACGGACACCAGCCCGAGCACCGCCCACATCGCCTCGGCCTTCGCGGCTCCGCTGTTGCCCCAGCCGCCATCGGCCTGCTGATGGATGATCAGCCAGCGCAGTCCGCGCGCGATGGGAGCGTCTTGATCACTCTGTCCCGCGGCGCGCAGCGCGTACACGGTCTGCCCCGTCGCGAGCGGATTCGAGGCGAGCGAATCGCCCGAGGGATACGACATGAAGTTCGTCGTCATCGGGTGATCCGTGTTCCCGAGCGCCCAGCCGCCGTCCTTGCCCTGACGCGAGAGGAGTTCCTTCACCAGCGCGGCGGTCATTGGCTCCGTGCCACCGACTCCAGCGGCCACCAACGCCATCAGTGCGTGATTGATGTCCTGCAGCGCGACCTTCTTCTGCAATTGCAGTTCAGCCGGAGTGGTGCCGCCGAGCTTCCACGACTTCACGGTGTTGGTGACGAAGGTCTCCGCGCGACGAAGCGGCGCGCGCCACGCATCGTCGGCAGAGCGGGCATAGCACTGCCTCCACGCCTGCATCGCCTGGTAGGTGGTCTGCAACGTGCCCGCGGCGACGGGACCCATCACCGGGTGATCACCTTCCACCGCTCCGTCGGCGCGCTGAATCGGGAGCAGCTCCTTGCAGACGCGCAGGAGATCATCGGTGAGCTTGCCGCCGAGGTACTTGTCGTAGCGCGCGAGCCCAGCGCCGGCGAAGGTGCGTGACGTCTTGGGGAAGGTGTTGGGCGAGAGACCGCCGCTCGAACGAATCCCAGTGGGACCGGAGATCAGGTTCTCCACCAGCGAGCTGAGCTCTGTCTTCGGCACCGTGTATTGGTGGTGCTGACCGACCGCGAGACCTTCGATCGACACCGCCTGCACGTGGCATCCGAAGCAGCCTTGATGCGCGGTCTGCCATTCGAGCGCGGTCTTCGCGAGGAAGTTGATGCCCTTCTGCGCGGAGGGTCGGAGCGTGTCGTCTCCGGGGACCGCGGCCAGCACTGGGAGGGAAAAGAGGGCGGCGGTGGTCAGCCAAACGCGCGAAGACATAGGGATCCCCTGGTGAGAAATCCGTTCAACGGCCGACCCAAATGAACGATCTACATTGTCTCCCTCTCCCTGCGGAGCGGGGAGAGGGGCGAACCGCGCTCACTTCTTCGAGTACTTCGTGAGGTTGGGGTGCCGCTCGCCCTTCGCGGAGTGCTTGATCAACTCCGCGAGGCGCTTCTCCCGCGTCTCGTCCTTCTTCGGGCTCATCACCCAGAACTTCATCATGGTCCGGTAGAAGGGCGCTTCGTCCTCGAAGTACTTCCACGCCTTCGCGTTCGCGCGGAAGGCCTTCTCCACTTCGGGAGAGAAGTCGACCTGCCTGCGCTTTTCATACGAGTACTTGTTCGAGTTCTCTTCGCTGCGCAGCTCGAATGCGCGCAGGCCCGCAGGCGTCATGCGCTTCTCCGCGACGAGCTCGGGCACGCGTTTGATGTTCACCCCGCTCCAGTGACTCTTCGGTTTCCGCGGAGTGAAGCGGATCATGTAGCGCTCTTCGTCGATGCCGGTGCGGCGCCCGTCGATCCATCCGTAACAGAGCGCTTCGTCCACCGACTGCGGCCACGTGAGGCTCGGCTTGCCGGTCTTCGTCTTGTGGAAGCCGACATGAAGCTCGGTCTTCTTGTCGTGATTGGCTTTGAGCCACTTGTTGAACTCAGCGGGACTCTCGAAGAACAGGGGCTTCACAACGTGCCTTTCGCGAAGAGCGCAGCGTAGGTCTTCCAGTGCGCGGTGTTCTCTTTCTTCGTCGGCCGGATCATTCCACCGTCGAGACTGATCACCTGCGCGTCGTCGATGCTCATGATGATCGGAGAGTGCGTGGCGATCACGAATTGGAAAGAGTCGCTCGCCACGCGCGAATTGATCACCTTCACGAACTCCACCTGGGCCACCGGAGAGAGCGCGGCCTCAGGCTCGTCGAAGAAGTAGAGGCCCGGCTTGTCGTGTGACTTGAGCAACTGCCGCACACCTTCTCCATGCGAGCGCGCGCGAAGCGACTTTCCGCCGTAACGCGCGTAGGGATCGCCCCAGAAGTCAGGATCCTTCTCTCTCGCCTCGAGCAGATGCGCGAAGTCAGACAGCGCCTCAGCGCGGAAGAAGAACTTGTTGCGCGGCTTGTGCTTCACGCGCGGCCTCATGAAGTGCGCGAGCCGTTGAGCTCCGTCACGTTCGGAGTCGGCGACTTCGTTGGTGCCGCCGCCATCCCACGGCAGGCCCATCAGCTCGGCCATCGCTTCGAGGATGGTCGACTTCCCGCTGCCGTTTTCGCCAACGAGGATCGTCACGCGATCATCGAGCTTGAGATCGAGCGTGCGCGCGAACGGGAGCGTGAAGGGAAAGCCCTTCGCCTTCGCCGCCTCTTCCTCGATCACGTACGCGCCTGCGAGATACGGAAGCGGCATGCGTCACCCCTGCAACACGTTGCCGGGGAAGAACAGCCGCGCTCCGTTCGCCTTCGCGCCCGCGATCGCAGCCTCCAGCAGCGGAGGAAACGCCGTCGCCCACCAAGAGAATGGAGGGTTGACGCAGAAGAACACCGCCTCCGCCGCGCACGCTTCCTTCACCTCTTCCACGTCGGTCGCGTCGCCCTTGATCACGGTGCCCGAGGGCGGAAGCGCTGCGCTCGCGGGATTGCGCACCAGCGCCTCCACCGAGTGGCCGCGCGCGAGACACGCATCGACCACGTTACGACCCAATCCACCGGTTGCTCCGAGTACCGCGACTTTCATGATCAGAAGGACAACGAGCTGGCGAGGATGGTGTCGGGACCGGGCACGTTCGCGCCGCCGCCGTTCGCGATACGCACTTCGTACAGACCAGAAACGAGCGCGATGGAGAACGCCGCCGGATTCGCACAGCTCACCAAGGTGGAGACGCTCGCGCTGCTGCTCAAGTTGGTGAACGTGAGCCGCGCGACCCGATCGCTGTAGTCCACGCAGTTGAAGCCGTTCACTGCCGCCG
>CBIHPJ010000784.1:0-3949 GCA_966211295.1 uncultured Myxococcales bacterium | reverse complement strand
AGGCGACCGAATCGACTGTCGACTTCGCCGAAGCGCCCATCCATCTCGCCAAGGATCTGATCGAAGCGCCGGTTCATCGACTCGGACAGGTCCGCGACGTCCGAGGTCAATGAAGCGAGCTGTTCCTCGATGACCGCGAGTCGAACCTCAAGTCGGTCTTGTCTCTTGGTGACCACCTCGAGCTCCTCCTTCGTCACGAACTCCGCCACGACGCACCTCGATTCTAGAGGAAAGCTGCGACGCGGAGCCAGAGCAGGACCCGGACCCGGCGAAGCGGGCGGGATCACGCGCGCGGCTCAGTGTGGCCCGCGAATTCGCGCGACGGAGCGTGGATGCTCCAGTCGTTCTCTCAGAGCAGCGCGTCCGCGAAGACCTGCGCGAGCGCCATAATCGTGTGCTGCGGATTCACTCCGAGGTTCGTCGGAATCACTGACGCGTCGGCAACCACCAGTCCCTGTCTGCCGTGCACGCGACCGAGTCCATCGGTGACGGAGGTCTGCTCGTCCTTCCCCATCACGCAGCCACCGAAGAGGTGACTCAAGATCGCGATGTACTTCTGCGGATCGAGCGGAGCGTCGTCGAGCAGCTTCACCTGATCAGCCGTCAACTCGTACGGCAGCCCGAAAATTCCGGGAATGATCGAGCGAGCGCCTGCCGCGAAGTGCTGCTGCGCGAGCAACTTCATTCCCTCGCGGAAGCGAAGCATGTCGGCCTTGTCGAGCGTGTAGTGCACGACGGGCTTGCCGCCGAAGAGTGACTTCTTCACCACGCCAGTGCTCTCCGCGCGCACCGCGTGGCACCACATCGTGATGTGGCGATACTTCGCGAGGCGCTCCATCAACTCGACGCCGCCGCCGCTCAGTCGCGAGGAGACCAACTCCGGAGGAATCGCGAGCGTCTCGAGCTTGAGTCCCGGATCACTGCGGAACGCCGTCGACGCCCAGCCCTGGGTCGCGCCAACGTTCATGTCGACGGGGTCGTCGTAGCAGCCGAACACGCCAGTACCGGGATGCGAGCGGAAGTACTTCCCGAGAGCGGGCAGCTTCACTCCTGAGCGCATCAGCAACACGGGCGAGTGCGTGACGGACGCCGCGATCACCACTGCCTTGTTCGCGCGCAGCGTGAACGTTGCGCCGCTCTTGCGAGTGGCGGGGTGAAGAAAGCGGCCGGTCACTCCGATGGCGCGCGTGCCTTCGAAGAGCACGCGATCGACCGGAGCGCACGAGACGATCGTTCCACCCTTCTCGCGCACCTCGGGGACGAAGGTGACCGCCATGCTCTGCTTCCGCTTCGACCTGCAGCCTGAGAGGCACATGCCCGAGCCCGCGCAATCCTTCGCGTAGCGGAGCATGGGGTGCGGATCCTTCCAGCCCATCGCCCCCTCGCCCTGCTTCGCGAGCACGTTCGCGCGGCCCCACGTCGGGCCACCCGATTCCTGAACGCTCAGATCCTTCTCGAGCTGATCCTGCTTGCCGCGCACTTTCAGCTCGAGGCCGCCGTCGATGCCGTGCTGCGTCTTCCACTGCTCGAAGATGTCGCTCGGCGTGCGCACGCAGATCGCGGAGTTGACCACCGTGGTGCCGCCCACGACGCGCGCCTGCACCACCGGCCACAGTGCGCGGCCCATGGTGACCTGGGAGTTCCAGTCGTCCATGAGGTCGCGCATCGAGCCGTACATCGAGTGCGGATAGTCCTCGGGTTCTCTCCACGCGCCTGCTTCCACCAACGCGACGCTGCGGCCCGCGCGAGCGAAGGTCACTGCCGCGGCTGCGCCACCCGCTCCGGAGCCGACGACCACGAAGTCGAAGCTCGCCTCGAAGTCCTCGCCGGGCGCGCGATACGCGACGTGGCCGCTCACGTGGTCCTCCACGTACCGGGATCTTTGCCGAGGGGAGCCAGGGCGAGCCGTTTGCGGACTTCGGGATCAGCGCCCCAACAGAGCCCCGCGCAGAGCTTCACGAGGAAGACGGCCTGGCGAAGGAGATAGATGCGCGTGCCGTAGATGCGTGAAGCGTGACGGTCCTTCAGCTTCGCGGGGAGCAGGAACGCCGGCAGCGGCAAGTACACGGTGATCAGCGGCGTGAGGTGAAAGAGCACCGCGCCCATCACCGTGCCGAACCAGATCAGAAATGGGGTCTCGCGCTTGAACTGCTCGAGGTGCGCGTCGAGTCCGCAGTCTTCGATACCGGGCATCGCGGGAGTGCGCGGGTAGGTCATCACGATGGCGGACCGCAACAGCCAGAGCATGCCGTCGCTATACCGGTGCTCCCTCTCCCTGCCCAGCGGGGAGAGGGTCGGGGAGAGGGGCGATCCGTGTACAGTCGCGCGCCTCTCTCACCGTCTTCTCAGGAGCGCATATGCACGGCCTCATGATGGATCAGCCGCTGCTGATCTCGACGCAGCTCGAGTTCGCGGCGCGGTTTCATTCGAACGCGGAGATCGTCACCCGCACCGTCGAGGGGCCGATCGTCCGCACCACGTGGGGAGCGGTGGCGCAGCGAGTGAAGCGCCTCGCCAACGCGCTGGTCTCGATGGGCGTGAAGCCGGGAGATCGACTCGCCACGCTCGCGTGGAACACGCAGCGACACCTCGAGCTCTACTTCGCGGTCTCCGGAATCGGAGCGGTGCTGCACACCATCAACCCGCGCCTCCCGCCTGATCAGCTCGCGTTCATCGTGAACCACGCGGGAGACTCGATTCTCTTCTTCGACACCACGTTCCTTCCGCTGGCGAAGCACCTCGCGAGTGTGCCCACGCCGCTGCAGCACTTCGTGGCGCTCACCGATGATTCGCATACGCCGCAGGACGCGGGCTTGCCCAACCTCAAGACCTACGAGCTGCTGCTCCGTGGTCAGCCCGACACCTTCGAGTGGCCGAAGCTCGACGAGAACATGGCGTCGTCGCTTTGTTACACCTCGGGCACCGTGGGGCTGCCGAAGGGCGTGGTGTACACGCACCGCAGCACGGTGCTGCACAGCTTCGCGGTGTGCATGGTCGACGCGCTGGCGATCTCCGCGCAGGACTCGACCTTGCCGGTGGTGCCGATGTTCCACGTCAACGCGTGGGGCGTGCCGTACGCAGCGGCGATGGTGGGGAGCAAGCTGGTGCTCCCCGGTCCCGCGCTCGACGGAAAGAGTCTGCTCGAGCTGATCGAGACCGAGCAGGTGACGAGCGCGCTCGGCGTGCCGACGGTGTGGCTCGGCCTGCTCGCCGCCGCGAAGTCAGCGGGGAAG
This sequence comes from uncultured Myxococcales bacterium, assembly GCA_966211295.1. Taxonomy (GTDB): domain Bacteria; phylum Myxococcota; class Myxococcia; order Myxococcales; family Myxococcaceae; genus Archangium_A. The sequence continues at coordinate 716 of CBIHPJ010000784.1, read as the reverse complement.
AAGATGAGCACGCTGCGGCAGGTGGTGATCGGCGGCAGCGCGTGTCCTCCGTCGATGATCAACGCGTTCCAGCAGGAACACGGAGCGAAGGTGCTGCACGCGTGGGGAATGACCGAGATGTCCCCGTTGGGCACCGCGTGCCGGTTGTTGCCCAAGCATGCGAATGCGAGCCCCGAAGAGAAGATGGCGGTGCAGCTCAAGCAGGGCCGGCCGATCTTCGGAGTGGATCTGCGACTCGTCGACGACGCGGGCATCGTGGTTCCGCACGACGGGAAGACCTCGGGGCATTTGCAGACGAAGGGGCTGTGGGTCGCGAGCGGGTACTTCAAGAGCGACGACCGCACGCAGCACCAGGACGGCTGGTTCTACACGGGCGACATCGCGACGATTGATGCCGATGGGTACATGCAGATCACGGATCGCAGCAAGGACGTGATCAAGTCGGGCGGCGAGTGGATCAGCTCGATCGATCTCGAGCACACCGCGATGCTGCATCCCGCCGTGGCGCAGGCCGCCGCGATCGGCGTGGCGCACGAGCGCTGGGGTGAGCGGCCGCTGCTGGTCGTGGTGAAGCAGAAGGATCAGGACCTCACCAAGGAAGCGCTGCGCGAGTTCCTCGAGAGCCGCCTCGTGAAGTGGTGGATACCTGACGCGATCGAGCTGATCGACGCGCTGCCGATCGGCCCGACGGGCAAGGTGCTCAAGCGCACGCTCCG
>CBIHPJ010000783.1:0-3956 GCA_966211295.1 uncultured Myxococcales bacterium | reverse complement strand
CGCGAGCCGTCTCGCGGCGCTGCGAAGCAGTGCCGAGGCGCAGCGTCAAAAGGAAGTACAGTCTCCGCGCGTGACGTTGGATTCAGCGGTCGAAGCCAGGGGGCTCCTCAAGCGATTCGGGAGCTTCACCGCCGTCGACGGTCTCGACATGGTGATCCCGAAGGGCGCCTTCTACGCCTTCCTCGGACCCAACGGCGCCGGCAAGTCGACCACCATCTCTCTGATGACGGGCACCTACGGCCCGGATGGTGGCTCGCTGAAGATCCTCGGGCGCGACGCGCTGAGCGAACCGCTGCAGATCAAGAGCCGCCTCGGCGTGGTGCCCGAAGAGCTCTCGTTGTTCGAGCGCCTCACCGGTCGCCAGTACCTCGTGTTCAGCGGGCGCATGCACGGCCTCGGTGGAGACGAAGCCGCGGGCCGCAGCGAAGAACTGCTCCGGCTGACGGAGCTCACCTCGAAGGGCGACAACCTGGTGGCGGAGTACTCGAAGGGCATGCGCCGCCGTCTCGCGATCGCCGCCGCGTTGATCCACGCGCCCGAATTGGTGCTGCTCGACGAGCCATTCGAAGGCATCGACGTGCTCGCCGCCGGAGTGATCCGCGAGTTGCTCTCCGAGCTCTCCCGCCGCGGAGTGACGCTGCTCCTCACCACGCACGTTCTCGAGATCGCCGAACGCCTCGCTACGCACGCAGGGGTGATCAAGGCAGGGAAGTTGGTCGACGAAGGACCGGTGGGTGACCTCGTGAAGCGCCACGCCTGCGAATCGCTCGAGCAGGTGTTCGAGAAGTTGATCAGCGTCCCAGTCGCGCGCGACGCGAAGTTGAGTTTCTACAAGTGAAGCAGCCGGGGTTCTTCACGCACCTGCTGCTGCTGTGGAGGCTGAGGCTCACCATCGCCTTCAACCGCGGCACCAAGTCGCAGTGGTGGCTCTCGATCATCGCGTTCCTCTTCTCCAGCGCTCCGGCGGTCGGTCTCGCGCTCGGATTCTTCGGGTTGGTGCGACTGTCCGCGCAGCTCGAGCTGCAGATCTGGCCCGACTTTCTTCTCCGTCTGCTCTCCTTCGTGACCACGTGCGTGTGGGTGACCTGGCCGGTGCTCTCGGCCGGCGTGGACGATCACTCCGAGCTCTCGCGTTACTCCGCGTATCCGATCTCTACGTTGCGGCTGATGCTCGCCTCCACGCTGGCCAGCCTCGCGGAGCCGCGCTCCCTGGTCTTCTACGGTCCGCTGGTCGGCGCGACGCTCGGATACTTGAGCGTGCGTGAGGTCGAGTATCCGCTCCTCGTCGCGCTCGGCTTCGCGGCGTACGTGATGTTCAACGCGGCCCTCTCGCGCGTGGGTCTGCACGTGGTGCTCTCGGTGCTCCGCCAGCAACGCAGCGCAGAGCTGATCGGCGCGGGCTTCTTCATCACGCTGGTGGTCGCCTCCTTCATCCCGCCGGTCGACACCTCGTGGCTCTTCAACCTCGGCAAGGCCGGAGTGCAGGCGGTGCCCGACACCATCGTCGAAGACGCCACCAAGGCGCTCGGTCGATTTCCCACGGGCTACTTCGCGCGCACGCTCCTGATGTCGGCGACGGGCCACGGAGTGAGAGCGCTCAGCGACGTGCTCGCGCTGATCGAGATGACGATCATCTCGATGGTGGTCGCGTGGGGATTGCTGATCGACTTCCACCGCAACTCCGGAAGAGGCGCGACGCTCTCGGGAGCCGAACGCGCGAACAATCCCTTCGTCAAACCGAAGACGCTCTTCGGCACCCTGGTGATCCGCGAGGCGGTGGATCTCTGGCACAACCCGCGCGCGCGACTTCTCGTCTCAGTGCCGTTCGTGCTGGGGATTCTCTTCAAGCTGCTCTCAGGACGTTCGCTGTTCGTCTACCTCGCAGGCGACACCACCGACGCGTGGTTGCTCGGTGGGCTCTGCGTGTACGGCGCGATCGTGATGGGTTCGACGTTCTCTCAGAACGCGTTCGCGTATGACGGTCACGGCTTCTCTGCCTTCGTGGCAGCGCCGATCGAATTGGGTCTCGTGCTCCGCGCGAAGAACCTGGTGCACGCCATCGCTGCCGCCGGGCTCGCAGTGCTCGTCGCGATCTTCTACGTGGTCTATTTCCAGCACGGTTCTGCGCTCGACGTGGTGCTCGCGCTCGCTTCGGTCGCGACGCTGATCCCCACGATCCTCACGGTGGGCAACGCGCTCTCCCTGTATTTCCCGGTGAAGTTCCACGCGAACCTGAAGCGGCGCGACAAGCTGCCCTTCATCGCCTCGATGATCGGTGTGGGAGCGGCTGGCGTGGGAACCTGGCCCCTCGCGTGGGCGTTGCGGCAGTGCGGGCAATCAGGGCCGACGCTCGCGAGCCTCGCCTTCGTGTTGGGATCAGCAACGGTTGCATGGGCGGTCTATGCGCTTACGTTGCCGCTCGCGGTGGGGAAGTTGGTGGCCCGTCGCGAGTTGATCTTGCGGGCAGTTACGCGCGAGTAAGCAATGTCAGCGCAGCATCTTCGTAAGAGGGATCATGAACTTCATCCTGAACATCCTCTGGGCGATTCTGGGCGGCGGCTTCATCCTCGCCCTCGAGTACGCGCTCGTGGGACTGGTGTGCTGCCTCACGATCGTGGGCATCCCGTTCGGCATGCAGTGCTTCAAGCTCGCGGGCCTCGCGCTCTTCCCGTTCGGCAAGGACTTCGATGACAGCCGCCCGAAGGGCAGCGGCAACGTGCTCCTCAACATCATCTGGTTCCTGTTCGCCGGCGTGTGGATCTGCATCACGCACCTGGCGGCCGCGGTGCCGCTCGCGGTGACCATCATCGGCATCCCGTTCGCGCTGCAGCACGTGAAGTTCGCGCTCATCGCGCTCTCACCGTTCGGAGTGCGAGTCCGCGAAGCGTACTGAAGTCCTCCGGTGAGTCACCCGCGCTTCTTCCTCGCCCTTTCACCTTCGACTTCTTCGCTGACTTCTTCTTCGGAGGCTGACTCATCGCGAGTCGATGAGCCTCCTCGAGCCAGGGCTGCAAGGCCTCGACGTCGTCGCTCATCTCCTCAGGCATCGCCCCCCAGCCGCGCATCGTCTTCCCCGAGCCCATCGGGTCAAACATGCCGGATCCTTCGAGCGCTTCGGCGGCGCGAAATCGTTCCTCGACGGGAAACCGCAGCAGGATCCGCCCGTCCCAGATGAGCGAATAGATCGTCGTGTTCGCGAAGAACGCATCGCTCCCGAACATGCGCCGCTGCGTGACCTCGGGCAGCTCGGCGCTCAGCTCTTCCACGAGTGACTTCAAGTGCGCGTCGAGGGTGCTCATTGCAGCGACGGATCAGTGCCGATTCGCCACGCGTTGAGCAAGCGCACGCGCACTTCCGGAGGCTCCCAGGTGAACTGCCACCGCGTGCGCCACACCGAAGTACCGAGCAGCTTGTCGTCGGAGTCAGGGATCGTGCGCGCGACCTTGCGGCTGAAGTGCAGCACCGATTCGTCGAACTTCGGATCTCCGGATCGCTCCACGATGTTCACTTCAGCGAGCACGCCGCGCGCGTCGGTCGTCACCTCGAGCACGGTGCGAAGCCGCGCCCTCGTGATGCGCTCCTTCACGTTCTCGGTCTGCGCGAGCAACTGCAGCGCGCTCTCGCGGAAGCGCTGATCATCGACGGTCGGACTCATCACGGTGTTGTTCGTGACGCTGCGCCCGAGCGGAGTGTCGGCCACTTTTTTCGACGCCTCAGCGGAAGGACCGTTGTTGAACAGCACGCCTGCGATCTCGCCGACGACTTCTTTCCCGGTGAGAGGAGTGCGATCGATCTTCGCGCCCGGCAGCATCGATCTCATCGCCTGCTCGTAGCGTTTGAAGTGAGGCGGCACGTTGCCGACTTCGACTCCGGCGAGCCCCACTTGCTGCGCGAGATCGGAGTTCAACTTCCTCGTCAGCACCTCGCCCGTGTACTCGTTGAGCGAGCGCTGATCG
>CBIHPJ010000782.1:0-3997 GCA_966211295.1 uncultured Myxococcales bacterium | reverse complement strand
GCGACGCGCTTGCCGATCGCGTCTTCCACCGGGTTCTGCTCGGTGGAAATCCCGTGCTGAAAGAGCGGCTGATCGACGTTCACCACCGCGGTGAACCGCGAGAGGTGCACTGCTCCGTCGCCGAGCGTGCGCGGCATCTTCGGATTCATCTGCGCGATCACGACCTTCGCGCACTGGGTGGCCGCGAGCGTGGCGTCGACCGAAGTGCCGAGGCTCACGTAGCCGTGCGCGTCGGGTGGACTCACGTGCACCAGCGCAGCGTCGAGCGGCAGCACGTTCTTGCGGAACAGCCGCGGGATCTCCGAGAGGAAGATCGGCGTGTAGTCCGCGCGGCCTTCGGCGACGGCGAGGCGCAGATTCGCTCCGACGAAGAACGCATTCGGACGGAACGCAGCGGCGACATCAGGATGCGCGTGCGGAGCAGTGCCTTCGAGGTGAAGGTGCACCGTCTCCACATCACGGAGCTCATTCGCGCGAGCAGCGAGCGCGTCGAGCAACACGGTGGGCGTCGCGGCCTGACCCTGCACGAAGACGCGATCGCCAGATTGAATGTGCTTCACCGCCTCAGCGGCGCTCACGAACTTGGTCGTCATGCCTTCGTCTTCGCCTTCCCGAGTTTCAACACACGAGCGAAGTGCTCTTCACTCACCGGTTGCACGGAGAGCCGCTGCCCTTTCTGGAGCACCGGCATCCCTGCGAGAGACTTGTCGGCCTTCAGCACCTCGAGCGGGACGAAGTCCTTGAAGATCTCCACGAACGCGATGCGGCACATCATCCAGCGCGGATCGTCCTTCTTGCTCGTCGCGTCGTAGTACTCGCTCTTCTTGTCGAACTGCGACGGATCCGGCACCGGCTCGCCGTGCACCTTCGCGAGCCCCGCCACGCCGGGAGGATTCGCGTTCGAGTGGTAATAGAGGACCAGGTCCCCTTCCTTCATCGAGTCGCGCATGAAGTTGCGGGCGGTGTAATTGCGCACGCCCTCCCATCCGCTGGTCCCGTCCTTCTCGAGATCGGAGATGGAGTAGACCTCCGGCTCGCTCTTCACCAACCAGTAACGCTTCGCCATGCGCCGCTGTGTAACCCAATGAAGGAAGAACTCAGCCCACAGTTGTTGGTCGACTACTTGATCGAGCTCGGTACCGCGCTGAGTTCAGCGGGCTGCCCCACCCATCGTCTCGAAGATCTGCTCGGCACCGTCGCGAAGCACCACGGACACCAGGCCGACATCTTCGCGGTCCCCACCGGACTCTTCATCGGAGTGCGCACCGCGGAAGGAGAGCCCTCTCTCACCACCATGGTGCGCGTGACGGAGTGGAAGCACGATCTCCACCTCCTCACCGCGGTCGACGAGGTGGTGAACGAGGTGGCCGACGCGAAGCTGGACCTCGTTGCTGCACGTCAGCGCATTCGCGAGATCATCAAGCGCCCTCGCGCGTGGAGCCGGGGCGAGCAGCTCATCGCCAGCGCGTTCGGCAGCGCAGGGGCCGCCATCTCTCTGGGCGGTGGCTGGATGGACGCGTTGCTCGCGGGAATCGGAGGCCTCGTGCTGCGCGCGATCATGCTGATCCTCAGCGAGAAGTCCGACGTGCGATCGATCGAGAGCTTCGTGGGTGGAATGGTCGCCGGCTCCACTGCCTGGGTCGCGACGTTGTTCTCTCCGGGGAGCGCGCGTGAGGTGTTCATTCTCGCGATCATGGTGCAGCTGCTCCCGGGTCTGACGCTCACCACGGGGCTCGCCGAGCTCTCGTACAAGAACCTCGTCGCTGGCACTGCGCGACTGATGCACGCGGGCATCACGCTGCTCTCGCTCGCGTTCGGAATCGCGGTGGTGGTCTCGCTCTCGAAGGTGGTGACGCCGAATGCGGTGGCGATCGTCGCGCGAGAGCCGCTGGGTTGGTGGTGGCAGGTGTTCGCGTTGCTCGTCGCCGCGCTCAGCTTCGGGGTGATGCTCGGGTTGCCGAAGAAGCAGCTGCCCGTGGCGCTCGTCGCAGGCGTGTTGGTGTGGGGCGTGACGCTCCTCACGCGCCCGTTGCCCGGAGTTCACGCCGCGTTCTTGAACTCGCTCGCGTTGTCGCTCGGCGCCAACCTCTGGGCGCGGTTCTCTCGCCGGCCCGCGCAGATCTTCCTCATGCCGGGTCTGCTGCTTCTGGTGCCCGGAGCGCTGTCTTTCCGCAGCCTCGACACCTTGCTCAGCGGAGACGCGGTCTCAGGAATCTCGAGCGGCGCCGACGTGCTGCTGATCGCCGGTGGTCTGGTGATGGGACTGCTCGTCGCGAACGTCGCGCTGCCTCCGCGAAAAGCTCTCTAGTGCTTACCTCGCCCTGCGACAGCGGGGAGAGGTCGGAGCGCAGCTCCGGGTGAGGGGCGCACTTAGCGCAATTGGCCCCTCACCCCGACCCTCTCCCCGCTTCGCAGGAAGAGGGGGTTAAGGCGCGAGCCCGGTGACGAGTGCGAGTCCACCGAGCTGAGCCTCGTTCTCATCACTCGACGCCGCGAGCGCGAGCTGAGTGAGCGCACGCTCGGTCTTCTTCGTCTTCCAGTGCGCATTGAGCGCCGCATACAGCCGGGACGCCTTCCCGCCTCGCCACACCGACGCGAACGCCTGCGCCTCGTGATGCTGCCCCTCGTACGTGAGCCCACCGGGAAAGAAGAGCCGACTCCCCTCATGCACCGTCGCCTCGCCACCTTCATCGAACTGCTGCATCCCATCGCCGCGCAGCCCACGAGGACCGAGCGCGATCGGCTGTTTCCATCCGTGCCTGAAGTACTTCACGCGCTCGTGTTGATCGAAGAACTGAATCACCGCGAGCCGCACTGAATCAGGAGGCAGCTCCATCGCCGCGAGCGCATCACGCCCCGCCTGCCGCGGGTTCTCGTTGTCGCCGGTCTGTCCATCGAGCACGTCCTTGATCGCACCGAGCGCCTTCTGCATCGCGCCCTCAGGCAACCCACCGCTCACCGGCGAGAGCCACACCAGCATCTGTCGATCACTGTGGAGCTGCACCAACTCCAGCGCATCACCGGGCTGCGCCAACACCGAGACCTCGTAGCGCCGCGACCTGAAGGTGCGGAGCTCGAGACCCTTCGGCAGCGCCTTCGCCATCGGCGGAGAGATCGCGCGCACCGCCGCCACGCGCACGTCACCTACCGGCGCATTCACCGATCGTCGCTGCTTCTGAAACTCAGCCCAGAACGCGTTCTTCGCGAGCGTCACCACGCGCAGCGGCTCTTCACCCAGGTGCGCGTTCGCCACGTCGTTCAACGCACGAGGACCTTCCGAGTATCCGCGCGCGCCACGCCCCATGTACCCAGCGCTCGGGATCAGCACGAGATCACCCGCGACCAACTGAATCGGGCGCGCGTTGGAGAAATGATCCGACGCCTCGCGGAGCATCTTCCGCTCCAGCGCTCCACGGTGCCCGTCGATGGAGATCGTCCGACCCTCTTCCCCTGACGCCCACAACAGTCCCGAAGCGAGCCCCGACGCGTACGTCGTCACCCGCATGTGCTTCGGCTCGAACAACACCACCGCGCACTCGAGGCGATGATCGAACGGCTTCTCACACAGCTTCTCGAGTCCGAGGTTCGCCGCGAGTCCGGGATCACCATCCGCCTCCAGCGACTCACGCAGCGCCTCGAACGCGCTGTCGAGTGGATGCGCGATCGGCCGCCCGTCCTTGTCCACCACGCGCAATGAGATGAACGCGAAGCGGTCCTCCGCGAGCTCGATGCCCGCGAACAGCTCCGGCACCGCCTGCGGAATGCGCTGCTCGATCACCGAGAGCTCGAAGCGCGGAAACACCTTCGCCCAGAGCGTGGCATCGGGCTCGGAGTAGGGCGTCTCGTCGTCTTCCTCGAGCGACGGCGGCGGGCTCGGCTTCGGCTTGCGAGTGGAGACGCGCTCCTCCTCGATCACCAACAACATCGAGCAGTACGTGCACGTCGCGCGCGCCGCGCCCTCGGGGATCTCGATCGGCGCTCCACAAGAGGGACAGTG
>CBIHPJ010000781.1:0-3998 GCA_966211295.1 uncultured Myxococcales bacterium | reverse complement strand
GTGTGGCAGCAGGCGATGGGTCAGTGGTCGGAGTGGTGATTCCGTAGGCGCGACATAGAGTGACGCTCTATGGAGAGCGTCATTCTCGCGTTGTCGGGAGCGCTCCCGGCCATCGTGTTGATGGTGGTGATCGGCCGCTTCGACTCCAAACGGCCGGAGCCGCAGAAGCAGCTGCTCTGGGTCACTGCGCTCGGCGGGCTCTCGACCATTCCCGTCATCGTGGTGCAGCTGGTGATGGAGAAGCTGAACCCGGGCGGAGTTTCGGGTGCGCTCTACACCTCGTTCTTCGTCGCCGCGCTCACCGAAGAGACCGCGAAGGCGCTCGCGCTCTACTTCGCGGTGTGGCGTCACCCCGCGTTCGACGAGCGGCTCGACGGCATCGTGTACGCCACGCGCGCCGGCCTCGGCTTCGCCCTGGTGGAGAACATCGGTTACCTCGCGGGCGCGGAATCCATCTCCGGCTTCTTCGGCATCTTCGTGGTGCGCGCGATCCTCGCGGTGCCCGGCCACGCGATCTACGCGGGCTTCATGGGCTACTGGGCCGCGCGCAAGAAGTTCGACGGCGTGGGCCCGGGTCTCAAGGGCGGACTGCTGATCGCGATCGGTCTACATGGCGCCTACGACGCCGCGCTCTTTCTGTGCGGCGTGCTCGCGAAGGGACCTGCGCAGCTGCTGATCCTCCCGCTGCTGGTGGTGCCCGTCATCGTGGTCATCGGCGGCTATCGCAGGCTCGCTGCGCACGCGCGTGAAGCGCTCCGGCTCGACGAGCTCACGCACGCGCCTCGGCCGATGCCGCGGCTTCCCTTCGGCATGGGCTTCATTCTCCGGTGATGGAAGCCGCCATCGCATGGATGGAGGCGCTGTTCCGCGGCATCCCGCTGCCGGTGCTCGAGGTGTGGGGCCGCTTCGGCGCGATCATCGGGGTCGCGTTGATGTTGTGCGCCTACGGCGGGCTCACCTTCAAGCCAGGCGGTCGCTGGGGCCTGGGCCGCGAGCAACAGACGTGGGACGCGAAGGCGCTGCTCGGCGTGGTGATCACCTTCGTGGCGATCATCTTCACCGGCTCGCTCGGCTCGTTCATCGTGCTGGTGCCTGGCGCGCAGACCTTCGAGTCGCTCAAGGACGTCACGGTCTTCGTCTGCTTGCTGATCTTCGGTTACCCCGCGCTGCTCGCGGTGCCGTTCGCGTACGGCGTGTCTGATCTGGTCGAAGGCGTACCGCCTGGTTTTCTCCTCGATTGGTTGATCGGCTACTTCATCAACCCGGCCTGCTTCTGGTTGGCGAAAGAGCTGATCGGCAAGGACCCCGACTTCCGCAAATTGAAGACGTGGGGTTGGTACGCGCTCTTCGTGCTCGTCTTCATGAGCATCGAGCCGCAGATGTGGGGCTACCTGTGCTCGGGGATGTTCACCAGCGAGCTCTCGTATCGCAGCATCACGCCCGCGCTCTTCTTCACCACGTCGATCACCTGGATGGTGGCGCCGTTCGCGATGTTGATCGCGCTCCCGCTCGCGCGGAGGCTCGGCGTGTTCTGGGCAGAGAGCCCGGGCTCGGTGCGGCAGCGCGCGCTGCACGAGCAGGAATGGACCTGGGTCAGCGGCCAGGACCAGGGGAAGTCGTCGGAGCCGAGGCACGGCCTGCCGATTCGCGCGTTCCTCGTGGTGCCCTTCATCTTCCTCATCCTGACGATGGTGGCAGGGACCGCGTCGGTCACCCTGCGCAGCGCGGAGCGAAGTGCGAACCAGCTCGCCGCGCGCCTGCACCAGGAAGTCGCGCGCAACATGGAGCTGCGCCTCGACGCCGCGCTTTCTGATCGCGACTCTCCGCCTTCACGGGCCGAGCTCGATCAACTGCTGCGCAAGTTGCTCATCGCTGAGCACGGCCGCGCGCTCATCGCCGAGGCCACCACGGGCAAGGTGATCGCCGCGACCGCCGACGACAAGGTCTGTCTCAGCGCGGTCGACCAGCTGATCGCGACGCCGGGGCTGATGCAGTCGATGGTGGGCGAGACCTCGTACCGCTTCGACGTGGTGACCGAGAGGCCGCTCGGCCGCGAGACCTGGCTCGCGCAGGCCACGCCGTACCTCGGTCACAAGGGCTGGGTGCTGATCAGCGCGATCCCCGAGGCCTACTTCCTCGAAGGCATTCGCATCGGTAACAGCCGCTCGGCGATGTTGTTCGCCACCGCGCTGGTGCTCTCCCTGCTCGCTGCGCTGGTGCTCGCCTCGGTGGTCACCGGCCCGCTGCGCGACTTCGCCTCGGTGACACGTGAAGTGGCGCGCGGTGATCTGAGCAAGCGACTCGCCGGAAGCCCGCTCGAGGAATTGGAGACGCTCTCCACCACGTTCAACGACATGGCGGCGCAGCTGCAGCGTTCGTTCGATCGTTTTCAGCTCGCCACGCACGCCGGCAATCTCGGTGTCTGGGATTGGGACGTGGTGAACGATCGCCTGATGTGGGACGACGAGATGTGCCGTCAGTACGGCATCACGCTCGAGCAGTTCGAGGGAAAGCGCGAGTCGTGGTCGAAGCGGGTGCACCCCGAGGATCTCCCCCACGCGCGCGCGGCCATTCAGCAGGCGCTGCAGGGCGAAAGCGAGTTCTCCGCCGAGTTCAGGGTGGTGTGGCCCAATGGCGAGATCCGCTTCGTCAAGGGCGCGGCGCTGAGCGTGCGCGACGAAGAGCGGCGGGTGATCCGCATGGTGGGCATCAACCAGGACGTCACCGCGGCGAAGCAGACTGAGCGCGAACTGCTGGCGCATCGCAAACACCTCGAAGACCTGGTGACCGAGCGCACGGGCGAATTGCTCGCGCGCACGCAGCAGCTCGAGCGCAGCAACAAGGAACTGGAGTCATTCTCGTACTCCGTCTCTCACGACCTGCGCGCGCCGCTGCGAGGCATCGACGGCTGGAGCCTCGCGTTGCTCGAAGATTACGGTCACCTGCTCGACGACAAGGCGAGCGGTTACTTGATGCGTGTGCGCAGCGAGACCCAGCGCATGGGAGAGCTGATCGACGATCTGCTCGAGCTCTCGCGGATCAGCCGCATGGAGCTGAAGCTCCAGCCAGTGCAACTTTCGGAGATCGCGCGCGTGGTGACCAAGCGGCTCGAAGAATCGGATCCCTCTCGCAAGGTCGAGTTCGTGATCGAGCCGAACGTGCAAGTGAAAGGCGACCCACACTTCCTCGAGGTCGCGCTCACCAACTTGCTGGGCAACGCGTTCAAGTTCACCAGCAAGAAGCCCGACGCGAAGATCGAGTTCGGCCAGACCACCCGGGACGGTTGTCCGGTCTACTTCGTGAAGGACAACGGTGCGGGCTTCGACATGGCGTACGCGACCAAGCTGTTCGGCGCGTTCCAGCGTCTCCACAAGCAGACCGAGTTCCCCGGAAACGGAGTGGGTCTGGCGATGGTCAATCGCATCGTCTCGCTCCACCGGGGAAAGATTTGGGTGGAGGCGGCTGTTGATCACGGCGCGACGTTCTTCTTCACCCTGACCGATGTGCCATGCTGACGCCAATGCCCAGGCCGCTGCGGCTGTTGCTGGTGGAAGACGCTCCGAGCGACGCCGAGCTGTTGCTCCGGCAGCTCGCGCGTGAGGGGTTGGAGGTCGAGCCGACTCGCGTGGAGACGCGCGCCGAGATGCTGGCCGCGCTCGGTTCTGGTTCGTGGGACATCGTGGTGTCGGACTACGGGCTCCCTCAGTTCTCGGGGCTGGAGGCGATCGTCACCGCGCTGGCGTTCGATCCTGACCTCCCGGTGATCCTGGTGTCGGGCACCGTCGGTGAAGAGACCGCGGCAGCCGTGATGCGAGCGGGTGCACGCGACTTCATCTTGAAGGATTCGCTCGCGCGGCTGGCGATGGTGCTGCAGCGCGAAGTGAAGGACGCGCAGATTCGCAGGGCGCAGCGTCGCGAAGCGCTCGTGATGCTCAAGACGCAAGACATCGCGCGCGCGGGCGGCTGGGAATGGAGGCTCGAGGGCAACGAGCTCTTCG
>CBIHPJ010000780.1:0-4000 GCA_966211295.1 uncultured Myxococcales bacterium | reverse complement strand
GAGCCACTCTGCAGCCACGAGCTGTTGCGATGACCGCGCGAGCCGGCCCTGTACGGTGGACGCCCACGTCGAAGATTCGCTCATTGAGTGACGGAAAGTTCGCGGTGGGGGGCCCGATCGGGTCGAGCAGGAGCCTGATCGAGAACGACGGCTTCCCTCGATGCTTTGTCGATCTTCGTCAGAACTGAATCGTCCGCTCGGCCACCGTGTGCGCGGAGAAATCCTTCCCCGCGTAGAACTCGCGCCACAACCGCAGGTAACCCTCGGTCACCTGATCAGGCGTGAGGTGCTTCGGCTGGAACACGCAGTTCGCGTCGTTGTAGCGACTCCAGGTGCGGTCGATGATCCGCCCTTCTTTCTCCAGCCGTGTCCACGCAGGCGTGCCCGGGTACGGAGTGAAGATCGCGAACTCCGCCTTCGTGATGCCGCTCTTCGCCGCGAACTCGAGCATGCGATCCACCGTGCCCTCGTCGTCGTCCTCGTTGCCGAGCAGGAACGAGGTGTACGGCTCGATGCCCGCGTCCAGGCTCTTCTTGATCGCGTCGTAGGCGCGACCGAGGTTCTTCGGATCTCTCCCGGTGAACGCGCCCTTCGTCACCGGATCGAAGCCACCCACCAGGTAGAACATGTCGACGCCGGCCTGCTTCGCGAGCTCGAGCATCGCGGGCGTGGTGGTGAGGATCAGCGGCATCGAGATGCCGATGTAGCTGATGGTCGCCGGCGCCCCGCGCGCGATGATCCGCTCGAAGAGCACCTTGAGGGCCTTCACGTTCGCCCCGGGGAACCAGCTGGTGTCCTCCGTGAGGCACGCGCGTTTGCCCTGCTTCGCGAGCTGCTCCAACTGCCCCACGATGTGCTCGATGGAGAAGTGCCGCAGCGAACGAGTCATCGAGAACGGCAACACGCACGCCTGACACGTCATCGGACAACCACGCGAGAGCTGTACCGGGTAGTCGTCAGGACGGAAGTCACCCGCTTCCTTGTCGAGATAGAGATCGACGCGCGGGAGCGGCACCGTCTCGAGGCTCGGCGTGAGCGGCGCCTTGTAGCGAGGCTTGAGCTCACCCTTGCGGAAGTCCGCGAGCACCTGGTGCCAGACCGGTTCACCTTCACCGACCACCACCGAGTCGAAGTGCGACTCGCACAGCTCCGGCATCATCGAGGGGAAGATTCCTCCCGCGACCGTCTTCTTTCCCAACGCACGGAAGTAGCGCGCGAGCTCGAGTCCACGCGTGGCCGCGGGGGTAAAGAAGCTGAACGCGACTAAATCAGCGTCGGTAGGAATGTCCGCGCGCGCGAGTCGATCGTCTCGGAACTCGAGCTCGAGGTCGTCGGGCGTGACGGCGGCGATCTGCGCGATGCCGAGGGAAGGAGAGCCGAGGTACTCGTTCATCGGCACCCACTGGCGCAGCTCGGGGTGCACTTCGGCGTGACGGGAGAAGCGGGGATAGACGAAGAGGATCTTCACTCGAACGCTCCCTCCAGGAGCGAGGCGGCGATCACGCCGGTGTCTACGTGGTTCGGCAGTGGGTGGTTGGCGATGGCGGTCGCCTCGTCGCGCAGCAGCGCAGCGGCGGAGCGCTCGAACGGCGTGCGCGCGAGCGTCGTGGCTGCCGAAGCAGCGTCGCGCCAGACGATCGCCTCACCGAGCGCGTGCTGCTCCGAGCGGCGAAGGACGGCGCGAATGCCGCCTCCACCTCCTTCACGACGCGCGGCCACCGCGTTCCACAGCGGGACGAGCGCTTCATCCTGGGGCGCCGTCACGGGCAGACCCAGCTCCATCAGCCCCGCGTGACTTCGCAGCACGTCGTTCGCGCCCTCGAAGATTCGAGTGACGCGCGAGTCGCGCAGCAGCAGCGCCATGCCGGTGTCTTCGATGAAGCCACTGCCGCCATGGAGCTGAATGGCGAGATCCGCGAGCGCGAAGGCACCTTCACTGCAGAAGATCTTCGCGCTGGTGGTGAGTCGAGAGAGCTGCGCCCAGTCGTGCTCCGCCGCGGCGGCAGTACGCACCAGCGCGGTCATTCCGAAGAGACGCGCGCTCGCTCGTGCAAGCTGTTGCTGCACGACCTCCTGCTCCATCAGCGCGCGGCGAAACTGCCGCCGATGATGTGCATGCGCCAGCGTCGCCGTGAGCGCTGCGCGCGCGGTGCCCACGCAACCCGCACTCAAGAGGAGTCGGCCCCACGAGAGCACGTGCGAGAGCTGGGTCGCGCCCTGCCCCGGCTCGCCGAGCACCTGATCATTCTTCACCTCGACGTCGTCGAAAGTGAACGCGGTGGTGGAGGAGCCACGAAGACCGAGCTTTCGCTCTTCGCGTTGCCGCTGCACTCCGGGCGATTTGGGATCGATCAACAGCAGACTCGAGCCGCGGGCCGCGCCACCCAGTCCCGGAGTGGAGGCCGTGACGGTGAGCAGCGAAGCAAAGCCACCATTGGTGACGAAGAGCTTCGTGCCGTTGAAGGTGAGCGCGCCGTTGCTGTTCGACTTCGCGGTCGCTTCGAGCGCGGAGAGATCGCTCCCTGCGTTCGGCTCGGTGGTGGCGAAGGCTGCGATGCATTGACCAGAGGAAAGCGACGGGAGCCATCGTTCCTGCTGCGTGCGCGTGCCCCAGGCGACGAGGCCACGGGTTCCCAGTCCGAGATGAAGACCGACGGTGGTCGCGACGGATCGATCGACCTCCGCGAGCGCGGTCACCACGCGCGCGGCGTCGAGCGCCGAGAGCCCCGCGCCGCCGAACTCCGTGGGAAGGGTGAGCCCGAAGAGTCCCAGCTCAGCGAGCCCCTCGAGGACTTCGCGTGGAATCGAGTGCGCTTGATCGATCTCCAGCGGCCGAATGTTCGCCTTCGCGAACTCGCGCACGCTGCGCAGGAGAGGAGTGAGGACGTCGTCGCTCATGAGGCCGCTGCGTGCTTGAGGGCGAGGTGGCGGCGCGCCATCTCCACGGTGCCAGCGACCGTGGTGACCTGCGCGGCCTCCTCCATCGGCACGTCGAGATCGAGCTCTTCGGCGAGCATCGAGAGCAGCTCCATCGAGCACACCGAGTCGAGGCCCAGGTCCTCTCGCAGCCGATGCTCGAAGCGAATGTCGGTCGCGCGAACCGGAGTGAGCTGCGCCACCATCGAGAGAACTCGTTCGGTCAGAGCCTTGTCGTTCATGCGGGCATGTCCATTCGTGGTCGGGGGAGGAGCCCCATGCGCTGGGCCCACGCGTCCCAGCCATCGAGGGTTTCGGAGAGCGGCCGGTACTTCACGCCGAGCGCGCGCGACCGCGAGGTGTCGAGCCGCGGGCCATGCACGATCAGGTCCACCAATTCGCGCGCGAGCGCCGGGCGGCCTCCGTGTTTCGCGGCAGCTTCTTCTTGCTGATCAGCGAGCGAGCGCGCGGCGGCGGCACTGAGCGCAGGCGGCGGATTGGGTGCGCCGTAGCGTTGCGCGAGCGAACAGATCAGCTCGTGCGCGTCGGAGCGTTCGTTCGCGAGGAGGACCCGGCGCGGTGGCTCCTTCGCGGCAGTGAGCAACACCAGCGCGCTCGCGACGTCGCGTGCATCCACGGTGGTGATGGATCCTTCTGGATGCGCAGGTGGGACGCCTCGCGCGGTGGCGAGCAGCAACGCCGAAGTGCCGACCTTCCAATCGAACGGACCGAGACACGCGGCAGGGCACACGGTGACGACTTCGAAGCGATGCTCTTCCTGAACGCGCTTCTCGAGGTGCCACTTGAGCGAGTGGTACGTGCCCCAGGGAGGACAGGTTTCGAAGACATCGTCCTCGGTGGATGCGGCAGCTTCGCGAGGCGCGACCGTGGCGGTACTGGAGACGAAGATCATTCTTCGCACTCCGACTTCAGCCGCTGCGTCGAGCACCGAGTCGAGCTCCGAGAGTCCGCGCTCCAAGGTGGCATCTGGATCGATCGAGAGCCGCGGATAGTGAGCGGCGGTGTGAATGATGGTGTCGACGCCACGGAACGCGCCGCGGAGCGACTGCGGATCCATGAACTC
>CBIHPJ010000779.1:0-4006 GCA_966211295.1 uncultured Myxococcales bacterium | reverse complement strand
GTAGTGGGGGTGCTCGAGCAGCCCCGACTCGAAGCTCTCAGTCACCGCGGAGTCGGAGTTACCGAGCACGCCGGGAATCAGGCGCGCGACGGCGTCCACCACGATCAACGCGCCGAGCTCGCCGCCCGTGAGCACGAAGTCACCGAGCGAGAGCTCTTCGTCGATCACCGAGAGCGCGCGCTCGTCGACGCCTTCGTAGCGGCCGCAGACGAGGATCACCGAGCCTGCAGCAGCGATCGTGCGTGCCTTCTCTTGATTGAAAGTCGGTCCACGCGGGCTGAGCAGGATCACGCGGGCATCAGGGAGGCGGCTCTTCGCCGCTTCGATCGCGCCGACGAGCGGCTCGACCTTCATCACCATGCCCGCGCCACCGCCGTACGGAGAATCGTCCGTCACGCGATGCTTGCCTGCGGCGTACTCGCGAATGTCCGTCGCGGTGATCGTCAGCAGACCTTTCGCGGCGGCTTTCCCGAGGATCGACTCAGACGCATAACCGGTGATCATCCCCGGGAAGAGCGTGAGGATCTCCGCCTTCATCAGGCCTCTTCGTAACTCGGAGGAATGACGGTCACCTTCCCCGCCTCGAGATCCACCTTCGGGACGAACTCCTCGGCGAACGGCACGAGCAGCTCTTCTTTCCCGTCACGAATACAGAGGTTCGGCACCGGGCCCGTGCTCCACACTTCTTCGACCACGCCGAGCCGCTTGCCCTCAGGCGTCACCGCCTCGAGCCCGACCAGATCGCCGTGGAAGAACTCGCCCTCTTCCGGCGGCTCGAGATCTTCGCGATGCACGTGCACCGCGGATCCCACGAGCGCGTCAGCCTGATCCTTGCGGACGATGCCCTTGAGCTTGAGCAGCAGATCGCTTCCGGGAGACGTACCGAACGAAGCCACCTTGAGCTGCTTCGTCTCACCGGCACGCGTCACCAGCGTCAATCGATCAACCTCGTCGAGCACCGTCGACTGGGGATCGAACGTCTTCAGCACCACCTCGCCGCCCAATCCGTGCGCGCGCGAGATGTAGCCGATGTGAAGGAGATCCTTCACTGGGGTGCCGGGGGGACCGGTTGAGGTCCCTTGCGATCGTCGATGATCTCCAGCCGCGCCTTCTCACCCTTCTTCTGGGCAGCGTGCTGGAGCACCGTTCGAAGCGCGTTCACCGTGCGCCCATCACGACCGATGACCTTGCCGACGTCACCGGGCGCGACCTTGAGTTCATACAAGACGGCGCCGTCCTGCGGCGTCACCTTGAGCTCGACTGCCTCGGGCTGATCGACCAGCGCTCGGGTCAGGTACTCGACGAGCTGTTTCATGTTCTTCGAGGCTTTCTTCGAGGCTTTCCGAAGAAAGACGAATTACGCCTTGGGGGCGTTCTTCTTGGTCGCCTTGTAGAGGCAGGACACCGTCTCGGAGGGCTTCGCGCCGACCTTCGTCCAGTGCGCCCAGCGCTCCTCGTTCACCTGGAACTTCGCAGGCTCGTGGTTCGGATCGTACGAACCGATGTTCTCGATGAAGCGGCCGTCACGCGGCATGCGCGAGTCAGCAGCAACGACGTGGAAGTAGGGGCGCTTCGTGGCGCCAGCGCGGGCAAGACGGAGGACGACGGCCATGGTTGTGAACCTTTGAAAAAAAAATGAAGGTGAGGGGGCGCTCCACTACTCGCAAAGTGCCCGGAACGTCAAGGATCGGGATTTGCGGCCTTCTTGGCGCCGAGCGGAACGAAGAGTCTGTCGTTCTCACTGTTTGCAAGCTGGCCACACGCCGCGGCGATGTCTCTGCCGCGGTTGGCTCGAATGAAAGCCGCCACTCCAGCGAGGTCGAGGGCATGGCGGAAGCGCTCTGCCCTGTCGTTCACCGTGGTGTGGAACCCGAGGCCGGGGTTCTCGTTGTACTGAATCAAGTTCACCTTCGCCGGCACGTCCTTCAGCAGCGCAGCCAGTCGCGCGGCATCGGCGTCGGTGTCGTTCACGCCTTCCATCAGCACGTACTCGAAGGTGATGCGGCGGCCCTGCTTGAGGGGGAACTTGCGGCAGGCCTCCATCAGGTCGGCGATCTTCCACTTCTTGTTCACCGGCATGATGCGATCGCGCGTCTCGTCGTCGCTCGCGTTCAAGGAGATGGCGAGCTTCACGCTCGTCTCCTGCCCGAAGCGCTCGATCATCGGCACGAGGCCCACGGTGCTCACGGTGATGTGACGTGAGCTGAAGTTCGGGCCGTCTTCGTGCTGCAGGATCTCGAGCGCGGTCTTCAGGTTCTCGAAGTTGTGCAGCGGTTCGCCCATGCCCATGAACACGAGGTTCGTGAGCGGCCGCAGCGCCTGCGGACCGGTGGTCTTCTCGTTGGTGCGCACTTCACGATTGGCGGCGTGCACCTGCCCCACGATCTCGGCGGGCGTGAGGTTGCGCATGAGCCCGAGCGTCGCGGTCGCGCAGAAGCGGCAGCCCATCGCGCAGCCGACCTGCGTCGAAACACACAGGGTCTTCCGCTCAGGCGACGGCATGTAGACGGACTCGATCAGCTTCCCGTCCCAGGTCTTGAACCGGTACTTGATGGTGCCGTCGATCGAACGCTGCTCGATGTCCTTGGTGACGTGCTTGAGCTGGGCCTTCTCGTTGAGCTGCGCGCGCAGGCCCTTCGAGAGATCGGTCATCTCGTCGAACGACACCGCGCCGCGCTGGTGAATCCACCGGAACAGTTGCTTCGCGCGGAAGGACTTCTCGCCGAGGGTCTCGGTCACGAAGGTGTTGAGACCCTCGTAGGACAGGCTGGCGAGATCGATGCGCTCCGACGACATGGGCGAATCCTGTATCACGGTCGAAAACACGACGGCCACCTCCGCACCTGAGCGGAGATGGCCGCGGTTCCCTCGGACGAACGGAGAGGGATTACTTCTTGTACTCGTACGAGAACAGCTCGGTCGCGCGGAAGAAGTACGCGATCTCGTTCTTGGCGTTCTCGAGGCTGTCCGAGCCGTGCACGGTGTTCGCGTCGATCGACTTCGCGAAGTCAGCGCGGATGGTGCCGGCGGCGGCCTTCTTGGGATCCGTCGCGCCCATCAGGTCGCGGTTCGCCTGCATCGCGTTCTCACCCTCGAGGCACATCAGCACCACCGGGCCCGAGATCATGAAAGAGACGAGGTCCTTGAAGAAGGGACGCTCCTTGTGAACGGCGTAGAAACCCTCGGCCTCACGCTGCGAGAGGTGCTGCAGGCGGATGGCGACGGGCTTGAGGCCCTTCTCCTCAAAACGGGCGATGATCTTGCCGATGACACCCTTCTCCAGGGCGTCGGGCTTGAGGATGGAAAGCGTACGTTCGATGGCCATGGTTTTTTCTCCGATGAGGTGAAGTTTCGCGGCGCGGCTACACGACGCACCGCGTGAAGGCAAAGGCTTTGTGCCTTGCTCATCGCAAGTGGTACTGCGCGCCCCCATGAACCAGCGCTTCCTGGATCACCTCCAAGGGCAGCTCGCGTCGATCCGCGAGCAGGGGCTGTACAAGAGCGAGCGCGTGATCACTTCGCCGCAGAGCGCGAACATCACGGTCAACGGCAAGAAGGTTTTGAACTTCTGCGCCAACAACTACCTCGGCCTCGGCAACTCGCCTGAGCTGATCGCCGCCGCGAAGAAGGGCCTCGATCAGAGCGGCTTCGGCATGGCGTCGGTGCGCTTCATCTGCGGCACCCATGACGTGCACAAGACGCTCGAGGGAAGGCTCACCAAGTTCCTCGGCACCGAAGACACCATCCTCTTCTCGTCCTGCTGGGACGCGAACGGCGGCGTGTTCGAGATCGTGCTGGGCGAAGAAGACGCGGTGATCTCCGATGCGCTCAACCACGCGTCGATCATCGACGGCATTCGCCTCTGCAAGGCCAAGCGATTCCGGTACGCGAACAACGATCTGAAAGAGCTCGAGCTCCGCCTGATCGAAGCGAAGGACTCGCGCTTCAAGCTCATCGTCACCGACGGCGTGTTCTCCATGGACGGCGTGATCGCCGACCTGAAGGG
>CBIHPJ010000778.1:0-4007 GCA_966211295.1 uncultured Myxococcales bacterium | reverse complement strand
TGGAACAACCTGGACCCGTCGATGGGGCGCGCCGAGACGAACCGCGACACTGCGCACCGGCTCGCCGACTTCGAGCTCTCGCTCACTCGCGCGATGCGCTGGCTGCACAAGGCGGGCAAGACCTTCCGGGTGGAGCGCGTGCCGCTCTGCTACATGACCGAGTTCGCCCACTGCTCCACCGAGACCCGGAAGATCGTGAAGAAGGAAGAGCGCATCGTGCACTTCCTCGACGAGAAGGGGACCATTCGGCAGACCGACTGGATGCACGCGAAGTCGAAGGCGTGCCAGCAGTGTTCGCTCAACGACATCTGCGGCGGGCTGTTCGAGCTGGGAGATCACTACGACCTGGGCGAGCTCCACCCGGTCTTCATTCCTCCGCAGCCGATCGTCGATCGCGTGCTCGCGGACCGCGATTAGTCCGCTTTGGGTTTGAAGAGCTCGGGGAAGATGCCCTTCAGCGCTTCGCCGGACTTTCGATCTTTCGTGGAGACCTCGGCCGTCGCGGGCACGCCTTTGCCCATCTCGGAGAGCTGCTCGCGCGCCTTCGCTGGCGGCTCGGGCACCACGATCTTCTCCGGCACGAACGCCTCTCCGGGTCCCGTGAACTGGCGCGTGGTGTCGTCGAGCGCGGCCATCGCGGGAGGAGCGGAGGCCGGTGGCGCGAGCTCGTCGCTCCCGAACCGCGCGAGGTAGGTCGCATCGACGCCGGGACAGTTCGCCTTCGCTGGGCACGAGCTGCACTGAGGCGCGTACGCGCGCGGTGAGCTGGGAAGCGCGCGGGTAATGAACGGTCCCAGCAAGCAGCTCGGAATTCCCGAAGTGAAGCTGCGCAGCCCGAGCTTCTGCGCCGAGTCGAGCGCGTGCAGCGTGTACGGCACCGCCAGCGCGAGCCGGGGAATCACGCGATCCATCGCCGCTACCGCGCGCCCCGCCACCAGCGGGGTGGTCACCTGCCACGCGCTCACGTCGCGCGATTTGAGCAAGGGCGCGATCGCGTTGAGCACCCGGTAGTTCGAGCGCGTGATCACCGTGGTCGCCACCACCTGCAGCCCGCGCGCGCGGGCCACGCCGAGCCCGGCCACCAGCGCGCGGAAACTGCCTTCGACACCCGCGTGGTAGTCGTGAACCGGCGCCTCACCACCGAGCACCGTCACGTGGACGTCGGTCAGTCCCGCCTCCGCGAGCGCGGCGGTGAGCGCGGGCTCAGCCAGACGCCTCCCATTGGTCTGCAGCCCGACTCGCTCGAAGCCGTGAGCGCGCGCTGCTCGAATCACCTCGGGCAAATCAGATTGGAGCGTCGGCTCTCCGCCCAGCAGCGTGAGCTCAGTCGCACCCGCAGCGCGGAGCCGAGAAAGCTCCGAGGCGAGCTCGAGTGGAGGAAGGGGAAGGAGACCGTCCTGCGAGCAGAAGACGCAGGCGTTGTTGCACGCGCGGATCAGCGACAGCGTGGCGCGCGTCATCTGGGAGCTACAGCTGCGCTCGCGCGTGCTGCCGCAGCGTCTTCAGCTGAGGCACGGGAAGCCCAGTGGCCTCGTAGTGCTCGAGCCACTCGCCCAGCGCACGAGCGGCCTGACCCTCGCGCTCCTGAGTCTGCCCGCCGTTGTTGCACACGTAGACGGAGAGCGAGCGCGACTGGCCGACGCCTGGAATGCCGGCGTCATCTCGCTTGAGCACGTTGAGGCGGAACTGGTGCGCGCCGTCGCGCAGGTTCACCGCGACTGCGCCTTCGATGAGGTGAATCGCTTCGACTTCCCACACTCCGTAGAGCGTCTGGCCCGGTTCCAGGCTGCGGAACGGCATCGACTCGTTCATCGAATCGGTGGGCTTGTTGGGCTGCGCATTCTTGTTGGGCTGCGCATTCTTGTTGGGCTGCGCGTTGATTTCCGCACTGGGTTCCGCGGCCAGCGCGGGTGCGGCGATCGCTCCAACTCCAAGCCACGTCACGACATCTCGGCGGTCCAGTCGGCGCATCGGGATCCTCACAGGAAAGCGCGAGGTTAGGGGCTGCCCTCGACACAGGTCAAGCCATACACTCTCCCGGCCTTGGCGCTCCTCGATGTCATCCTCGGGTACGACTGCAATCTGGCGTGCGACTACTGCACCATCGACGTCCCGATGCGGCGTCGCGCCTTGTCGACGCCCGACGTGCTCAAGGCGCTGCGCGAGGGCAGGGCGCTCGGCTTCGACACCGTCTCTTTCACGGGCGGTGAGCCGACGATTCGCGGCGATCTCCTCGGCCTGGTGAGCGCTGCCCGCGCGCTCGGATTTCGCGACGTGAAGGTGCAGACCAACGGGCTGATGCTCGCGCACGCCGAGAACCTCGATCGGTTGATCGCCGCAGGCCTCACCCGCCTTCACCTCTCCATTCACACCCACGAACCCGAGGCCTACGAGCGACTGGTGCGTCGCGAGGGGACCTTCGAGCTGATGCGCCGCGCGCTCGACCTCGCGGTCGCCAAGCCGATCGCCTTCGTCGCTGACGCCATCATCAAGCACGACACCTGGGCGCAGCTTCCAGCCGCGATGGATTGGCTGGCGGACGCCAGAGTGCGCGAGGTGCACCTCTGGTACGTCTCACTGACCGACGGCAATCGAGACAACGTCGCGTCGCTCCCTCGCATGACCGAGGTGATGCCCACCCTGCACGAGGCGCTCCGCCGGGGGAAAGCGCGGGGCATGGAGGTGCGCTCCCTCCACGTGCCCCGGTGTTTGCTGGGACCGTTCCACTCGCACGCGTGGGATCCCGGCGCGGATCGAGTTCGCGTGGTGAGCCCAGATGCGACCTTCGATCTGAAAGACAGCCGGCTCGCCGGGCACGTCCACGTGGCTGGATGTGAGGGTTGCACCTTCCGTGAGCGCTGCCCCGGAGTGCGTCCTGACTACGTCGCGCGCTTCGGCGAGGCCGAGTTCTTCGCCCGGCAAAGTGCGTGACCGCGATCAACTCAGACGAGTAAGCTGACGCTCCTTCCCCGGGGTTCTCATGACCAGCAGCAGCGCGTCCCGTCGATGGGTCCAGGCGACCTTTCTGATCGTCATCACCGCAAGTCTCACGCGATGCGATTGCTCGCCCCCGAATACCAACACCGACGGCGGCACCGGCGGAGATGGTGGCGGCAGCGAGATGACCGGCGGCGGCGGCGGTGGTGACGTCGGCGGAGGCGCGGGCGGAGGCGCCGGAGGCACTGGCGGCGGTGCCGGTGGCGCGGGCGGCGGAGGCGCGTGTGTCGATCAAGACGGCGACGGCTTCGGCACTGGTTGCCAGGCCGATGACTGCAACGACGGCGATCCCGCGGTGCACCCCGGCGCGACCGAGCTCTGCAACGGCGTGGACGACAACTGCAACGCGATGGTCGATGAAGGCCTCGCCGATCTCACCTGCGGCGTGGGCGCGTGCGCGCGCACGGTCGTCGCGTGTATCGCTGGCGTGCCGCAACAGTGCGTGCCCGGCACGATGTCTGGCGAGCAGTGCAACGGCCTCGACGACGACTGCAACGGCCTGGTGGATGACGGGCCGGCGGGTCAGTCGATGGCGTGCGTCACGGGCCAGGACGGCGTGTGTTCCCCCGGGTTGACCCAGTGCACGGGAGACGGCGGCATCGTCTGCGTCGCTGAACGAGCGGCGGGCCCCGAGGCCTGCAACGGCTTCGACGACAACTGCAACGGCTCGGTCGATGAGAACGACCCCGATGGCGGCGTGAGCTGCAACAGCGGTGCGCTCGGTGCGTGCCTCTCGGGCATCACGCTGTGCGCCGACGGCGGCGTCGTCTGCGTTGCACTCGCTCAGCCTTCCGTCGAGTGGTGCAACGGCATCGACGACAACTGCGACGGCACCATCGACGACGGCAACCCCGACTCGGGCGTCGCGTGCAGCACCGGCCTTGCCGGCGTCTGCGACATCGGCTCGACCACCTGCTCAGACGGCGGCCTGGTGTGCGTGCAGCAGTTCAACCCGATCGCCGAGGTGTGCAACGGCTTCGACGACGACTGCAACGGCACCAGCGACGAGA
>CBIHPJ010000777.1:0-4020 GCA_966211295.1 uncultured Myxococcales bacterium | reverse complement strand
TCGCAGGTGTAGTCCTTGTTCTCGGCCTTGGCCTTGTCGGCGCAGTCGGCGAAATCGACGCACTCCCGCGCGCAGCCGGTCAGCGCGAACGGCGCTGTCACGAACGCGCAGAGCACGAAGTTCTTGATCAGATTTTTCATGTTTGGGTCTCCCAGGAGCCGGCCCATCGACAGTGGTTGTTTGGGAGTGGCTCTACCCGAATTTCAGCGGAGCGCGGGCTCCAATTGCGTCACGGGTTGACTGGGTGACATGCCCTCACCCCGACCCTCTCCCGCGGGGAGAGGGAGACACTTTCACAAACCCAACCTCACCAGCGCGCTCGCGGTGGTGTCCTGATCAAGCATCACCATCAACCAACCCGAGAACGTCGGTGAATTGGTCGACATGAAGTTCGCTGCGAGCACCGTGTTCGGAGTCGCGTTCTCGGAGGGACCCACCAGCTGACTCACGGTGCTCTCGCGCACCTCGGGAGTCGTGGGCAGCAGGTTCGCGTGCGTGAGCGTGCCCATCGCGGACACGCACGCCGACGCCACGATGTTCGCCGCCTCGGAGAGCGCGGCCGACGCCGATGAAGAGAGCGGACCGGAAACACCAGGGCGCGCGAGCAACCGCTGACCGAGGCGCTTCGCGTCGTCATCTTTCAGCACCCACCACAGCTGCCCCGTGAGCTCGCCCTCGATGCCAAAGGTCGCCGCGTGCACCTTCACGTCGCGCCCACCGAGCAACCAACCGACTTGATAGCGATTGGCCGAGAGCACCACCGGCACGTCGACCAACACGCCGACGTCACCGACGAGACGCGCGAGCATCGAGGCCGCCTTCGCGCTGCCCATGTTCGCCACTTCGCGCAGCGCGTCTTCCTGTCTCGCGGTGAGGAGCACGGTCATGCCTCACCTGCCGCTGCCGCACGCGCGGGTCGTTCGAGCCGCGCCACGTCGAGAATGAAGACCGGGCGCCCGCTGCCGAGCACCGTCACTCCCGCGAGCCCGTGCACTTGATCGAGCGGACGCGTGAGCGCCTTGAGCACCACTTCTTCCTGTCCCAGCAGCGCATCGACGGCGAGCGCCACGCGCCCATCGTCCGTATCCACCACCACGAAGGGAGACACCGCCGCCACGTCGTGCGGACGTCCCGGAACTTCGAGGACTGAAGACAGCTCGCGCGCGGGCACCACGGAGGAACCGAATTGAAGCACGGGGACGTCGCGGCTGTGAGCGAGGCTCGCGCGCGACGTCTCCACCACGCCCGCCACCTTGGTGATGGGCAGCCCGTAGACGTCGTCGCCCAGCCCCACCAGCAACAGGTTCACCATCGCCACCGTGAGCGGGAGCGAGAGCTTGAAGGTGGTGCCCAGGCCGCGGCGCGAGGTGATCTCCAGCGTGCCGCCGACCGCTTCCACCGCCCGCTTCACCGCGTCCATGCCGACGCCACGTCCCGAGATGTCGGTGACGGAAGCCGCGGTGGAGAGACCCGGCGCGGTGGAGAGCAGCAGCGCTTCACGCTCGGGCAAGTCACGCGCGGCCTCGGCGGTGAGCAGGCCACGCTCCACCGCCAACGCCTTGAGGCGCTCCACGTCCATTCCGCGCCCGTCGTCTTCCACTTCCAGCAGGACGCGGTCGCTCGCGCGCTTGACCGACAATTTCACGGTGCCGCGCGGAGGCTTCCCGCGCATGCGGCGTTCCTCGGGCGGCTCCACGCCGTGATCGATCGCGTTGCGGAGCAGGTGCAGCACGGGATCGCTCAGCTCATCGACGATGGCGCGATCGAGCTCGACCTCGCTCCCGGAGAGGATCAGCTCGATCTCCCGGCCACGGCGGCGGGCGATGTCGCGAGCAGCGCGCGGCAGGCGATCGGTGATCACCGAGACCGGCGTCATGCGCGCCTTCATCACCTTGTCGTGCAGCCCACGCACCAGGCCATGCAGGCGATCGACGGTCTCGTTCAGGCGGCCCCGCACGCCTTCTTCGAGTCCGCGTCCCACCTCGCGCACGCCGGCAGTGGCGAGCATCAGCTCACCCGCGAGATCGAGGAACTCGTCGAGGAGCTCGGTGCGCACGCGCACGGTGCGCGGAGGCTCCTGGCCGACGACGCGCGGCTCCGACTCGGCGGGCTTCTCTTCGGCGGCAGGAACGGGAGGCGGCGCGCTCGCCACTCGCGTGCACGAGGCGAGCTCGACGTCGGCCACCTGGCTCACCGTCTTGGCGATCGCCGCTTCAGGCTCGGTGGTCTCGAGCTCGACGGCAAAGGTGCCGTTGGTGAGCCGGCCCGCCTTCACCTCGTCGATGCTCGGGGTGCAGCGGAACAAGTTCCCGAGCGAAGAGAGTCGCTTGTACGCGAGGAAGCCACGCACGCCCGGCTGCGCGGAGTGCGAGGCCACGCGCAAGGTGACCAGCCAGCGCGGAGGAAGCTCGGGCTCGGAGCTCCCCGCCTTCTCCGTGAGCGGTGCGGGAGCCTCGGGCACCGAGAAAGGCACCGGCGTGGTGCCGGGCCGGAGAGAGACGGTGAGCTCTTTGAGCTGACTGATCAGCCCGCTCGAATCAGGGAACGGCTTGCCCGCGTTCGCCGCCTTCACGTGGCCGCCCAGCGCATCCACCGCCTGCAGCACCAGATCAGCCACCTGGCGATCGAACCGCGCGGGGCTGGTGCGCACGCGATCGAGCAGATCTTCCAGCGAGTGACCGAGCGTGGTCGTCGCCTCGTAACCCATCGACCCGGCCATGCCCTTCACCGAGTGCGCGTGGCGGAAGAGCGAGTCGATCGCCTCCACGGTGACACCGCTCTCGAGGCGCACGAGTTCCTTACCGAGCGCGTCCAGATGCTCGGTGGCCTCAGAGACGAAGAGGCTCAGGTACCGGCTGGTGTCCCATTGAGCTGCCAAAGCGGGAGGAGCCTACTCGGCTTTACGAAACCCAGTGTTTTTCGACCCGCCCAGGAGACTGACTTGCTTCAACTGCAACGAGTCAGCCTTCCCCGAGCACCTTCTTGACCACGGCCAGCACGTCCTCGGCGCGGGGTGGCTTGACGATGAAGTCCACGGCTCCGGCCTCGATGGCCTCCATGACCATGGTCTCCTGCCCCAGCGCGCTGCACATCACGACGAGGGCCTTGCTGTCGCCACGGAGGATCTCCCGCGTGGCGTCGATGCCATTCCGGTACGGCATCACGAGATCCATCGTGACCAGGTCCGGCTTCAGCTCTTTGTACTTCTCCACTGCTTCGACGCCATTGCCAGCCTCGCCCACGACGGAGAAACCGCCGGCAGCGAAGATGTCCTTGATGATGTCGCGCATGAAGACGCTGTCGTCGACGACCAGCACACGCTTGGACATGGATGTCACCTGACCCGAGACCCTAGTTGGCGAAAGGTGGTTCGTCGATGT
This sequence comes from uncultured Myxococcales bacterium, assembly GCA_966211295.1. Classification (GTDB taxonomy): domain Bacteria; phylum Myxococcota; class Myxococcia; order Myxococcales; family Myxococcaceae; genus Archangium_A. The sequence continues at coordinate 640 of CBIHPJ010000777.1, read as the reverse complement.
TCCTGATGACTGGGTCCGACGTCACCGATCGTTCACGCAGCCGTTTAGAGAAACGAAGCAGCGACGGCCGCGTCCACGCCTTCGACATCCAGCACGGTCACGGTGAGGGGACCCACGCGCGCCAGACCTCTTACTAAGCGCGATGAGCGGGCCTGCGTGCCTACCTTCTCGATGCTCTCGATGCCCTCGACTTCGGTGACCAGGAGCCCCAGTTCCCGCCGAACCAGCTCGAGGAGCACCACCTTTCCTCCCGGGGCCTGCATCGAGAGCGCGAGGAGGCGGGCGAGGTCGACCACGGGCACCACCCGGCCCCGAAGCGTCATCACGCCCTTCACCGAGTCCTTCGCGTGAGGAACCCGACTGTATTTTTCCGGTGCGTTCACGACCTCGCGCACCGCATCGAGCGGCAGCGCGTAGCGATCACGATCGAGCCGGAAGATGACGTGTCGCACTGAAAGAGGGCTTCAGCTCCACTGGCGGCGAATGTTCACCGCGTGCCCGACGAGGGCCTCGAGCTGCTCGGGCTTGAGGCGGCGGCCCTGGTGCAGCACGAGCGTGTCGCCCACCACCTCCATCACGAGGTTGTGATCGGAGAGTCGGGTGAAGGTGTCGCGCAGGCCGGGCGACATGAAGCCGCGCA
>CBIHPJ010000776.1:0-4037 GCA_966211295.1 uncultured Myxococcales bacterium | reverse complement strand
TCCCCGCTGACGCAGGGAGAGGGAGTACGGGAGATCATCCACCGGCGGCGAGGGTGCGTCCCTTCTTCTGCACCGGCCCCCACGCCGGTGACGCGCGAACGGTCAGCACCCAGCGTCTCCCGGTGAGCGGATGATCGCGGTGCCTGAACTCGTGACCCCACGCGCCCGCGTGGCGGACGCTGCCCATGTACTGCCAGACCTCCCCGCTGGTCTCGTTTTCCGCCACGAAGTCGTCGTCTCCCGTGGCCTGGCAGAGACCTCGCCACGCCTCCTTCCACTCGCGGGAGCGCGGCTCGAGCAGCGCCCATTCCTTCTGGGAGAATTTCTCGACCGCCTTGGAGATCGCCTCGGTCTGCTGCCGAGTGAGCTTGGTGAGCTTCGCGACTTCCTTCATCTTCTTCGCAACTTGATCAGCGGCCTGGTTTGCGTTCGTTCCCTCTCTGTGTTGCCTCTCGGTGTTGCCTCTCGGTGTTGCCTCTCGGTGTTGCCTCTCGGTGTTGCCTCTCTGGGTTCGGCCTTCTGCTCGTTCATCCGAGCGAGAAGCACTCTACAGAGGGGGACTGACATCCAACGGGAGCCGGATCAGGAACGGGTCAGCTGAAACGGCACACACAATTCCGCAGTGGCTTTGGCCAGTTGCGCGGCCGCATCGTCGCCCGCCCGGCGGCCCTCGGCTTCGAGGAATTTGAAGACCGCGTGGGCGAAGGGCAGCTCCTTTTTCGTCAGGCGCAGCCAGGTGCCGAAGTAGCGGGTGAGGCGGAGCAGCACGTGGTGCGGCCAGCCGCGATCGTGGGGCTGACTGAGCGCGACGGCGCGCGTGTAGATCGCCCGAATCGCGACGAACTCGCGCCACACCTCGGGCATCGGTGGCGCGCGGCCCTCGGAGCAGAGATCGGTGAGGAGATCGATTCGCTGATGCAGCTTCTCGACGAACGCCTCGCGCTTCTCTGAAGCCACGTGGCTCAGGAGCGGATCTCCCGCGCCCGCTTCGAACAGCGCGTCACCGAGGGTCTCTTCGAAGATCTCGCGGAGCACTTGCAGCGCTTCGTCGGGAGAGCTGCCGCCGATGAGCGTGGAGCGCTCCATCAGTCGATCGCGCAGCTTCGGTGAGGTGAGGAGCGCGGAGGCCGCCTTCGCGGTGGCGTGGAGCTCGTCGGGCCCGAGGAGGAGCTGCAGGACCTTCGCGACCTCGTCTCCCTGCACCGGAGCAGGCGCGGTCGCAGTGGACTGCGGGGCAAACGACTCCACGAAGGTGCGCGCTTCCGCCGGGAGCTGGTACCAGTCATCACTCGCGAGCGGGCTGGGGTTCATCTTCAGTACGCGCGCGGCGAGGTGAGCGAAGAGCCTCATCGTCGAGTTGTCCGGCGCTTCGGCGACGAAGGAGAGCACGCGCTTCCACTCTCCTTCGGCGGCGGCGTCGGTGACGAGCCAGCCGAGCGCGTACTCGAGGGTGCCCGGGGCTTGCGCGGGTTTGTCGAGCCACCACACGCTCTCCATCAACTCACGAGCGTGCTCGCGTTCTCCGCGCGCGGACGCGAGCAGCGCCATCGCGATCACCGTGGAGCCCTGCAGCGGATCGCGCACTTCTTCGAGCCGGCGCTGCAGCTCGCCGATCATCGGAGCGGGCATCACGCCGTCGCGGGTGAAGGCGCGAATCTCGGCGAGCACGTTGGCGACCGGCACCGGCATGCCGCGGAGCTACTGACCTCTGCGAGGCGAGTCGAGCACCACGTACTCCTGCGCGCGTCACGAGCCCGCTCGACTCCGCCGCCAACGCCATTCCCGCAACTTCTGTCTCAGTCATTTCATCCGTGTATCGGACGCCACTGACATCTCCGGAGATGAAGGGGACGTTTTCTCCCCCATCCCTAGGGAGTCTGTCCCACGCAACTCAGGGCTTGAGCACTCTCGAGCTGCGCGCCGGCACCATCACGTTCGGTCCGGACACCGAGGACTGGTTCAGGAGGTCCGACAGAGACCCCGTGGGCAGCCCGTTGACCGTCTCATCGGAATCACCACGGTTGATCGCGATGTAGAGCGTCTCTGTCCCGTCGCTCATCGAGTACACGAACGTGTTGTCCGTGGCCGAGACGATCGCCCGCTTCCCGCGACGCAGCGCCGAGTGCGCCTTGCGCAGCTGACCGAGCGCCGCCACGCGTGAACGCAGCCACTGCTGATCAGCCGACAGCCCCGTCCACTGCATGAAGCGCCGGTTGTCGGGATCTCCCGCTCCGGGCAGACCAATCTCGTCGCCGTAATAGATCAGCGGCACTCCGGGGCTCGTGAGCAGGAACACGAACGCGTTCGCCAGCCGCTCGAAAGGCCGCCGGTACGCAGGCAACCCAATGGGCGGAACCATGAACGAGCGATCCTTCCCATCCGAATACGGGTCGCCCCACATCGGAGTGTCCTCCGCCATGTGAATCACGCGCCCCAGGTCGTGATTCCCAATCCACGGGCTCATCAGCGTGTTCGGCCCGTAGAACGTGTCGTTGCTCGCCACGAAGTCGCGCAGCGCCGTCATCGGAGACGTGCGCATCACCACCGACTGCAACAGCTGCAAACGCAGCGGGAAATCGAACTGCCCATCCAACTTCGTCGCGGGGTCCACGAAGGACTTCAAGTAGTCGCGGTTGCCGAAGTCGTAGGTCTCTCCCACGAAGTACATGCGCGGGCGCGGAGAGCGCGTCGCCGCCAGCTTCTCCACTTCCTCGCGCAGCTTCAGCAGCCACGAGCCATCGACGTGCTTGATCGCGTCGAGGCGGAAGCCGTCTGCCCCCGTCTCCTGAAGGATCCGCACCGCCTGCGCGACCGAGTACTCGCGCGCGGCCTCCACCGTGTAGTTCCAGTGCGGCAGGTAGTCGGTGAACCAGCAGCGCTGCCCGTCGGTGTTCCAATCGCAACCGCCACCGCATACGCACTGGCCCTTGTAGTTCAGCGACCAGAACCAATCAGGGTGCTGCGTGTAGAGCTGCGACTGCGAGTGCACGTGCACCATCGCGAAGTCGAAGAGCACCTGCATTCCATTCGCGTGCGCCGCGCTCACGAGATCGATCAGGTCCTGCCTGGTGCCGAAGCACGACTCGTACTGCTCCAGGTTCACCGGCCAATATCCGTGGAACGCGGAGTAGGTGCGCCCATCGCTCCCCGCTCCCCCCACGGTCGCGTTCTTCACGGGGACGGTGAGCCAGAGCGTGTTCACTCCGAGCTGGGCGAAGACGCCCTCGTTGATCTTCTGCGTCACGCCTTTCCAGTCACCGCCCTGGTACTGGCCCGAGGGCGTCGCTCCCGCCACGTTGCAATTGTTCGATTGATCAGCGTCGAGGAAACGATCGACGAAGACGAACTCCATCACCGAGTCGCGCCAGTCGAACGCGCCGTTCTCGGGCGCACCGGCGGGGCAGGTGAATTCCGAGCAGGTGACGTTCTCTCGCAGGCTGTTCCCCGCGGCCGAGGTCTTCGGGTTCGCCGGGTCGTTCACCCAGAGCGAGTTGTTGATCAGAAATTTGTACTGCACGTCGCTCCCGTACGAGACCGGAGCGAGCGCGAGCCACTCGTTGCCCACCTTGCGCATCGGCACGCCCACCGTCCAACCGTCGGGCGCGAAGTCTCCGCGCAGTTGCACTGACTGCTCGTCGAGCGCGCGGAAGCGGAACTCGGTCTGGCAGCGGCGGTAGGCCTCCTGGCAGTTGGTGGGGCCGGCGTCTTCAACGCCTCCATCCGTGCCGCCATCAGGCATGGGAGTCGGAGGACTGCAGGCCACCAGCGCCAGCGCGGCCATCGGGAACAGATTGCGAATCACGGAGCGCACCACACCACGAATCAGGAGGCCGTGGTGTCCCACACCTTGCACCCGATGAACGCCCCCAGCCTCTGCGCTTCGTGCTTCGTCTGCTCTCGGCCGGAGTGGGCCGCCACATGGATTCGCAGACCGTTGGCGAGCACGAGATTGAGCTCGTACCTCTCGGAGTCGTCGTCGTCGTGCTTGAGCACTTGCACCGCGTGGATGGAGCTGAACGGCACCGCTTCCGCTCCCA
>CBIHPJ010000775.1:0-4044 GCA_966211295.1 uncultured Myxococcales bacterium | reverse complement strand
GGCAACAAGTGCGTGGCGAACATCGACACCTCGTGCCCCGCTGGCATGCACTTCGTCACCGGCACGGGCTGCGTCGCCAACTCGGGAGGTGGTGCGGTGGCTGCGACCGCCACGCCGCCGCCTCCTCCTCCTCCTCCCCCTGAGCGCCCCGCGGCCGCCGCCGAGGAAGAGTCGAACGGCAAGAAGAAGAAGGGCGGCACTTTCCAGAGCGGGTTCTCCAATCGCCTGCAGGCGAGCTGCGCCGGCATTCCCTTCGAGGTGCACGGCGGCGCTCGCTTCACCGGCGTGCGCGCAATGCTGCTCGTCGACGGCACCAAGATGGGCGACGACCTCGACGTGAACGTCGGTGAGACCAAGAGCATCACGGGCGCGCACGGAAAGAAGAACGTCGAGCTCAAGGTGCAGCAGGGCCTCTGGGGCACGCGCTACACGCTCAAGGTCGATGGCGTTGAGTGCAAGCTGACCAAGTAGAGCTATACGGGGTCCATGGCTCGGATCCTCGTCATCGATGACAACGACACCATGCGCGAAGGCATGGCGGTCACCCTGAAGAAGGCTGGCCATGAAGTCTTCGCGTTTCGCGGTGGTGCTGACGGCGTGGCGGCGTACACGTCGAAGAGCGCGGATCTCGTCGTCACCGATCTCAAGATGGACAACGTCGATGGCCTCGAGGTGGTGAAGCGCCTCAAGGCCCACGACCCGAACGTCGTCGCCCTCGTGGTCAGCGCGCACGGCAGCATCAGCACCGCGGTTCAAGCGATGCAGATCGGCGCCGCGGACTTCATCGAGAAGCCGTTCCCGCCCGACGTGCTGCGCGCGAAGGTCGACGCCGCGTTGGAGCTCTCCCGCACGCGCGCGCGCGTCGTGAAGCTCGAGGCGACCACCGAGGCGCTCTCGCGCGACATCTCCGGCAAGGTCGGAGTGAGCATGGTGGGCGACAGCCAGCCCGTGCAGAAGCTCCTCTCTCAGGTGAAGCGCGCCGCGGCGACCGATGCGACCGTGCTCGTGCACGGCGAGTCCGGCACCGGCAAGGAGCTGGTCGCGCGCATGCTGCACGATCTCTCCCCTCGCGCGTCGGGTCCGTTCATCGTCACGCACTGCGCGGCGCTGGCGGAGACGCTGCTCGAGTCCGAGCTCTTCGGTCACGAACGCGGATCGTTCACGGGCGCGGTGAAGAAGAAGCTCGGGCGCTTCGAGTTGGCTGATGGGGGAACGCTCTTCCTCGATGAGCTCGGTGAGATCAGCGCGAACGTGCAGACCAAGCTGCTGCGCGTGCTGCAGGAGCGAGAGATCCAGCGCGTCGGTGGCGAAGAGACGGTGAAGGTCGACGTGCGCGTGGTGTGCGCCACGCATCGTGATCTGAAGGCCGAGGTCGCCGCGGGGCGGTTCCGCGAAGATCTGTACTACCGGCTCCACGTGGTGCCGCTCGAGATCCCCGCGCTGCGTGAGCGGCCTGAGGACATCGGGTTGCTCGCTCGACACTTCGTCGCGAAGCACGCGCCCCGGATCAACGCGCCGGTGAAGGGGCTCACGGCTGGAGCGGTGGCGAGCCTGTGCCGCTACGCGTGGCCCGGGAACGTGCGCGAATTGGAGAACGCGATCGAGCAGTCGCTGGTGTTCGCTGAAGGCAAGGAGCTCGAGGAGAAGGATCTGCCCGCGTTCCTGCAATCAGCTGAAGCGCGCGCTTCGCAGACACAGGGTGCCTTGCCCGTGCCGCATGGGGATCGTCCGCTGCCTGACATTCTCGAGGATCTCGAGCGGCAGCTGATCGAGCGCGCGTACGAGAAGGCGAAGAAGGTGAAGACCGAAACGGCGCGCCTGCTGGGGATCAAAACTTCGGCGCTCTATTACAAGCTCGAGAAGTACGGGTTCATTCAGAAGGGCGAGCGCCCCCCGGAAGAGACCTAAATTCCTCCGGGCAGAAGCAGCACCTGATCTCTGATCAGCGCGACGAGTCGTCCCTGGTGGAACCCGCGAGTGCCGGCGCTCGGTGAAGGGAATCCCGAGGGCAGTGGCCACTCACCTGGATTGCTGATCACCTGAGGGAGCACTTCCCTCTTCAGCTCGCCCCACTGCGCGTCGCTCAGCTCCATCGAGGGAAGCCACGGCAGCACTTCGCGTCCGGTGATCTGCACAGGCTCTCCAGTCACGTCTTCGTACGGGCCAATCGCCGTGCGTCGCAGCATGGAGAGATGAGCGCCGACGCCAAGCGCGCGCCCGAGATCGACGGCGAGACTGCGCACGTAGAAACCTCCACGCACCACCACTTCGAGCGTGCTGCTCTCCGGGAGCTGATGGGAGATCCACCGCGCCGAGTGCAGGTACACCTGCTGCGCTGGAAGCTCGACCGCCTCACCACGATGCGCCTTCTCGTACGCGCGCTCACCACCGACGCGCTTGTTGCTCGTCGCCGGAGGAATCTGATCAGTCCATCCGCGAAACCTGATCAGCGCTGCGTCGAGCTGATCAGCGTTCAGCGAACACGCCTCTCCACGACGCACTTCGCGACCACCCGCATCGCCCGTGTCCGTCTCCACGCCCCACCGCACCGTCGCCACGTACGTCTTCGGCACCTCATGAAGTGCCTCGAAGAGCCGATTTGCCGCCCCCACGAGCAGCAGCACCAACCCCTCCGCGAACGGGTCGAGCACACCTCCGTGAGAGACCTTCAGGGTAAAGTTCCCGGCGTGCTTTCGACGGAAGTCCTCCACCAGCGAAGCGCTCGTCGCGCCCACCGGCTTGTGGACCCTCCACAGTGCCGAAGCGGGTCTTTTCAAACTGGCCTCGGAAAACTGTCGATCACCGGTTTTTTCATGAGGATCCAACTGTCGCACATCACGCCAAGCAGTTGGATTCCGGGACGATTCGACCTTGAAACTTGGCACCGCCGTTGCTCAAGAGTGCCCCCATCATGAAGCTGAGCGCCGTCCTCCTCGCAGCCTGCCTCGTCGCCTTCCCGGTCTGGGCGGCGGGCTCTCTCGACGCCCTGCGTTCGAGCAGCCAGGGCGCGCGGGCTCAGGTCACGGCACTCCGCGCTGAGCAGCTCAAGCAGCGCAATGATCTCTCCACCCTCTCCGCTCAGATCGAGACGCTGAAGGCCTCGCAGAAGGGCAAGCTGCTCCCCGGCAGCGAGCTCGACTCCGCCCTGAAGCGCAGCCAGGAACTTTCGGGCGCGCTCAGCACCATCGCCTCGCAGCTCTCCACCCGCGAGACCGAGCTCGAGTCCGCGAACCTCGCGCTGCTCGACGGCCTCTCTGGCGAGCTCACCCGCCTGCGCGCCGACTTCGATCGCCAGAGCGATCGCAGTGAGTCGGCCACCAAGGCTCGCAAGGACATCATCGCCAAGCTCCGTCAGCTCCGCGCCGAGCGCGACGCGCTTCGCCAGACGCTGCCTGCTTCGAAGATCCCCACGCTCGACGCGGTTCGTCCCAGCGACGATCCCGAAGAGCTGCTCGAGCAGGCCGACCTCCTCCGCGACAACGAAGAGAAGCTGCGCAAGGAGCTCAAGTCGCTCGAGGCCCGCATCTCCGAGCGCCGTGAAGAGGTCGAGCTCGATCGCCGCATGCAGCGCTTCATGGGTGAAGAGTCGATGTTCGACGACGGCGATCGCCGCCTGCGCGTGCAGCGCACGGTGACCACGCCGGGCACCGCCCCGACGAGTGGGCTCGGAGGGCTCGGCAATGCGCAGCAGGAGAACAACGCCGCTCCTCCTGCGGTCGGCGCCACGGCCGATACCTCGGCGGGTAGCTCGGGCAGCGCGTTCAGCGGTAGCCCCTTCGGCGCGCAGACTGCGAACGCTCCTGCCGCGGACAGCCGCACGAACTCGCCGCGTGACGGCACTTCGTTCGGCACTGGCCTCGACTCCTCCAGCATCCGTGTGACCAACGCCTCGGACGCTCGCGTGCAGGTCGGCAACGCGCCCCGCTCGGTCTCTGGTGGCGACGACGATCTCGAAGACCTCGAGGTCGAGCGGGTGCGGCTCCAGGGTCTGGCGGGTCAGCTGAAGAAGAAGGCCGACGAGCTGCAGAAGCGCGCCGCTGAGCT
>CBIHPJ010000774.1:0-4055 GCA_966211295.1 uncultured Myxococcales bacterium | reverse complement strand
GGTCGTGCAGGAGATCCTCGAGAAGGCGAACTCGCGGCTCGCGCCTTACGAGACCATCAAGAAGCACCGCGTGTTGCGGCAGGACTTCACAGTGGAGAATGGGCTTCTGACTCCGACGCTGAAGGTGAAACGACGTGCAGTGGAGGACCGTCACCGAGCTTTGTTGGACGGGATGTACTGAGCCTCGAGGTGAGAGGTGGCGACAGGTCTCGCGTGTTGCTCGACGCATGCGGGCCCCTTGCTGCGGGCTTTTGTTCACTCGCCGAACGAAGCTTGCTTCGAGGCACTGACACAAGAAACCGGAGCCGGCTCCGGTTTCTCGCTCCAACTCGTCACGATGGGATCTTTGCGGCGAGATCGAGGGCCTGCGCGGGCCGAGCGAAGCCCGAAACACTCACCCCTGCCTTCCCTCGAGGCAGTGCTTCTTCAGCTCGCTTCAGCCTTCGGCTCGAACGCCTTGTTCTCACCCGTCGCGCGAGCCTGAGCGATCTGCTCGACGCGCGCAGAGAGCGACAAGTCCGCATGCAGCGCCTGCAAGAACACCTCGCGTCCCAGCACCAACACCAGCGTGTCCTGCGTGGTCCGCACCGTCGCCGTGCGCGGCACCTTCTTCAGCAGCGCGATCTCACCGAACACATCTCCGTCACCGAGCTTCACCAGCAGCTTCCCCTCGCCCGAGAGCACCTCGACCTCGCCCTTCGCGATGAGGAAGAACTCGTGACCCTCATCGCCGAACTTCACCACGTCCGTCCCCGCCTTCAGGCTGCGCGGCACGAACTTGCTCGCGAGTGACGAGAGACGCTCCGCGGGAAGCTCCTTGAACAACTTGCTCTTGCCGATCGCGTTCGCCGCACGGAGCACCGCCGCGAAGTCGACGCCGCCGACCGTGGCGACCATCTTCTCGAACGCCTCGCTCGCGAGCTCGATGAGCACCGTGCGAGTCGCCGCGCGAACCGTCGCCGTGCGTACGCCATCCTTCAGCATCGCGGTCTCACCGAAGCAGTCACCCGAACCAAGCCGCGCCACGATGCGCGAGCGATCGGTCGAGCTGCCGCGAGTCACCAGGACCGAGCCACTGCGAATTGAATAGAACGTGTTTCCCACCGCGCCCTCTTCGACGATCAACTCGCCGGCGCCGTAGGTGACTTCCTTCGACTGCGCGGCGATCACCTCCAGGTCCTTGTCCGCCAGCTTCGAGAACAGAGGAATCGATCGGAACGCCTTCATGTCCGCCGCTCCGCTCGCGAAGCGCCCACCCGTCTCACGCGGCCACCACGCTGTGAACGCCGACTCGATGAGCTGGGTGACCCCGAGCAGAATCGGCACCGGGCAGATCGCGAAGAGTCCCATCGCGCCAATTCCCGTGAGCACCTGCATCGGACCGCTCTCGTTGCCACCGAGCTCGATCAGCCGCACACCCGAGGAGAGACCGAGCCCGAGGATCACGAAGAACAGCAATCCCATCCAGATCGACGCGAAGAGCCCCGCTCCGAAGAGCGCGCGATCGTTCTTGGGCAGGCGCAAGGTGAACAGGTCCCTGAACAGTGGAATGCCCACATACGTGCGCAGGTGATCGCGCAGGTTCGACTGCCGGGTGAGCGCGATGAGGATGGAGCTCGCCGAGCTGTGGAACATTGGAGAGAGATCGAGCACCAACACGATCGCCGCTCCCGCCCACAACCCTGGCCACGGAGCAGCCAGCACCAGCGCCGTCGCTGCACCGAGCAACGCCGCGAAGTGCGCGAGCACGCGCTTGCGGCGATCCATCAGCACGATCACTTCGTTGTCGGGCGCAAACCAATACAAGAGACCCAACACCGAGGTGAGCTGCGACTGGCGCGGCTTGAAGCCGAACATCGCGCACGCGGCGCCCTTGAAACGATCGCGCAGCGTGAGCGCGAGCACGAGGCCCGGATAGAAGAGCGCCACGTCGATCGGGGTCAGCCCTTTCTGCGGCACGTTGAGCGCGGCGAACACCGCGAGCGCAGGCCAGAGCGCGAACTCGAGCACGCGGAACAGCGTGGGCCAGAACGCCTTCCAGCGCAGCCGCGAGTGCGGGGTGATCAGGTCGACCCATGAGCTCTTGTCGAGGTAGCCGAGGCGGTCGAGGTTCTCAGGTGGATCGACGAGCAGGTTCGCGTCGGTGAGGCCCCACATCAGATCGTCGATCGCGGCGAACGGCACGAAGCCGTGCTTGTTCATGTACTCCGCGGAGATCTCGAGGAGCGACCGCTTGCCGTCGAACAGCGCGATCAGGTTCGCCTGCTCGATCGAGGTCTCGAAGCTGTGGCCGGACGGCGGATCGTAGATGCCTTCGGTGCCGTCGGCTCGCTTGCGGACTTCCGCGGTGGGAAGCAGGCACGGTCTGATCTGGTCGAGCATCGGGGCGAAGAGCCTACGACGAGATCGCTCGCCCGAGGGCCATCGCTGATGTGGTCGAGTGTCAGCACGGACCAACCAGGGAAACCGTCTGGTAGCTTCGCGGCCCCTTTCATGGTCCAGCCTTTTGAAGATGCTCGTCCGGGGCTTCGGCCAGGCGCCCGGTTTCGGTTACGGACAGACGGCAGCGGCGGTGCGTACGACCCCTCCACGGGAGCAGCGGTCGAGGTCGCTCCTGATCAGGCGAAGCTGCTCGCGCTGCTCGATGGAAAACGCACCGTCGGCGAGGTGATGGAGGCGCACTACGCGGCGCATCGGTCCATGCCGCTCGCGGCGCTCGATGATCTCCTCGCGACGCTGAACAAACACGGAGCGCTCGCCGGTGGTGGAAGGGCGCCTCCCGCGCGCACGTGGCTCTCTCGGTGGCTCTCGCCTCGCACGCTGGTGCGCTTTCCGCTTCCGGGACTCTCGGTCCTCGCGCTGGTGGTGTCGGCTGCTCTGCCTGCCCTCACGTTGATCGCGCCTGGAGTCGGCGAGCTCTCCGCGGCTGACGTCGGCTTCGCGTTCCTCGGCACGGTCTGGGCTCACAGCGTGCGGCGTTGGTTTCAAGCCGCTGTGCTCGCCACGCTGGGCGGCCCGGAGATGAGCCGGTCTGGCGGAACGCCGGACCAGCCAGGGCCGGAGCGAAGCGAGGACCTGGGCCAAGACGAAGCGACCATCGGGACAGTCACTCACGTCGAGCTCGGTCATACCGGAGGCATGCCGTGGATCGGTCCCGACGTGGGCGGGCTGGTGCTCCTCGATCGACCCCGGCGCGCCCTGGTGCTGCTCGGTGGACTCGCGGGCCTCTTCGTCTCGCTCTTCGTGGCGGCGCGATTCTCTCAGGGCCTCGCGTTCGGTGCGTTCGTCGTCACGGTGATCGAGCTGTGTCCCTTCGCTCCCACGCTCGCGGGACGTTTGCTCGCCACGCTGGCGGGGAAGGTCGATCTGCAGGAGCACGCGCGCGCTTTCCTCGATCGCAAGCTGCTCTCCCGCGTCGCCACCCGCGCCACCTTCGAAGGCGAGACGTCGCTGGTGTGGACCTCGATGCTCTCGCTCGCGTGGCTGGGCTTCGTGGTGCGGCTCCTCTTCACGCGCGGAGCTCAGACCGCGTTGCGCCTGCTCGCAGTGGGGGTCGATGAAGAGGGTGCAGCTCGCATCGTGCTCTTCCTCGGAGCGGCGTTGCTGGCGCTCGCACTCCCGCTCTCCCTCGTCGCGCTCTTCGCCGCGGTGGCGCGCGCACTGCTCTCCTTGCGCTCGAAGCCCATCGCGCATGGAGGCACGCGCGGCGATGCGAAGGCCAATCTCTCCGAGGTTCCGTTGTTCGCTCGTCTTCCCGCCGCGGAGCGTGAGGCCGTGGCGAGTGCCGGAGAGCAGCTCACGTTCCCCGCGGGCTCCACGCTGGTAGCGCAAGGCGCGAAGGGCGATCACTTCTACGCGCTGCTCGACGGCCAGGTCAGCGTGCACGTGGAGGAAGAGAGTGGGCTCTCGCACCAGGTCGCCACGCTCGGTGCGGGAGATTGTTTCGGCGAAGCAGCGCTCGTTGGTGAAGGAAAGCGGCTCGCGACCGTGAAGGCAGAGACCGCGGTGACGGTGCTCGCGCTTGGCCGCTCCGAGTTCTCCAGGTTGCATGGCCA
>CBIHPJ010000773.1:0-4086 GCA_966211295.1 uncultured Myxococcales bacterium | reverse complement strand
GTCATGCCCTTCGCGGTGAGCGCGGCCTCGACCTTCCCAATTTCCTCGACAGAGCCCGACAGCACCACCTGCGTGGGCGAATTGTGATTCGCGACCACCACGTTCGCGCCGCTCGCAGCAACCGCCGCGCGCACTTCGTCGATCGACTTCGCGACCGCGGTCATCGCACCCGGCACCGCCGACGCATCACGCATCAGCTCGCCGCGCTTGCGCGCCACCTTCACGAGCGACTGCGCGTCGAGCGCGCCCGCCTCGTGGAGTGCCATCACTTCACCGAAGCTGTGACCCGCCACGCACGACGGAATCACGCCGACCTGGTGCAGCACGTTCGCGAGCGACTGGCTGTGCACGCCGAGCGCGGGCTGAGCCCACTCGGTCTGCGTCAGCTTCTTCTGCTGCGCCTCGCGATCCGCATCGGAGAACACGGGACGGGGGAACACGACCTCGTGCAGCCGCTCGTTGCCGAACGGGAGCGAAGCCGCGTCGTCCCAGGCCTTGCGCGCGGCATCGAACGCCATCGCCACTTCGGCGCCCATGCCCACGTACTGCGAGCCCTGGCCGGGGAAGAGGAACGCCACGGTGCCCGCGTCGGCAGCGCCGGTCGCGTAGTGCACGCCGCTCGGCGTCGAGTACGCCGTGCCCGGCGCCTTCTCGATCGTCGCAGCGGCGGTGTTCAGCTTCTCGGTGAGCTCCGCGGAGTTCGCCGCGACCACGGCGAGACGAGCCGCGTCCTTCGTCGAGAACGAGAGCTGCGTCTCACGCGCGAGGTGCTGGAGCTCCTTCTTCGAGGAAGCGAGTTCCTTGCACTTCGCCACGAGCGCCGCCGGAGTGGCCGCGCTCAGCAGCACGAGCTCGCTGGGCATCGTGCGCAGCCGCCACGCATGCTTCGCCTTGCTCGTCGCGCTCGGGACGTACTCCTCGAGGGCGACGTGGAAGTTGCTGCCACCGAAGCCGAAGCTCGACACCGACGCGCGGCGCGGGTGCGACGAGTCGCGGATCCACGGGCGGCGAACGGTGTTCAGGTAGAACGGGCTCTTCTCGATCTCGAGCTTGGGGTTCGGGCGATCGACCTTGATGGTGGGCGGGAGCACCTTGTGGTGCAGCGCCATCACCGCCTTGAACAAACCCGCGGCGCCGGCAGCGGCCTTGGTGTGGCCGATCTGCGACTTCACGGTGCCGAGCGCGCACCACTGGTTGTCTTTGCGCGCCTCGTTGGTGAACGCGAGCTTGAGGCCCGCGAACTCCGCGGCGTCGCCGGCCTTGGTGCCGGTGCCGTGCGCCTCTACGAGCTCCACGGTCTCGGGGCCGTACCCCGCGACTTCGTACGCACGGTGCAGCGAGCGCGCCTGGCCCTCAGGGAGCGGCGCGTACACCGAGTTCGCACGGCCGTCGGAGGCAGAGCCGAGGCCCGTGATCACCGAATAGATGCGATCGCCATCGCGCTCGGCATCTTCGAGGCGCTTGAGCGCGACCATCGCGATGCCTTCGCCGAGCAGCGTGCCGTCAGCGGTATCGGAGAACGGCCGGCAATCACCCGAGGGCGAGAGCGCGGGCGTCTTGCTGAAGCAGAGGTACATGAAGATGTCGTTCATCGCGTCGACGCCGCCGGTGATGACGAGATCCGACTGGCCGAGCTGCAGCTCGTTGATGCCCATCGACACGGCCGCGAGCGACGACGCACACGCCGCGTCGGTCACCGCGTTGGTGCCGCGCAGTTCGATGGGTTTCGCTAGGCGCCCGGCGACCACGTTGCCGAGCAGGCCGGGGAACGACGACTCCTGCCACGGGGTGTAGCTCTTCGCGATCTTGAGGCAGATCTCCTGCGCCTCGTTCTCGGGGATGCCGCTCTCGCGCAGCGCCTTGAGCCAGACCGGCTTCTGCAGACGGCTCACCATCGAGCCGAGCAGCTCCTGCGCGGAGGTCACGCCGAGCAGCACGCTGATGCGCTCGCGATCCATCTTCGAGAACTGTCCCTGCGCCGCGTCCTCGAGCACCTTCTGCGCGACGATCAGCGAGAGGATCTGCGCCGAGTCGGTGGCCGGCACGATCGACGGAGGCACGCCGAACTCGAGCGGATCGAAGTCGACGTTCGGCAGGAAGCCGCCGCGCTTCGCGTAGGTCTTGTCGAGCGCCTTGGGATCCGGATCGTAATAGTCGTCGATCAGCCAGTGCGACTCCGGCACGTCGGTGATCAGATCCTTGCCCGCGAGGATGTCGTTCCAGAAGCCGCGCGAATCAGTGGAGCCCGGGAAGAGCGCGCTGACGCCGACGACTGCGATGGGGGACTGCTTGCGGTGCGATGACATGGATGGCGACCTCGGTGTTTCAGGAACGGAGTTTCAGGAAATTCAGGAAAGGGGACGCGGCTTGAACTGAAAGGAAGCCGCGGGAACGGGGAGACCAAAGCTGCGGAGCTGGCCGGCGCGGGTGATCACCGCCGCTCCTTCGAGAAGATTCTTGGCGATCTGCACCACGCCGCGGTTCTTCTGCTGATCGAGGAACGAGCCCTTCGCCCAGCGGTTGAAGGAGCCCATCGCGGGGCCACACCAGATTTGGTAGTCGGCGCGCCGCGAAGCCTCGCCGTCGATGGACCACTTGCTGGCCTTGCCGAGGTACCAGCGGAAGACGAGCGCCATCTTGTGCTTCGGATCAGCCTCGGCGCGCTGCACCTCGTGCGGGTCGCGGTTCTGCCAGAACGACTTCGTCTCGGCCCAGATCTGCTCGAACGTCGCGTGCATCACGTCGTTCTCGAGCTTGGCCTTGAGCTCCGCGGGGATCGCCTCGAGCGACGGGTGCCCGTGGTACGCCTCGTAGAGCTTCGCAGAGCGCACGCCGAACATCGTGCCGCGCTTGAGCACCTGCACCTTCACGCCGAGCTCGAACATGTCGGCAGCGGGCGCCATGATCACGTCGGCGACGTCGGCCTGCGCGAGCATCTCCTTACCGAGCTCCGAGAGACCGGACTCGATCGCGGCCTGGTTCACCGAGCCGGTCACCACGTACGCAGCGCCGAGCGAGAACGCAGCGGCGAGCGCGGCGGGGCTGCCGAGTCCACCAGCAGCGCCGATGCGGATCGGACGGTCGTACTTGTACTGAGCGGCGAGCTCGTCGCGCAGCGCCATGATCGTCGGGAAGAGCGCGACGAGAGCTTGATTGTCGGTGTGACCGCCGCTGTCCGCCTCGACGGTGATGTCTTCGGCGACGGGAATGCGCTGCGCGAGCTCCGCTTCGGCGTGGGTGATCAGACCCTGCTCCGCGAGCTTCTTCAGCATGTCCGCGGGGGCGGGAGACATGAAGCGCAGCGCGACTTCGCGGCGGGAGATCTTCGCGAACACCTGGTGCTTGCGAACGATGCGGCCCTGCGCGTCGAGCGTGAGACCCTTCGCAGCGCAGCGCACCACCGCGGGAGTGAGGCCCATGAAGGCCGAGGCGGAGATGATCTTCACGTTCTTGCGCAGGAGGAGATCAGCGACGCGGTTCTCGAGCTCAGGCTCGTTGGGCGAGTGGATCAGGTTGACGCCCCACGGGAGACGATCGCCGAGCTTCGCGACGAGCTCGTCCACGGCCTTCTCCACGCGCGGGTAACCGAGACCACCGGCGCCGAAGAAACCGACGAGGCCCGCTTCAGCCATCGCGATGCACATCTGGGTGGTGGCGATGCCGTTCGCCATCTCGCCGGCGACGTACGGGAAACGAACGCCGTGCACTTCGCAGAAGGAACGATCGCCCAGCCACTCCGGGTACATCGCGGGCAACGTGGCGAGCAGCGGGAGATCTCCCGGCTGCGCGGTGGTGACGACCGAGCCGCCGACCACCAGGCCAATGCGGTTACGGGTCGCGTCGCGGACGATGTGAACGGGCTCGCGGACCTGCGCGATCACGTTCGACAGATCAGTCGCTTCGAAGACAGGGGGGACTGCACCAGGACGCCAATGGCCAACCGGAGTCAGCTCGGAATGCTTCATTCGCCGCTCATGAATTTGATGGGAGAGAAAACGAGGCGTGCTGTGTCGCACGATCTCCGTCATCGGCTTGTCATGGCGTTTCTGACGAATTTCGCGGCTTTCCGCGACGCACTGCGGCGCT
>CBIHPJ010000772.1:0-4088 GCA_966211295.1 uncultured Myxococcales bacterium | reverse complement strand
CCAGCGCAGGTCGCCGCCGAGCAGCTCGCCGGAGGAGGACTGCACGCAACGACGAACATCGCGGAGACAGCCAAGCCACCAACGAGCAGGAGTGAGCGCATGGGCGCGGACCGTCGCTCCGGAAGAGAGCGATTGCAAGCTCACTTCAGAGGAGGCGGCTCTCGCTCGAACAACAAGGGCACCAACGACGGCAGACGGAACTTCAAATCGAGGCGTCCTTCCACGCGCGGCGCATCCACGAAGCCCACGTTGAACGTGCCCGCGAGCTCGAAGAAATCGGTGATCAGAAACCCCGCGCGCAAGCCCGCGAGGACCGGCTTGTCGTTGCGCTGCCAGCCGATGTACCCGCGCGCCTCGAGCGCCAGGGAGAGCCGATCCACCGGCTGCACCGCGAGCTGAATCGACCAGTGCACCGCGTCGTTCTGGCCCGTGTCGCCCTGCTGCCAGATCCAGTACCCGACGCCGGTGTTGAGATCGATCGTCACTCCGTTCTTCGTGTGCATGCGCTGACCGAGCAACACTTCCAGCAGGTACGCCGGACCATCGACGAAGCGCCGCACGTCGGGATCTTTCCCCGTGGTGGACTTGGTGATCGCGCGGAACGCCAGCTTCGGAAGTTCCGGTCCCGCATCGGCGAGCAGCACCTTGAAGCCGAAACGAATGTCCGCCTTTGCCACGCCCTGGTACCGCGTGAGCATCCACTGCTGGCGCGTCTGCTCAGACGACCACCACGCCTCGACGAACGCGCCTTCGAAGATCATCTCGGCCCATTTCCCGAAGGGCGTGATCAGCCGGAACGTGGGCAACATCGAGAGGTCCCCGAGCCAGCCCCACTGCGCCGCGTAGCCGACCTGGAGGAGCGTGTAGTCCTCCATCCACGGTGCCTCGATGGGGAAGGACGGCAGCGCGTTCGCTCCCATGGTGCCCGGATTCATCCAATGCTCTTTCGCCGCAGCGGGAGCCGCGGTGAGAGCGAGGATGATCAGCAAGAGCGCGCGCATCTGGAGGCCGGCGATATAGGCTACGCACGCGCCGCAATACGCCAGCGAGTAACGAGATTTTGCGATCGGACCCACAACGTCCCACCCTCTGCCTCCGACAATGCGATCAGGAGTTCACGGAGCCACCCAAATGACCAAGATTCAACGAGTTACGAAGCCCAAGGCGCAGACGATTTCGAAGACCACCGGCAAGGAGCTCCCCAAGGAGGTCCAGCAGCTCCAGAAGCAGAAGAACGCCGAGGTCATCAAGAACGCCGACGGGTCGGTCACCCGGCGCCGTGAAACCTCCAAGACGTCCAAGGAAGTGACGACTCGCGAAGGGAAGCTCCTCGAGAACACCACCGAGTTCACCAAGCGGTCGACCCGCGGCAGCTCGCAGAGCGAGAGCACGTTCACCGCGAAGACCGACATGATCGGCCGGAAGTCGGCTGAGTCGCGCCGCGAGACGGTCAACGCGAAGGGCGACGTCAGCGTCTTCACCAAGGGGGCCGACGTCTTCGGCGTGCAGAAGCAGGGCACCGAGAAGACCACCGAGCGCCTCAAGGGCGAGACCCGTGAGAGCGCGGTGCGCACCACCTCGAAGGACTCGGTGGGCAACTCGTTCAAGAGCTCCGACGTCACCCGCGTGACCGATTCGAACGAGGGCAAGACGGTCGTCACCACGAATGACAAGCGCGCCAAGGGCAGCGATCTCACCACGCGCTCCAGCACCACCTACGAAGACGGAAAGTTCTCCATCTCCGACGGCGCTGACTGGTCGAAGACCAACAGCTTCGACAAGAGCTACCTCAAGGAGACCGAGGTCGACCCTGCGAAGACCGAGAAGTTCCTCGAGAAGACCGACAAGGTCACCGGCTGGGTCGGGAAGATCTTCAAGGCGCTCGGCCTCGAGGGCCAGTGGGAGAAGTCGCTCTCTGAAGACCTGATGAAGACCAGCTCGATCTACGAGAGCGATCGCGCCCAGGTCACCACGCAGGTCGGCGTCGCGGGTTCGCAGCGCTTCGAGATCGACGGCGACGGCATGCGCGCCAGCTACGACCGCGAGGCGAAAGCCGGCGTGTACGCGCACGCGCACGACGCGGTCACGGGCAAGTACGGCCAGGCGGAGTACACCGCCGACGCGGCTGCCGAGGCCTACGCGCGCTTCAACGCGAAGGGGCAGATCGACGCCAATGGTCTCGACGCCACCGTCAACGCGAAGGTCGGCGTGGCGGTGCAGGCCGAGATCACCGGCCGCGCGCAGAGCAACGCGGCGCACTGGATGGGCACGGACCTCTACGTCGCGGCCGAGGGTCACGCGAAGGTCGCTGCCGAGGCTTCGGCCGAGGTCACGGGCCAGGTGAAGATCACCCGCAACCCGCCCACGGCCATCGCCCAGGGCACCGCGGGCGCGTCGGCGGTCGCGAAGGCCGAGGCCGACGTGAAGCTCTCCGCTGGTCCCTTCTCGGTGGTGGCGAACGTGTACGGCAGCGCCGGTGCTGAGGCGCGCGCCACGGGCATCATTGGCTACCAGGACGGCAAGTTCAAAATCGGCGGGAGCGTGGGCGCGGCCCTCGGCCTCGGCGCCGGTGGTGGCGCGACCGTCGAAGTCGATGTTCGTCAGATCGGCCAGATGGCGAAGAACGCGGCCGACGTGAACAACGACGGCAAGCTCGACATCCACGACGCGACTGCGGCCGTGAGCAAGGGCGCCAAGAAGGTCGCGAGCTGGTTCGGCTTCGGGCACTGAGCGGCAGGCACCGAGAGGCCCTGAGCGGCACTGAGTGCTGAAAGCGGGTCTGTAACGACCGCGCTCCAACTGACGCTCGATAGTGCGGGTTACCTGCCCGTAACCCCCGCGCACACTCGCGCGGTCGGTGCATGATGCGCCGCGGTTCCGGGGGCGTCCTTGTCATCGACAACGCAGGTCTTGAGAGAGCTGTTCGCCGAGGGACTTCACGTCGCCGACGCGAAGACGTTGATCGATGAGGCGGCGAAGCGCCTCTCGGCTTCGGGCCCCATCGCGATCTTCGTCCAGGACCGTGAAGCGCCGCACCGCGTTCGCGCGCACGCCCAGCACGGCTTCGTGGCCGGAGCGCTCGACGCACTGGGCATGCCCGCTCCGCAGGGCCTCGGTGAGGTGGGGGGGCTGCGCTTCTGCAGCGTTCCGCTCGGAGGGACTACCGAGCAGGTGACGGTGGTTCGTGGGCTCGATGCAGATGCAGAGGGCCTCTCGTGCTGCGCCGTGTTCCTCGTGCTCGCGCTCGAACGCACGCAGGAGCAGTCACATCGGCTGCAAGCCGTGGGGTCGATCGCCAGTGGCGTCGCGCACGACTTCAACAACGTGCTCGCGTCGATCCTCGCCCACCTCGAGCTCGCGAGGCTGGAGCCGGACCTCAAGGACATCAACGCAGCGATGGAAGCCGCGTTGAAGGGGCGCGATCTCGTGGCGCAGCTGTTGGCCATCGGCCGCGCGCGGCCCGAGCCTCGAAGCCCGCATCGGCTGCAGTCACTCATTCATCAGTCGATGAGCATGATGCGCGCGACGATGCCGCCCGAGGTGGGCTTTCGTCTCGCGCTCGATCCACGTGCGCCCGCGGTGATGGCCGACCCCGCGCAGCTCCAGCAGGTGTTGGTGAACCTCGTGGCGCTGGTGGCGGGGCGGGTGAAGGGGAAGGGCACGGTCGAGCTCTCGCTCCAGGCGAAGAATGGCGTCGAACTCTCCATCGGCTGCGAAGGAGAAGGCCTGCGCGACACGGCGGAAGAGAAACCGCTCGGTCTCTCCGTCGCCCGCAGCATCGTGAGGTCGCACGGTGGCTCTCTCGACGCGCAGCCGGCGCGCATGGTGCTCTGCCTCCCCGCGATTGCCGAGCACCCCGATGGCGTCGCGCCGGGAAATCAGCAGCGCATCGCGTTGGTGGACGATGAGCCGATGGTGGCGCGCGCGACCGAGCGGCTGGTCTCGCAGTTCGGCTACCAGGTGACGCTGTTCTCGAGCGGAGACCAGGTGCTGCGCGCGTTCGCCGCCCGGCAGGACGCGTTCGAGCTGGTGCTCACTGATCAGACCATGCCGGAGATGACCGGGCTCGAGCTCACGTACGCGCTGCG
>CBIHPJ010000771.1:0-4090 GCA_966211295.1 uncultured Myxococcales bacterium | reverse complement strand
CACCGCCTTCACCGCCGGCATGGACATGATGCGCGAGGTCATCAAGAAGACCGACGAGGCCGGCTTCGACTTTGCGCCGTTCGACATCAACGGTCGCAAGGGCACCGCCGACGGGTGGATCGACGGAGTGATGTTGCTCACCAACGTGCCCTTCGGCGGCATCGCGTTTCCGTTCGCGTTCTTCAACCGCGGCGACAACCTCAACGGCGGCACCAGCGGCCCGCTGATCGTCGACGGGATCAAGATCGGCCACATGGCGATCGCCG
This sequence comes from uncultured Myxococcales bacterium, assembly GCA_966211295.1. GTDB lineage: Bacteria > Myxococcota > Myxococcia > Myxococcales > Myxococcaceae > Archangium_A. The sequence goes on along the minus strand of CBIHPJ010000771.1, from coordinate 3,824 downwards.
GCGAGAACGATCAGTTCACGATGATTCACGAGTTCGGCCACCTGCTCGGACTCACCGATCTCTACGACGAGTCAGGCAAGTACGACGGGCTCTACCTCTCGTGGATGGGCACCTGGGGCTACGACGCGAACATCCCGCTGCCTGACGCCGAGACGCGCTACCGCCTGCGCTGGGCGAACTGGCATCAGGTGCAGGGCCGGCAGCGGGTGACCATCAAGCCCGTGGAGACCAGCGGAGAGGTGTACCGGCTCGGCACCGGTGACGAGTACTTCCTCATCGAGAACCGCGGGCCGGGGGGCGAGTTCGACAAGTCGCTGCCCGAGCGCGGGCTCGCGGTGTTCCACGTCGATCGCAGCGTGAAGCTCGGCGGCGTGGAGGGCAACTTCGTCGATCGCATCCTCGACTGTGTGAACTGCGATCCATACCACCCGTACATTCGCTTGCTGCAGGCCGACGGGCTCTTCGAGATCGAGCGCAACGGGCGCTTCGGAAGGGGAGATTTGTTCACTGACGGATCGTTCCTCCGTCCCGACCCGCGCGGCATTCCGCTCTCGAACGTGAACGAGGTGAACTCGACCAACTTCTACTCGGGCATGACCTCGGGCCTGCGCCTCGACGACGTGCGGGTGAACGCCGACGGCTCGATCGACGTCACCCTCGATGCCCCGGAGACCGGGCAGTGCGAAGAGAAGCTCTGCGCCGAGGGAGAGGCGTGCGCGCCGGTGACGTGTGGTGCGCCGCCGGAGGAGAAGAAGGGCTGCTCCACCACGGCCGCGCTGGTCCCCGCGCTCGCGCTACTTCTTCTTGAACAGGGCATCCGCCGCCGACATCAGCGACTCGCGCGAAGGGCCTGAGTCGCGCTTCGCGCCTTCGCCGATCTGGAAGAAGTCGCAGAAGTTCGCCGACTCCTTGTCTTCGGGGACCTCGGCGAAGGGTTCCTTGCACTGCTTGGCCACCGTCTCGTCGAAATGGCGGCAGTGAATGCACGCGTGGAGCTCGGCGCCGCAGGACGGGCAGGTGTCCCGCCGCCCCGTGGTGTTGAAGCTCGACTCCAAAACGGCACCGCACTTTCCACAGCCGGGCATGCCGTGGGTATAACGCAGCCCCTTCCCGGAGGTCCCGTACCGATGCACCGTCTCTCTCTCGTTCTGGCTGCCGTCTCGCTGTCTGCGTTCGCCGCTGAGCCGCTCAACACCACGGAGGACGAGCTCAAGATGTACCTGCACTACAAGCTCGCGATGGCTGACGCGCGCGTGCAGGCGATGAAGCCCGAGGCCCGCCTGCCGGCGATCGCGAAGGACGCCAGCTACAAGCTGAAGGATCTGCAGAACGCGATCGCGAAGGTCGAGGCCGCCGGTGACATCAAGGCGAAGTGCGAGGCGAACCTGAAGGAGGCCTTCGGCACGGGGATGCTGGCCGGCCGCACCGCGAAGCTCGAGCTCGACATGACGGGCGACCACGCCATCGCGATCGTTCAGTGGCTCAACGAGGAGCAGACCGCGATCGGGCCCGAGGCCGCGTGGGCCGCGCGCACCGCCGCTGATGCGTGCCCGGTGATCACCACCGTCTCGGTATGGGCGCACGACAAGGCGGCTCCGAAGCAGCGCGTGTTCCAGGCCGTCGTGAGCCAGGCGAGCGCGAAGCGCTTCAGCCTCGACAAGGTGAAGGACTACGGCGCCACCCGGTACTGGAAGATGTTCGAGCACGTGAAGAGCGTGACGAACGGTGACGATCTCTCGGCCGAGAGCGCGGCCGCCGCGGCACCTTGAAGAAGAGCTGAGCGCAGTGGCAAAGCGGCCGTATCAGCCGAAGGACTACTTCTTCCGCAAGGCGAAGGAAGAAGGGCTCCGTGCGCGGAGTGCGTTCAAGATCGATGAGATCGCGGGACGCTTTTCGATCTTCAAGAAGGGGCAGACCGTCGTCGATCTCGGCGCTGCTCCGGGCGGATTCCTTCAGATCATCCTCAACGAGGTCGGCCCTTCCGGGCACGTCGTCGGAGTGGACCTGGCGGCGATCAAGCCGCTCGGTCGGCCGAACGTGAAGACCGCGGTGATGGACGTGCTGGCGGATGATTTTCAGAAGCAGCTCGAGGCGCTGCATCCCGGGCCGGTCGACGTGGTGGTGTCGGATCTCGCGCCGAAGACCACGGGCGTGAAGGACATCGATCTCGCGCGGTCGCATCGGCTCGCGGGCATCGCGCTCGACGTCTCGCGCAATCGTGGGAAGGTGGGCGGCTCGTTCATCGCGAAGCTCTTCATGGGCGGCGACTTCGAGGAGTTCCGCACCGAAGTTCGCTCCGTGTTCAAGGACGTGAAGGTCGTGAGGCCTGAGGCGACGCGCGGCGCGAGCATGGAGATCTATCTGGTGGGGCTCGACAAGAAGCCCTGACCAGTTTCGCCCTCCCTTCGAGGGTCAGGGTAAGGGTTGAACGCTGAGCGCTGACGCCCTTCGCGTAGATGGAGAGCGCTGACGCAGTTCGTGAAGGCTGCACGTTCGTCGTCAGGCTTGATGACCCCTGGCGACGAGAGGCCTGTTCGCGACGGGCACGGGGACCAAACCAGCCCGCCCTCGCTTGTCAGTGCCGCCGCGTACCCCTCGCGCGATGACCCAAACTCCGCTCGACTTCATCCTCGAGCACGCGAGGCCGCGACCGCGCGAGGCGCTCAAGTACACCTCGCGTCGAGCCGGTTCGGCCGCGTCAGAAGTGAACCCGTGTTCTGCGACGCCGAACTCCCACGAGCGTGGAACGTCAGCGCACGGCGGTCTCTCGCCGCGGTTCCTTGACCCTCACGGCCGCTTGAGAGCCGGAGTCTCGCCCGATCGCTCGCGCGCCTTCGGACCCCGCTGCCGCGTGGGCTCCGACTCCATGCCTGGTTTGTACGAAGTCACCTTGTCGCGGCCGCCGCGCTTCGACGCGTAGAGCGCCGAGTCAGCGCAATCGACCAGCTTCGCCTGATCCGTCGAGTCGTCCGGCAAGGTCGCCGCGCCGACGGAGATCGTCACCTTGCCGCCGGGCTGCGTCTTGCCGTGCTCCAGATTGCCCTCGGCGATGCTCTTGCGGAGCTTCTCGCCCACCTCGAGCGCCTCCTGCCGTGAGACCTGCGGCAAGAGCACCACGAACTCTTCGCCGCCGTAGCGCGCGAGGGTGTCGACCTTGCGCAGGTTCGACTTCATCAACTGGCACACACGCCTCAGCGTCTCGTCGCCCGCCGCGTGGCCCGCGGAGTCGTTCAAGTGTTTGAAGTGATCGATGTCGATCATCAGGATCGACAGCGGATGCTCGAAGCGCCCCGCGCGCGCGATCTCGGCGTCCATCTGCTCGAAGAGGTACCGACGGTTCGGCACTCCGGTGAGCGGGTCGGTGATCGACAACGCCACCGTGCGCTCGTGCAGCCGCGCGTTCTGCACGGCGAGCCCGACCTGGTCGGCGACCGCCGCGAAGAACTCCATCTCGTCGGGGCCGAAGTTGCTCTTCTGCGGGCGCTCGAAGTTCAACACGCCGAGCAGCTCGTCACCGCGCACCATGGGCACCGAGAGGAGGCTGCCGCGCTCCTTCGCGCCACCGCGCACGCGATACACCTCGTCCTTCTCGAGGTCGGCGACGTACCAGCTCTTCCTCAGCTCGGCCGCGCGGCCGCACACACCTTCACCGATCGCGAAGGTCAGCCCCTCGGAGCCCACGTTCGGCGGGTGCGCCTTCAACACCTCGAGTTTCCCGTCGGCGTTGAGCAACATGATGCTGAACTTCGGCACCTGCAGCTTGGTCGGCACCACCGACGCCACGCGCTGCAGCACCTCGTTCAGATCGAGGCTCGAGGCGATGG
>CBIHPJ010000770.1:0-4102 GCA_966211295.1 uncultured Myxococcales bacterium | reverse complement strand
AGTCCGATCGACTGCGGCTCGTGCGCCCACACCTGCGACTTCGCCACGGAGCAATGCAGCGCCGGATCCTGCGTTCGCCGCGCGGAGACCAATTGCGCGAACGGCATCGACGACGATCAGAACGGGAAGACCGACTGCGCGGAGCCAGGTTGCAACATGCTCTCGTGCGGTACGGGCTGTCAGTGTCTGGCTTTGCAGAAGACCGAGGGGCTCTGCGTCGACGGCGTCGACAACGATGGTGACGGCGAGCTCGACTGCGCCGACTCGGACTGCGACACCAGGAGCTGCGGCGCTGGTTGTTCATGTGCGGGTGGCGCGCGTCGCGAAACGGACTGCTCCGATCAGCTCGACAACGATCTCGATGGCGGAGCGGACTGCGCCGATCTCGCGTGTGACGGCCAGGTCTGCAGCACCGGAACGAGCCAGCGCTGCTCCGCGGGTTCTTGTCAGTGCAACGGTGGGAACGTGACGCCCGAGCTGGGCGTGCTCTGCCGCGACGGCCTCGACAACGACTGCGATCTCGGCACCGACTGCGCCGAGGCCGCGTGCGATCAAGAGTCGTGCAGCGCCGATGGTGGACCCGATTGCGTCTGCGCGGGCGCGAAGAAGGCTGAGCGCAGCTGCGTGAACGGGACTGATGACGACGGAGATTCGCTCATCGATTGCGCCGACGTGATCGACTGTCCCGAGCTCACCGCGTGTCGTGTTCCGGGCAGCGCTCGCGCGGGCGTCTGCAACGCGGTTGGCCAATGCGCAGTGGAGCTCTGCTTCGACAACGCCGACAACGATGGCGACCAGCTGCGCGATTGCGCCGACTCCGATTGCGACAACGAGTCATGCCAGGCGGACGGCGGGACCGCCTGCCGGTGCGTGGGTATGGTGAAGAAAGAGCTGAGCTGCGCCGATCGCTCCGACAACGACGGCGACGGACAGGCTGACTGCGACGACGTGATGGACTGTCCGCAGGGCACGGCGTGCACGCGAAACAACGGCTCGCCTGGAACCTGTCAGTCCAATCGCAACTGCAACTGATCGCTGCATCTCCCTCTGCCCTCGGGAGAGGGTCGGGGTGAGGGCAGATATCCATTACCTGCGCTTCCTCAGCTGATCGTCGTTCGCACCCTTCGCCTCGAGCGCCGCGCCAACGAAGTCGCGCGCGGTGGAGCTTGCCTCCTCGACAGCACGCGGGGCGCGGAGCTCGAGCCAGTAGGCCGCGAACAACGTCGCGCCCCAGGACATGTACGCGAGGAGTTCCGTATCTCCTGCGCGCACTTTCCCGGCGCGTTGTCCCCGGCGGATCGCCGGCTCCGCGTTGGTCACCATGCGATGCAGCCCCTCTCGCGCCCGCGCGGCGAGGAGCGGATCGGCGCCCGCTTCGGTCTGCAGCAAGAGCCGGTTGAGATCGATCCACCCACGGGCACGAGCGAGCACCGCGGAGATCCGTCGTCCCGCCTCGACCAGGAAGTCACCACCGTGCCCCAGTTGCGCCCGCTCCGTCGCGGTGGCGAGGGCATACCGAAGCTCGTCGACACAGCCGAGGAAGCAGTCCGGCTTGCCGCGGAAGTGCCGATAGAAGGTCACGCGCGGAGTTCCGGACGCGCGGAGGATGTCGGCGATCTCCACTCCGTCAAAGCCGCGCTCGAGGAAGAGCGGAGCCGCTGCAGCCAGGACGCGCGCACGCACGGGGTCGTCAGTTCGAGGTGCAGTGCTGGTTGGAAGCTCGGTTCGCTTCCGCCGCCGCAGGCGCTCGCGGATCTCGTCGAGAGTGCGCCCCTCTGCTCGCCAGCGCGCGATGTCGCGGAGCACCGCGAGTTGCACCGGACCGTAGACGTGCAGCTTGGGACCCCGTCGTTCCGGCGGCGGGAGCAAACCCAAGTTCCGGTAGTGATGAATCGTGGAACGGCTCGTTCCCGAGGCACGCGCGAGGGCTGCGATCTTCATCACCGCAGATTGTATTGCACAAAAATGAAGGGGCACCGCGTTCGGATACGAGCGTCATGGAATGCGGAGCGGCTCGAGTGGTACTCAGGCCGCGTGCGATGGACTCTCCTCATGACGGCTCTGTTGGTGACCGGCTGCGGCGGCTCCGTGGGCGTCGAGGCTGACGCCGGCGGCCTGCCGAGCTCGGTTCCAGACTCCGGCGCGCCGAACGAAACCTCCGACTCCGGAGTGCCAACCACCGACGCCGGCGTTGCGCCGCGCTGCACGGTGACTCCGGACGCCGTCACCTGCACCCCGCGCATCACCACGCTCACCGCAGGCACCGCGACCCGCGACGTGTACTGGCAGACGCCCACCTCCGCCCCGCCGTCCGCTGGCCATCCCGTGGTGATCCTCTACCAGGGCAGCTTTTTCGGACCGTCCAGCACGTGGGGCACCGTCACGAGCGACATACTCTTCGCGGGCTACCATCAGGCGCGCCTCCAGGCGTTGCTCCTCGAGCACGGCTTCACCGTGATCGCTCCCAGCGCGGCGATCGGCCTCGCCTGGCAGACCAACTCCGGCCTCCCGTGGGACGCGACCACCGATCAACCGTTCATCGACGCCCTCTTTGCCAGCATCACACGTGGAGACTTCGGGCCCGCGGACGCGTCGCGCTGGTACGCCACCGGCATCTCGAGTGGCGGCTACATGACGAGCCGCATGGCGCTCAGCTACGCCGGCCGTTTCCGCGCGCTCGCGATTCACTCCGGCAGCTGGGCGACGTGCGCAGGTGCGGCGTGCCTCCTCCCCGCGACGCTGCCAGCCGATCATCCCCCGACACTCTTCCTCCACGGTCGCCGCGATCTCACCGTGCCGCTCTTCACCGCCGAGGCCTACGCCGACCGCCTCCGCAACGACGGCTTCACCAGCGAGCTGATCATCGACGATGACGCTTCGCATGAGTGGCTCTCGGTCGCGCCCGAGCGCATCACCGGCTGGTTCGAGGGCCACTAAGGATGCCGTCACTTCGACTCGAGTCGCTCGAGCTCCACTACGAGACGAGAGGCGAAGGCACGCCGCTGGTGTTCCTGCACGGGCTCGGCAGTCGAGCCACCGACTGGGAGCCGCAGCTCGCGGAGTTCTCTCAGCACTACCGTTGCGTGGCGTTCGATCTCCCGGGCTCGGGTCGTTCGATCGATCACGCGCATCCGCAAGGCCCCTTCACACTGGAGTCGTACGCGCGCTCGATCGCGGAGGCGATGCGGGCCCTCGAGCTCGCTCCCGCGCACGTGGTGGGATTGTCGATGGGCGCGATGACCGGTCTCCAGCTCGCGCTCGATTGGCCCGACGTCGTGCGCTCGCTCACCATGGTGAACGCGCTGGCCTCGATGCAGCCGCGCACCTTCAAGGATCACTTCGCGCTCGGGTTGCGGAAGCTGGTGACGCTCACGCTCGGTCCGCGCGGTGTCGCGAAGCTGGTCGCGCCCCGGCTCTTCCCTGCGCCAGAGCACGCGCATTTGCGTGCCGGCTTCGTGGAGCAACTCTCAGGGCTCGACCCGCGCACCTACGCGGCGCAGTCGCGCGCGCTCTTGGGATGGTCGGTCGAGGCACGCCTCTCGGAGCTCCGTCCCCCGCTCACGTTGATCAGCGCCGACGGCGACTACACGCCAGTCGCTGCGAAGCACGCCGTGGCTGCGCGTGTGCGAGGAGCCGAAGTCGTCGTGGTGCCCAACACCCATCACGCACTGCCGCTCGAGGCGCCCGCCGCGTTCAATCAATCGCTGAAGGAGCGACTGACGCGGGCACTGAGGAGCGAGGGGCTGGGGTAGCCCTCGTCGGGGGTCGACGCGAACCTGCCTCTCACTTCGAGCCGGGATCCGGAGTGGTGAACGCTTCGGGGTGGACACTCGATGAACGCCAACTGCTGCCGCCCAAACGCGAAATGGGGGAGACCTTCCCCCATCTGGCGTCCCGGTGGCAGCAGTCCGGCACCAACGAGTCCGGTCCCCAGCCACCTTCACGAAGCGACACTCAAGGAGTGAACGAAAGTTCGCGGGTGAGGAGCCTGCGCGAGACGAGCACGAACATGATCTCACACCACCACCACCCTCAAGGCTTCTGCCTCTCTCGTTACCTCGGCTACCTTGCGCGCCGTGAGCTCAAACCAAGTGGTGATCGT
>CBIHPJ010000769.1:0-4107 GCA_966211295.1 uncultured Myxococcales bacterium | reverse complement strand
GCGAAGTGCCAATCGGAGCAGTTGCAGTCAAAGACGGCTCGATCATCGGGCGCGGGTACAACCGCCGCGAGATCGATCGTGATCCTTTTTCCCACGCCGAGTTCATCGCCATGCGCGAAGCCGCGCAGAGCATCGGCGCGTGGAGACTCACCGGCGTCACCGTGTATGTGACGCTCGAGCCGTGCGCGATGTGCGCGGGCGCGTTGGTGCTGTCGCGCGTGTCTCGCCTGGTCTTCGGGGCGATGGACCCGAAAGCTGGAGCAGTGGGCTCCCTGTACAACCTCGCGCAGGACCCCCGACACAATCATCGGGTGGAAGTGACCTCGGGCGTCCTCGGAGACGAGTGCAGTACCGCGCTGAAGGAGTTCTTCGCGAAGCTGCGGCGCGCAAAGCAGAACGGCTGAAGAGCGCTTTGCCGCAAAGCCTGCTCGCGCCGCGCGACGAAGTCCCCGACATCTCGCGACTGGATTCACCGTTACCGATCGGTACGAGGGCTGCAGATCGCCGCGCGCCGAGGGGAACCCGTGAAAACTGCGCTCGCGATCGTCGTGTCGATGTTGGTGTTTTCCTGCGCCTCAACTCAGGCACCCGTGCTGCAGAGTTCCGGAGGGCCGACCGGAGCGACGAGTGAACTGGTCGCCTACGTGAAGGCGCCGCCTCCGCACAAAGGCAAGGAGAGAACGCGCGCTGACTACAAGGCCGCGGTGCAGCACGCGTACAGCACCGCGAAGGCGGTGAAGGACGGCAAGAACGCCGACTACATCCCCGAGCTGGCGAAGGTCGACGCGAACCTCTTCGGCATCGTGCTGATGAAGGTCGACGGCGAGATGTTCGAGGTCGGCGACACCGCGACGAACTTCACCATTCAGTCGATCTCGAAGATCTTCACCCTCGCCCGCGCGCTCAAGGACTCGCCGGGCATGGTGGAGAAGACCATCGGCACCGACGCCACGGGCCAGTCGTTCAACTCGATCCTCGCGCTGGGGCTGAACAAGGCGAACAAGCGCCCGATCCCCGGCAATCCGCTGGTGAACGCGGGCGCGATCGCCACCACGGGACTGGTGGCCGGAGCCGACGCGAACGAGAAGTGGGGCAACATCATCGGCACGCTGAACGCGTTCGCCGGCCGTTCTCTTTCCGTCGACAGCAGCGTCTACAAATCCGAGACCGACACCAACGCGGGCAACCAGGGCATCTCGTGGATCTTGAAGAACTGGGAGGTGCTCGCCGCCGATCCTCCGCAGACCCTCGACCTCTACACCCGGCAGTGCTCGGTCGCGATCACCGCGCGCGATCTCGCCGCGATGGGCGCCACGCTCGCCAACGGCGGAGTGAACCCCATCACCAACATGAAGGTGATCGACCCTGAGGTCGCCGCCGAGGTGCTCGCGGTGATGAGCACCGCGGGTCTCTACGAGACCACCGGCACCTGGCTCTTCAAGGTGGGCGCGCCGGCGAAGAGCGGCGTGGGCGGCGGGATCATCGCGGTGGTGCCCGGGCAGTTCGCAGTGGCGGCCTTCGCTCCCCCGCTCGACGAAGCGGGCAACAGCGTGAAGGCGCAGCGCGCCATCGAGTCGATCATCTCGGAGCTCGGCGCCAACGTCTTCATGGCGCAGCCCCGCGTGAAATCCACGCAGTCGGCGGAGGCGGAGATTCCATGAGCTCGCTCATCGCGTTGCTGGTGTTGGCGCAGGCCGCGGAGGTTCCTCCCGATGAAGTGAAGGTCACTCCGCCGCCCACGCCGGAGGAGATGAAGGCGTCGGCGAAGGACGCGGCCAAACCTCCGCCCCCCACCGAGGGCGCGCCGGCGTTCATCGCGGGCTTCAGGAACGGAGAGGGCTTCCGCCTGCTCTCGGAAGACGGCAACTGGAAGCTGCGCGTCGGCCTGCAGGCGTCGACGAATTACCAGCCCACCTTCGCGCTCGTGCCGGGCGAACAGACCTCGATGAACTGGTCGCAGTTCAAGGTGCCCTTCGCCCGCGCGCGCGTCGACGGCAGCGTCTTCAAGAAGTGGATTCGCTACTGGTTCAGCTTCGAGTTCGCGCAGTTCCCGCCCTTCCTGCTCGACGGCTACATCGAGGCCCAGCCGCACCCGATGTTCGGCGCGCGCCTCGGCCAGATGTACACGCCCCTCTCCCGGCACGAGTACCTCGGCCCACAGGAGCTGGTGTTTCCCGAGTGGGCGATCGTCGCCGACTACTTCTGGACCGGCCGCGACAAGGGCCTGCAGCTCTTCGGAGAGGGCGATCTCATCTGGTACTACTTCGGCTTCTTCGGCGGCTCTCCGCCGCGCACGACCACCAACACCACCGGCAACTTCCAGCTGATCGGTCGCGTGACGGTGAACCCCATGGGCAAGATGGGGTGGGCCGAGATCCCGTGGATCATGCAGAAGGACGACGAGGGCGTGCCCTTCAAGGTGTCCTTCACGGTGCAGGGCGCGTGGTCGAAGATCGCCCCCACCGCGGTGGGCTTCAACCCGTCGTTCGGTCTCTTCCAGCGCACCGATGAGCCGCTGCGCCACCAGGGGATCGTCTCAGGCGACGCGCAGCTGCAGTGGGGCCGTTTCGGGCTGATGACCGAGTTCTACGCGCGCCAGCTGAACCCGATCGGGATGGCGGTGCAGCCGTTCTGGCAGTTCGGTTGGTGGGGACAGGCGAACTTCACCTTCTACAAGAAGTGCCTCGACCTCTCGGTGCGCGTGAACTGGCTCGACCCGAACGACAAGATGACCAACGACACGTTCACCTCAGGCGAGGTGCAGCTTGGGTGGTGGCCGTTCGCTCCGTACGTCTCGCTCAAGCTGCGCTACGGCGTCGGTCACCAGAATGATCCCGGCCCGGCGCCCACGGATCAGCCGCAGCTCTACGACATCATGAAGCTGGTCGGCACTCCGGGCGGCACCACGCACCTGGTCACCCTGCAAGCGAACGTCGCGTTCTAGAGCCATGCGCGGCGCCATTCTCGTCTGTCTTCTCTTCGCGCAGCTCGCGCGAGGAGAGGAGCTCGCTGCTGACGCCGGCATCGTTGACGCGGGCGTCGCTGATGGCGGTGTCGAAGAGAACTGGGAGCCGATCACCTGGGGAGAGCTGGACCCCGGGCGCGGCTTCCGGGTGGCGAAGACCGATCTCGGTGACCTCTGGATCTCGGCGTACGCGGTGGTGCGGTACATCAACCAGCTCCCCGCGACGCAGAGCTACTTCGATCACCTCGGCCGCGAGCGGGCGATCGACACGCGCCAGGACGTCTCGTTTCACCGCGCGCTGATCAACTTTCGCGGGTGGCTCTTCCTCAAGAAGTTCGAATACGTGCTCACGGTGTGGACGGTGCTCGCCAGCGGGCTCGTGGCGGTGATCGGCACCGTCACCTATCGCTTTCACGAGGCGTTCAATCTCTCGGTGGGGGTCGACGGCATGCCCGGCATTCGCACGCTGCTCGGCTCACACCCGTACTGGCTCGGTCACGACCGCACGATGGCCGAAGAGACGATGCGGCCTGGCTTCACCAACGCGCTCTTCGCCACCGGCAAACCGCTGCCCGGCCTCGAGTACAAGTTCAGCTTCGGCAACAACATCAGCCAGCTCGACATCACCGCCGCGCAGCTCACGCGCGACATCGCGGTCGGCGGCAGCGTGTGGTGGATGCCGACCACCAAGGAATTCGGCCCTCGCGGCGGCTACGGCGACTGGGAGTACCACGACGATGTGGCGCTGCGGTTCGGAGTCTCCAGCGTTCGCGCGAGAGAAGATCACTACACGCCGCTCAACCAGCCTCCGGGCAGCACGCAGATTCGCCTCGCCGACGGAGTGCCGCTGTTCGACACCGGCGCGCTCGCTCCGGGAGTCACGTTGCAGAAAGCGACCTACGTGATCCTCTCGGTGGACGCGGGCCTCAAATACAAAGGCTTCCTCCTCCAGGCCGAGTTCCACAATCGCTGGCTCTCGGAGTTCGTGGGCGATGGCCCGGTGCCCGTCACCCAGATCATCGACCGCAGCTTCTACGTGGTGGGCTCGTTCTTCGCGATTCCGAAGAAGCTCGAGTTCTACTTCGCGACCTCGTTCGTGTTCGGCGATCGCTCCGCGGGCTTCGACACCCAGTGGGAGGTCT
>CBIHPJ010000768.1:0-4119 GCA_966211295.1 uncultured Myxococcales bacterium | reverse complement strand
GGGACACGCCTCCACGCGGTTCAAGACGAAGGCGTGACGTTCCGCGCGATCGCGGAGGCCATCGGCAAGGGACTTGGAGTGCCGGCGAAGAGCGTGAGCGCGGAGGATGCGCCGAAGATCCTTGGTCCACTCGCCCACTTCGCGCAGTTCAATAATCCGACGACGAGTGCGCGCACGCAGAAGCTCCTCGGGTGGACGCCGACACATGCAGCGCTGATCGCGGATCTCGGTGAGCGTCACTACTTCGTGCAGGAGGGAAAGTGAGCGCCGAACTCTGGATCCTCGGAGCCGCGGGCCGCACCGGGAGCGGCGTCGCGCGGAACCTGACGAAGCGCGGACTGAAGCTCGTGCTGGTGGGGAGAGACGAGGGCCGCTTGCAGGCGCTCTCGCGAGAGCTCTCCACCGAGTCGAGGGTCGTGGTGGCGAAGACGCTAGATGAGACGCTCGAGGTGTTGCGCAGGGGCGCAGCGCCTCCGGCGGTGGTGGTGAACACCATTGGTCCCTTCGCTCAGACTGCGCCCGCTGTGATTCGCGCGTGTCCGAACGGAACGCACTACGTCGATCTCTCGAATGAGTTGCTCGGCGTCGTCGACCTGCTCGCGATGAATGACGAAGCGTCGGCGAGCGGAAAGTGCCTGGTCACCGGAGCGGGCTACGGCTTCGTGAGCACGGAGAGCGTGGTGCGGAGACTGTGCGAAGGTCGCCCCACGCCGGACCGAGTGCGTGTCGACGCGATCCCGTACATCGGAGGAAGTGGAGTCGCGCTCGGTGAGGCGCTCGCCGCGTCGATCGTCGACTCCCTGGCCGCGGGCGGGCGGGAGTACCGAGACGGCCAGCTCGTTCCTGCTCGACCCGCGTCACATCCGGAGAAGCTCACGTTGCCCGACGGTTCGAACGTGGTGACTGCGAGTGGACCGACGGGCGATCTCGAAGCTGCGCGGCGCGCGAGCAACGCGCCCTTCGTCGTCGCGGGATCGAGCGAACTACCGACGGGTGCCATGGCGCGAATGGTGATCCCGATGATGTCCGCGTTGATGCGGTGGAAGCCGATGCGTGACTTTTCGGTGCGTCAGTTCGCGCAGGTCAAAGCGCCCGCTGCGACGCATGGACGCACTTCGTCTCTTGGCCACGCGCGCGTCGAGTGGAGCGACGGCACCACTCGCGAAGGCTGGCTCCGCGCGGGTGAGGGCATGGACTTCACCTGTGCGGTGCTCGCCGAGGTCGCGGCGCGACTCGCGAATGGTGGCGCGCGGCCAGGTGCGTTCACTCCGTGCGAGCTGTTCGGCGCGGAGCTGGCCGAGGCCGCTGGCGCTCAGATCTCGATCACCCAATAGCTCCCTCTCTGTTCAGGCCTTGGAGAGGGCCGGGGGAGGGTTGGACCAACTTTCAGCGCTTCTTCGGCTCCATCCGGCCGCGCGCGGGACGAGCGCCTCCGCTGAAGCGCGAGGGCTTGCCGCCGAATTTCTTGTCTCCGCCGAAGCGCGGCTTGTCCTCACCGCCGCCGAAGCGGGGCTTCTCGTCTGACGACTTCTCGAAGCGAGGCTTGTCACCGAACGCAGGCTTGTCGCCGAAGCGCGACTTGTCGCCGAAGCGGGGCTTGTCACCGAACGCGGGCTTGTCGCCGAAACGAGACTTGTCGCCGAAGCGCGGCTTGTCGCCGAACGCAGGCTTCTCACCGAAGCGCGGCTTCTCACCGAACGCGGGCTTCTCGCCGCGCGGTTTGTCGCCGAAGCGCGGCTTGTCGCCGAACGCTGGCTTGTCACCGAAGCGCGGCTTCTCGTCGCGCCGCTTGTCACCGAAACGCGGCTTGTCACCGAAACGCGGCTTGTCACCGAAACGCGGCTTGTCGCCGAAGCGCGGCTTATCGCTGAAACGCGGCTTGTCCTGGAAGCGCGGCTTATCCGCGACCACGGGCTCGCTGACCTCCACGGACTCATCTTCCTCGACGACGTCCTCAACGACCGGAGCCACTTCCTCCTGCTTCGCCCGCGGGGCACTCGCCCGAGGCGTACGCGGAGCCGAAGCGCGCGGCTTCGAAGTCCGCGCCGCCGCACCCTCACGCTCGACCCGAACCTTCCGCCCACGAATCTTCGTGGCGTGCAGCGCTTCGATCACGCGCTCCACCGCCTCCTCAGGCACCTCGACACGCGAGGTGAACTCCTCCACGCGAATTCCAGAGATCTGCTTCGACGGAAGATCCGCCTCGTTCGCGATCGCGCCGACGAGATCCTGCGGGCGCACTCCAGCCTTTTCACCGAGGCTCAGCGTCAGCGCCGTCATCCCAGGACGCGGACCGAAGGAACGCTCACCGCGCTCACCGCGCTCGCCACGATCACTCCGCTCCCGACGCTCACCGCGATCACTGCGCTCAGCACGATCACCGCGCTCAGCACGATCACCACGCTCGGGTCGCGAGCCACGATCCGCACCCGCCTTGAAGTCCACCGCATCGCTGTCGTGAGGCGGGAACAACTGCGCCTGCAGCAGTGACAGCGCCGCGGCAGCCGCCGCCTCGAGCGACGACCCTTCCGCCACACGATTGGCGAGCGCGATGAAATCCGCCGGCACGTTCTCCATCGCCGCCTTCACCTTCGCGGCCATGGTCTCCGAGCGCTTCGCATCCAACTGCGCGCGCGTCGGCACCTGCATCGTGGGCACCTTCTTCTTGATCTGCCGCTCGACGTTCCCGAGCAAACGCATCTCGCGAGGATCGAGGAAGGAGAGCGCCACGCCCTCTTTGCCCGCGCGGCCCGTGCGACCGATGCGGTGCACGTAGACCTCGGGCGAAGTGGGCAGGTCGTAGTTGAGCACGTGGCTCAGCGCCTCGACGTGAAGTCCTCGCGCCGCGACGTCCGTCGCCACCAACACGCGCACCGCGCCTTCCTTGAAGCGCTTGAGCACGCCATCGCGCTGCTCCTGCGTCAGTCCGCCATGCAGCGCCGCGGGCGCGTAGCCCGAGCGCATCAGGGTGTGCGAGAGCTCTTCCACCTCGACGCGCGTGCGGCAGAAGATCAGCGCGCTCTGCGGGTTCTCCCACTCGAGCACGCGCATCAGCGCCGCTTCCTTCAGGTTGCGCTTCACCACGTACGCCGCCTGCCGAATGCTCGGGAGCGTCCCCGCATCGGCCGCGCGCGCCACGATGCTCACGCGCACGGGATTCTTGAGGTGCTTCTCGGCGATCTTCGAGATGCGCGAGGGCAGCGTCGCCGAGAACAGCGCGGTCTGCCGCTCCGCCGGGAGCTCGTCGAGGATCGCCTTCAGATCCTCCTCGAAGCCCATGTCGAGCATCTCGTCGGCCTCGTCGAGCACCACGAACTTCACGTTCTTCAGCAGCAGCGTCTTGCGGCCGATGTGATCGAGCGCGCGCCCCGGAGTCGCCACCACCACGTCGACGCCGCGCTTGAGCGGCCGCACCTGGTTGAAGATCTCCTGGCCGCCGTACACCGCGAGCGCGGTGACTCCGATGCCAGCGCCGTACTTCTGCACCGCCTCCGCCACCTGCATCGCGAGCTCGCGCGTGGGCACCAGCACCAGCGCCTGCGCCTCGAAGGGCTTCCGATCCTTCGGGTTCACCAGCTCCATCATCGGGAGCGCGAACGCCGCGGTCTTGCCAGTGCCCGTCGCCGCTTGACCGAGCACGTCACGCTTGCCGATCAGCGCGGGGATCGTCTCGCGCTGAATCGGCGTCGGCTCCTCGTAACCAAGACCCTTGAGGGCGGTGAGCACTTCGGCGCGGAGCCCGAAGGACTCGAAGGTGACGGCGGGGGCTGCGGGGGTCTCCATGGGAACCCCGTACGCGACTTGGCGCCCGGGCGAAAGTTATCCCGCCGTCCTCGGAGACTGACCTTTGGTGTAGGCCGCCATCCCATGCGCAACAGCTACCGGGTGGTCGGGCTTTGGGTCGTCCTCATCGTGCTCTTCGTGGCGTTCTACCAAATCTTCTCAGGGCCTCCTGAGCACGTGCGCAGCCTCACCTGGGGAGCAGTTCAGCAGGCCGCCGACGAGGGACGCATCGCCGGCATCACCGTTCGTCTCGAGAACGGCCGCGGCGTCGGATCGGGCAGGTTCAACGACGGGGAGCGGTTCGCCACCGATTCGCGAAGTGTGAGCGAGTTCGCG
>CBIHPJ010000767.1:0-4123 GCA_966211295.1 uncultured Myxococcales bacterium | reverse complement strand
CTCGTGGACGAGATCGAGCTCTGCGTTGCGGCGCTCGAGCCGCTCGAACGCCTCGGACACTTCGATCGCCGAGCCGAGCTGCAGCGCGAAGAGCCGAATGCTCGCGAGGTCCTCTTCCTGAAGTCCCTCGTGCACCAACACCAGCACACCCCACTGAGACTGCCGCACGTGGAGCGGAGCGATCACGCGCACGTCTGGAACCTTCGCGAGGAGCTTCTCGTTCGGCGGCAGGCCGTTGGCCACGTAGAACTGGCGGAGCGCATCGCGCATGCCGCGGCGCAGGTTGGGCTCTTCCTTCGCGGTCACCGCGTGCAGCTCGTCGCTGGGCCCGACTGGAACCCGATCGTTCTGCACGAAGACTCGATGAATCTCGGCGAACTCGGGCGAGCTCTGCGTGAGGTACCGCACGAACAACCCGGTCTCGGCGATGGAGATGATCGCCACCGAGAAGCCCCATTTCTCCAGCCCCTCCCCCGCCGCGACGAGCAGCTCGCTGACGAAGCGCGCACGCTGCACCTCGAGCGCGGTCTCGGTGAGCGCCTTGAGGAGCCCGACGCCGTGTAAAGGGCCTTGCGAAGTGGACATCGGGACTCCCAAAAACTGCCTTGGTTTCTCTCAGATCACGAGAAAACACGTCTAAAAACAAGTATTTAGAAACATCCGGGTGTGAACGGCGGATAACACCGCCATGCGCAGCCTGATCGCTTCTGCCGTCCTCGCCGCTTCCGCCGCCTTCGCCGTTCCCTGCGCGGAGCTGCCCGTTCTCTTCATCGTCCAGGACAAATCGGGCTCGATGAACTTCGCACCCGACGGCACCACTGCCAGCACCGCCAACCCGTCGAAGTGGTCCATCGCGCGCACGGTGGTCCCTTCGTTGGCCAGCAACTTCAATAACCGCTTCCGCTTCGGAGCGGCGATGTACCCACAGAGCACGACGACCTTCAACTGCACCACGGGCACGGTGGTGACTCCGATCTCCGATACGACGGCGGGGATCACCAACGCCTACAACTCGGCCGTTCCGGGTGGCGGCACACCCACGGCGGCGTCGCTCCTCGCGGTGCGCAGCCACATCCTCGCGCAGGGTCTCACCACCCCGGCCTACGTGCTGCTCATCACCGACGGTCTGCCGAACTGCAACACGTCGCTCGACGCGAACTCGTGCACGCCGACCACCGCGGGCTGCGGCCCCACTCCGGCGCAGAGCTCGTGCGCGCTCGGCTCGAAGGATTGCCTCGACAACAACGCGACGGTGCAGGCGGCGTCGCAGCTCTTCGCGGCGGGCATCAAGGTCTTCGTGGTCGGCTTCGACAGCACCCTGGTGGCGGGCAACAACCGCGCGGTGCTCGACGCGGTCGCCTCGGCCGGTGGCACGGGCAGCTCGTACGCGGCTTCGAACCAGGCGCAGCTCACCACCGCGCTCAACACCATCGCGGGCAACACCGCCACCTGCTGCAAGGACGTGTGCACCGCGGGCGCGGCGATGTGCAGCGGCGCGGGCACGCGCTCGGTCTGCCAGATGGACGCGGCGATCGGCTGTACGAACTGGGTGCAGACGCAGTGCGCGACGGGCACCACCTGCAGCGGCAGCAGCTGCCAGAGCTGCACCAACTCCTGCACGGCGGGCGCGGTGCGCTGCGCGAATGGAAACGCTGAGCAGTGCGTGGCGAACGCCCAGGGCTGCACCTCGTGGACGACCGCCGAGGTCTGCGGTTACGGCGAGCTGTGCGCGGGCGGCAGCTGCAACTCCTGCCAGGCCTGCTCGATGGGCGCCTCGCGCTGCACGGCGGGCGGCGTCGAGACGTGCGAGTGGAACGTGCTCACCGGTTGCACGAATTGGCAGCAGCGCCAGTGCGCCAACGGGAGCACCTGCCAGGGCGGCAGCTGCGCCAGCTGCAACACCACCTGCACCGCGGGCGCTCAGCGCTGCGCGGGCAACACCGTCCAGACCTGCGTGGCGAACGCCGAGGGCTGCACCTCGTGGCAGAACGGCCAGACCTGCGCGAACTTCTGCAGCGGCGGAGCGTGCGGCACCTGCGGCACCAGCTGCACCGCGGGCCAGACGCGCTGCCAGGGCGCGGGCGTGGAGACCTGCATCGTCGATTCGAACAACTGCCCCGCGTGGGGTGCGGTGCAGCAGTGCAACGCGAACAGCTTCTGCCAGGGCGGCGTGTGCAACCAGTGCGCGACGTCGTGCACTCAGGGCAGCAAGCGCTGCGGAGCGAACGGCGCGACCGAAGAGTGCCGCCTCGACGCGATGGGTTGCACGGCGTTCGTGGCGACTGGTCAGTGCGCGGCGGGTGAGCGCTGCGACCAGGGCGTGTGCATTCCTCCCTGCCAGGACGCGTGCACGCCGGGAGCGGGTCAGTGCATGAACGGCCGCCCGCAGAGCTGCGAGCAGGGCCCGACGGGCTGCTTCATCTGGCGCGATCAGCCGGTGTGCGGAACGGATCAGCAGTGCGTGAGCGGGACGTGCCGGAACCTGTGCGCGGCGGATGAGTTCGAGACGTGCCCGGCTGGGGAGATCTGCACGGGCGTGGTCGAGGGTCGGTTCTGCTTCCCGGTCGATGCGGACGGGGGCGTGGGTGGTGGTGCGGGTGGCGGCACGGGCGCTGGCGGTGGATCGGGTGCGGGCACGGGTGGCGGCACGGGCACCGGTGGTGGCGACGGCACCGGCGGTGGCAGTGGAACTGGCGGCGGCAACGAGAACCACGGCTCCGAGGAAGTTCCGGGCGGCGGCGGAAGGATCGGCGCGGTCGGCATGGGCTGCAACTGCAACACGGTCGACGCTGGACTGCTGCCGTTCCTCGCGCTGGGCCTCGCGTTCTTCCGCCGTCGTCGCAGCTGAAGAGGCGCGAGGGCATGCCGACTTCTTCAGTCGCCGAGTACATCGCGAAGCAGCCGAAGTCGTCGCAGCCGATGCTGAAGAAGATCCGCGCGATCATCAAGCGCGTGGTGCCGAAGGCTGAAGAGCTGATCAGCTACCAAATCCCCGCGTACAAACTCGACGGCGAGCTGGTGATCTTCTTCTCCGGATGGAGCGAGCACTACTCGCTCTACCCAGCGACGGGCCGGATGAACGACGTGCTCGCCGAGAAGCTCGCGCCGTACAAAGTCAGCAAGGGCACGCTGAAGTTCTCGCTGAAGGATCCGATCCCCGAGAAGTTGATCGAGCGCGTGGTGAGAATCCGCGCGGGCGAAGCGCTCGAGCGACTGGCCGCGAAGGCGAAGAAGAAGAAGCCCGCGCCCAAAGGAAAGCGGTCGTCCAGGTAGCTGAGCCGCAAAGCTCGATACGTGTATCCCCGCACTCCGAGCTTTCGTTGACTCGCTGCACGAATCGTTGAGCCCGGTTTTCCCGAAACCGGAGCCGGTTCCGGTTTCGGGAAATCGCCTATCGTTGCGGACGGCGTGCGTTTGGGAACGCAAAGAGTGTTGGTCGCCTTCTGCGCCCTCGTGTCGAGCCACGCGCTCGCTTGTTCCGGCCCTGGCGCGGCAACGGCGATGATTGCGGCTGTTTGGTTCGGTCGAGGTGCGTTGACCCTCTCGGTCGTGCTCACGTTCGCGATCTTCGTCAGAGCCGTACGCAGCCGAGCGAGCCTGATCTGGGTCGCGGGAATCGTGGCAGTGCTGATGTGTTGTCTTCATCCCGGCATCTGGTTCTCAGCGTACAGCGGCGACTGCGGCAGCTGGCGCACTCAAACGAGCGCAGTGATGGTCATCCTTCACGCCGGCCTTGGATTCTTTGCTCTGACACCTACGCGACGATGAAGACGCTCTTCCTGCTCACACTCGCTGGCCTGCTCATCGGCCTCATGGGCGACGTCGCTGCTGGTGGCGCAGACTTGTTGTCCGCAGACAACGTCTTCGCCGCCGTTCTCCTTGCACCGCTCCTCGCGATCGTCGGCGGACTGCTCTTCTGGCCAGTCTGGAGTCTCCTCGCGTGGCGCTGGACGACTGACAGAAATCCTGTGGTTGGAGATGATCGTCGCCTGGTCTGCTCAGGGGTTCTTCCAACTGATTCATCGGCGCTGGATGGTGATGTCCGCCTCATGCAGTGGGCGAAGTTCGCCCTCTCGGTGCGCGTCAAGGTAGTTGTCGCTTCATTCATGCTGCCCGACTCTCT
>CBIHPJ010000766.1:0-4128 GCA_966211295.1 uncultured Myxococcales bacterium | reverse complement strand
CGCTTCGCGTACCGCTCGAACATCTCGGTGCGCGCGTCTTCCCAGACATGTTCTCCCTCTCGATGGCCCATCAGGCGTTCGAGGGCGAAGACCTGCGCGACGCCGCTCTGCGCGAGCGCCTGGTGAAGACGGTGCGTTCGTTCCTCGACCTGGTGGAAGCGGCGAAGCACTACCCGTGCGCGAAGCAGGCGTGGATCGAGTTCCTCGGAGAGCCTCCGGGGAATCGCGGTGATCGCGTCGACGCCGTGTCCTGATCTCCGCGAGGTGCTGGCAACGTTGCCAGCTGGCAAGGTTGCCAGCAGCTCAGACGCCTTCGAGCCACCGCAAGACATTGTCGAGCGCGGCGCTCTCGGAGAGCGTGACGGCTGCGCGCACCCGCGCCTGCCCCGGGTCGAAGAAGAAGACCTTGCCCTCAGGCGTGACCGCCGCCACCAGGCAGCGCCACCCCAGCCGCCGGGCGTCGCTCTGCAACCGTGACCATGCTGCTTTCGAGAAGCGGAGCGGGAGCGCGCTTCGCTTCACCTGGATCCCGACCTGGATGCCGCCGCGAACCCCGAGGAGGTCGAAAGCCCCGCGGGAAGCGCGTGATTGGTAGACGAGCTCGAAGCCGAGCTCCGAGAGCACGCGGGCGATCTGCAACTCGGCCTCGTCGCCGATCACGCTCATGGGCACCACTGCGCCGCCAGGCTGGCGCCAGCGCAGCCAGAGCGCAAAGACCGGGTCGACGATCGACCAGCGCTGCTCGTCGTCTCGCGTGACCGCGTCTTTGAGGCGCTCGAGATACCGCACCGCCGCGCCCGACGAAGCGCCGGTCTTCCGCGCCACCTCCATGGTGCGCAAAGGCCCATCGGCGAGCGCCTCGAGGGTCGCCGCCAGCGTTGAGGCGTTGCCCACCATGCGATCGAACTCGCGGGCGAAGTACAGCGAGAGGCGGCCGGTGCGAGTGAAGAGGAGCTCGGAGAAGACCTGCCGCACCAGCCCCTCGTCGTAGGGCGGCTCGCGGGCGGTGAGTACCTCGCCGAAGAGCTGCAGGTAGAAGGGGTGCCCGCCGAGCACCCGAGCCGCGAGCTTCGCGACGGCGGCCGGCACGGTGCGGCCCGGAGGCCCCGACCGCTGCAAGAGCGCCAGGGCGTCGGCAGGCGCCATCGGCCCCAGCTCCATGAAGTCGAAGTGCTGGAAGAAGGGCGAGCGTTCGCTGCTCACCATGTCCTGCAGCAGCCCGCGCTCGGAGCCGCTGACGATGTAGGTGGTGCGTCGGTGCCGTTGCCAGACCGCGCGGGCCAGAGCCAACACGCCACCGCGCGAGGCGGGGAGCTTCGCCAGCTCTTGAAACTCGTCCCAGGCGACGACGCAGTACTGCTTCGTGGCTTGAGCGAGGCGCTCAGAGAGACCCAGGGCGAGCTCCGCGGTCTTCACGTTCGCGGGCGTCTCGCAGAGCGACAGCAGATCGGCGCGCAGGGCGCGGTCGAGACTGGGCCAGGCGCGTGCCTCCGGGAGCGCGGCCCGGTACTCGTCGGGCCGCTTGGCGAGCGCCTCGAGCGACACGCCCAACTCGCGGCTGAAGAAGGCGTCGACGGTTCGAAGCGCGAGGCGCCGAAAGATCTCGAAGCCGAGCGGTTCCTCTTCGAAGCAATCGAGCACCACGAACCGCACGTCCTTGTGGCGGTTCCGCCGCACCAACTCGAGCAGCAGGCTGGTCTTGCCCACGCGGCGCACGCCGAGCATCGCGAGCCAGCGCGGCGCCCCGGCGCGGAGCTGCTCCACGCGGGCGACCAGCTGCTTCAGCTCGACCGCGCGGTCATGAAACGCCACATCGGTGACGGGAGTGCTGGTGCGAAACACGCGGACCACCTTAAGGGCCGCGCCCAGGTGCTGGCAAGGTTGCCAGCTGGCAAGGTTGCCAGCACCCAAGCCCGCCGGCCGCTGCGGGGCGTGCTTGATCGGCGTCAAGAGGCGCTGTCTCCCCGGAGGGGCGAGGAGGCGGAACGAGACAATGGTGGGTCTGTGCTAGACGCACCGGTCGTGAGACGTGTCTCCCCCCTCGTCCTCTTTGCCGTGCTGCTGGCCGCTTCTGCGTTTGCGCAGACGCCGCCGAAGATGCCCACGCTGATCAAGCCGGTGGAGCCGATCTTCCCCGCCTCGCTCGCTGATGCCGGCGTGGGCGGCGTGGTGGTGATGGAGATCGACATCGGCGCCGACGGCAAGGTGATGGACGTCAAGGTCATCGGCAGCGCGGGGCCGGAGTTCGACGAGGCGGCGGTCACCGCTGCCAGGCAACTCGAGTTCCCCCCCGCGGAGTTCGACGGCGTACCCACCCCGGTGCGCATTCAGTACAGCAGCCAGTTCGTGGTGCAGCAGCAGCAGGTCGAGGTGCCGGTGGTGCAGGACGCGGGCGTCCCGGTGGTGAACTTCAGGGGACGGCTCACCGCCGCGGGCACGCGCGAGGCGATTCCCGGAGCGACGATCACCGCGGCCGGCATGACCACCGAGTCGGATCCCGAAGGAAAGTTCGAGTTCACCGACGTGCCGGCGGGCGCCGTGGAGGTGAAGGTCACGGTGCCACTCTTCGAGCCGTACTCGGTGACCGAAGACATCAAGCCCGGTGAGCGCACCGAGGTGCGCTACGTGCTGCGCGCGACCGGAGATCCGAACGTCACCGTGGTGCGCGGTGCGCGCGATCGCCGCGAGGCCGCGCAGGTGAAGCTCACCCAGAGCGAGTTCCGCATGGTGGCCGGCGCGCGCAACGACGCGTTCAAGGTGGTGCAGAACCTGCCCGGCGTGGCGCGCTCTCCCTTCGGCGGCGCGGCGCTGGTGGTGCGCGGCAGCAAGGCGTGGGACTCGCGCATCTACGTCGACGAGATCCAGATTCCGCAGCTGTTCCACTTCGCGGGACTCAACGCGACGTTCAACTCCGCCACGGTCGACACCATCTCGTTTCAGCCCGGCAACTTCGGCGTCGACTACGGCCGCAGCATCGGCGGTCTGATCCAGGCCGAGGTGAAGACGCCCTCGAAGAAGGGCATTCACGGCGCGGTCGACGTGAACTTCTTCGACGTGTCCGCGAACATCGAGGCACCCCTCACCGAGAACTGGAGCGTGAGCGCCGCCGGCCGCTACGGCCTCGCGCAGCTCACGGTGCCGTTCGCGATCGACACCTTCGTGCCGCAGAACCTGAGGAACGCGCTGGGCTTCGCGCGGGCCCCGCAGTTCTGGGACTACCAGGTGCGCGCTGAGCGGAAGCTGGCCAACTCGCGCAACCGCCTCTTCGTGATGGTGTTCGGTTCCTCGGATCGCTGGGCGTTCCTCCAGCCCAACCCGTTCGTGGACAACGACGTCGAGGGCAACCGCGGCGCGGCGGGCAACTCGCAGCTCTACAACCGCCTGGTGGTGGGCATCGATCAGCGCCTGAGCGATCGCGTCAGCTTCACCTCGCGCAACTCGATCGGCTTCGACGTCACCGAGCAGCAGGGCGCGACCAGCGAGGTCTTCTTCAAGGCCACGCAGGTGCCCATTCAGCTGCGCGAGCGTTTCCGCATCGACATTCCCGAGGCGAAGCTGGTGCTCGGAGCGGGGCTCGACGCGCTGATCACTCCGGCGTTGCTCGACGCGCAGCAGCCACCCCCGTTCAGCGCGAACCAGCTGCCTGATCCCTACGTAACGCGCCGCTTGATCGCGCAGACCGAGACGCGCACCTACGTGGAGCCGGGCGTGTTCATGGATGCGACGTGGACTCCGTTCGAGTCGCTGCAGGTGCGCGGTGGTCTGCGCTTCGATGGCGAGCTCACCACGATGAAGAAGGTGTGGCTCAACCCGCGGTTGAGCGCGCGTTGGTCGATCGTTCCCAACTTCGCGATCAAGGGCGGCGCGGCGATGTACCAGCAGCCTCCGGATTACCGCACGGGCCAGCTCTCGCCGGTGTTCGGAAATCCCAACCTGCTCCCCGAGGGCGCGTGGCACTTCATGGTGGGCGCGGAGGCGAAGATCCTCGACCTCTTCGAGCTCGAGGCGCAGGGCTACTACAAGCCGCTCTTCAACCAGGCGCGGCAGACCCTGGCCAGCGGCCAGGGGAGCGACATCGCCATCGCGGGCAACGCCAGCCGCTACACCAGCGCCGGTTACGGCCGGGCG
>CBIHPJ010000765.1:0-4172 GCA_966211295.1 uncultured Myxococcales bacterium | reverse complement strand
TCGCGATCCGCGCTGATCTTCCCTTCAAGGAAGCGAAGGACGGAGTCGTGGAAGCCTTCGAAGCGAAGTACCTCGCCGAGGTGCATCGTCAGCACGACGGCAACGTATCCGCGGGCGCGCGCTTCGCCGGAGTCGATCGCAAGCATTGGCGGACGCTGCTCCGCAAACACGGACTGGTGAGCGACGGCGAGGAGTGACGGTGCGTCTCGTGCTGCTGCTCCTCCTCCTGCCCGGCTGCATCGCGACCCTGCGCCGCGAAGAGGTGCAAGGCCGTATGCTCCGCGAGCACTACGCGACCACCACCTCGCTCAAGGGGCTGCGCGAACTGTGGGAGAGCCTCGATCCGATCGCGGAGGTTGGTTGTCTCAGCATCACTCGACCCTGCCGCGTGCCCGAGGCGCCGCTCTGCATGCTCTGGGGAAAGGAGCGCACCTGCTTCGACGCGATGACCGGCCGCATCGCCTCGCCGGACAGGGGCTACACGACCTTCACCGAGCAATGGGTCTACGAGCAGCTCGATCCTCAGTTCGCCTCCACGAAGGATCGGGTGGCCGAGGTGGCGGACGCGGAGGTCTCGAAGGAGGAGACCGATCCCGTCGACGCGAACTCGTTCTGGGCGACGACTCGCGCGGTGGTGCAGGTGCCGGTGTTCTCCATCGGGCAGCAGTTCCAGGCGGGCTACCGCCGCTGGCTCGAGCACTACCTGCTGGTCGGTCTGGGAGCCGGTTACGAGCGCACGTACACCGCGCCCCGCGGCTTCGGAGAGCCGCGCGATTCGATCCTCTTCACCGCGCGCTTTGAGCTGAGTGTGCTCGATGAAAAGGCGCGCAAGCGGCTCAACCTTCCGCCCGTCAGCGCGTACGTCGGTCTCTCTGGAGTGCTCGGAGTCACGCCCACCACGAGTTGGATGACGCGCGCCTTCGTGGGGATCACCACCTCGGTCGTCCCGATCTCCATCGAGCTCGGCTACGGACTCGGCGTCTACCCGCAAGCCACGCTCGCCCAGTTCTACATCGCGGCTGGCCTGGCCATCTAAGCGACTACCGCGGAGCGCAGGCGTACCCGGCGCTCGTGGGCCCGATGTATTTGCCGCACCAGTACTTCGTTCCATTCACGGGAGCGCACTCGTCGCCGGAGTTGACCCCGGCCGGGCAAAGCGTGGTGCACGTGTCACCCGCTGTGGTTGAGCACACCAGGTCGCCACCGCACTGCGCATCGCTCGAGCACGCCACTCCGGGTCCACTGCCACAACCAAGGAAGAACAGCCCCGCCAACGCCAGTGCGCGCATGAGCCGAGTCTACGCAGACTTCATTGCGCTTCGAGAGCGCGGCGGAGCGACTGCACATCGCCGACTCGAGGATCTCCAGCGCATTGAGCCTCGAAGTTGCGTGCGGCCTCGAGCGACTCTGAGTAGCGGCGCGCCTTCACGAGGGCGATCAGCATCGCCAGCCGCACTTCGGGTTCGAGCACACCATCGGGAAATCGTGTGAGCGATTCGCGCCACGAGCCCAGCCCCGAGTCGAGCTGACCGTGTTGCACGTCGAAGCTGCCCAACTCGTACAACGCCGCCTGCGCTTCGAGCGAGGCGCCACTGGCTTCGCGAAGCAGGCAAGGTCTGATCTCGGCGGGAGCGAGGCTCGCGCAAGGCGAGTCGATCGCAGGCGCGGGCACGGAGAGCGGAGCGGGGATCGCAACGATCGGCGGCCAGGTGATCGACTCTCCTGCCTTCACCACGCGCACCACGTCTCCCGCGCGCAGCACCACTTCGCCCTCTTCAACCCAGAGCGTCGTGGAGCCCGCCACCACCTCCGCGAGAAATCTGCTGCGCGTCACTTCGAGTACTGCGTCCGGCGTACGCACCCGAAGCGGCGTCGCCGACGGAGTGGTCACTGAGAGACGGCCCGACTCGAGGCGCACTTCTTCTGCGGAGACCGATGACCATCGACTCTCGGCGGTCGCGTGGACGACCGGGGCGACGCGGGTGACGGGCGCAGGTTGGAAGAGCAACACCAATCCAACTCCGAGCGCGACGGAGAGGAGAAAGAGGGGCACGAGGCCCGCGTTGCTGGGCCGCGCGAGCACGGCGCGCGAGAGAACTTCGTCCCAGCCGCCAGCACCCAGCGGACGAGCTTCGACGCTCGCCGCGAGCGCGATCACCTGCTCTGCCGGAGATGACGCTTCGTCGATGAAACGGGAAGGCTTCATGGTTCCACCTCGTCACGTCTCAGTCCGCTCGTGCGGGCCTCCGTCACGAGCTCTCGTTCGATCGCCGCCACCATCGCCTTCCGCGCGTGAAACAGCCGCGTCCACACCGTCTTGAGCGGTATCTGCAGCGCGGCCGCGATGTCCTCACCCGGCAGGCCCTGCAGCTCGAAGAGCACGAACACGTCCCGCTTCGCCGCGGAGAGTGTTTCGAGGGCGCGCGTCACGCGCGTCTGCGCATCACGCTGCTCCATGGTGCGTGATGGCGAGTCGACCATCGCGACGTTCTCCGCCTCGCGAAGTCCGAAGAAGCGACGGAGCCGCGCGGTGCGCCTGCGCGTATGCGCCAGCTTCACCGCGATGCCGTAGAGCCACGCGTGCGGAGGATCTGCCCTCGCGAACTCGCCCGTCTTGTTCAGCGCGATCAGGAAGACTTCTTGAACGAGGTCATCCGCGTCGAGCTCAGGCGCGAGACGGGCGAGGGCTTGCCGCAGGCTGCTCCCGTGCTGCAGGTAGACGCGACGGATGTCCTCGACCGTCGTCTGCTTCACCTGCGCCATGGCCTGATTGAGCAGCACCCATCCCCACACTGCGGCCAAGGGCCGCGACCTTCATCAATTCGTCGCGAAGAGGCGGAATTCGACGCCCAACATCAGGCCCGCTTCCCAGGGCTCGAGATCGAGGATCGGTCCCACACCATCGATCACGAACCGCGCGCGGCTGTTTCGCACGCTGCCAAACCCGCGCAGCGTCACGGACATCGGGCCGACCACTCGGTAGCTGGCGCCTGCCGAGAGCACTCCGCCCCAGGCGAATACGTCGAGGTGCTTCGAGAGCGTCGCGTTGCTGCTCTGGGCTCCGATGTTCCACAGCCGAAGGCCGAGCGCGACGTCGAGCTGCAGACGTTCGTGTGGATTGAAATGGACCCGCGGGGACAAGGAGAGCCACTGCGTCGTGGTCTCGACACGAATCGACGCCACCTCTGCGGCACGAGTGGTCTGCAGTCCTCCTTCGAGCAGCGCGCCGAGGCGACCGATTGAGAAGGCAACCTGGAGTTGCCCAAGCGGTGCAATTGTTGAGGTGGGTCCATAGCCGCCACCTCCGAGGGCTCCGACGGTGAGAGTCATTGGCCAGGTTGTGGTGCGCGCAGGTTGAGGCGGCGAGGGCTGCGTGACCTGCACCGTTGCGAGTGGCTGAGGGGGCGGAGGCGGCTCCTCCGGAGGGACCTGGACCTCAGGTTCCGGTGACGGCGTCGGCTCTTCAGGCACCGGCACCACCAGCGCGGTCTCGGGCGCAGGCACGCTCGCTCGTACCGGAGCTGGAGCAGGTCGGGGCTCCACCACCTCAGGCGTGGGGACCTGAAGCGACCACGAGACGATCAACGCAGCCACCACGCGCTCGACGGCCGCGCAGGCGTCAGGTTGCGCCGGAATTCTTCGCCCGAACACGGCTCCGGAACGCGCGCCGTGCACCGTGATGCTCTCTGGTGAGGGACGAATGGTGACGGCGAGGCGCTTGCTCGTTCCCCCGATCACTCGCAGGCCCGCTCCTTCGAGGCGCGAGGTCAGACTGCTGCGCTCGACGCAGCTCGACCCTGGAGCGACGGACACGGAGACTTCGCTGGCTCCGAGAAGCGCGATGAAGACTGAAGCGAGTCCCATTCGGTCGTGAAATCTTTACTCTGAAACAATGCGTGAAGCTTCTGGCCGGACTCCGCAGTCCATCTTTGACATGCGATTTCAAACCATCGTCTGCGCAGCCCTTGTGCTCAACGCCTGCCTCATTCCTTCCGAGGAGAACCCGGACGCCAGTGTGTTCGGCGGTGGAGCTGGGGGCGGATTCGCGGGTGGCGGCTTCGGTGGCGGCTCTGCCGGTGGCGGCTCTGCCGGTGGCGGCTCTGCCGGTGGCGGCACAGGCGGGGGAGCAGGCGGGGGAGCAGGTGGGGGCATGCAGCGCTGCATCGACGTTC
>CBIHPJ010000764.1:0-4175 GCA_966211295.1 uncultured Myxococcales bacterium | reverse complement strand
GCGATCGCGCGCACGTTCTCGTAGTGGAGCCCGTGGCCCGCCGCGCAGCCGAGCCCCAACTTCCCCGCGGTCTTCGCCGCGTCGACGATGCGACCGAACTCGCGCTGGCGATCTTTCTCGGTGCGCGCCTCGCAGTAGCGGCCCGTGTGGATCTCGATGCGATCGGCGCTGACCTTGTGTGACGCTTTCACCTGGTCGACGTCGGGATCGATGAAGAGCGAGGTGATGATGTCGCCGTCCTTCAGGTTCTTCACGATCTTGCCGATGGCGTCCTTCTGCGAGTTCACGTCGAGCCCACCTTCGGTGGTGACCTCTTCGCGGCGCTCGGGCACCAGCGTCACCATGTCGGGCTTGTGCTCGTAGGCCATCTTCACCATCTCCTGCGTGGCGGCCATCTCGAGGTTCAGCATCGTCTGCACGGTTTGCCGGAGCACGCGCAGATCTCGCTCCTGGATGTGCCGGCGATCTTCGCGGAGGTGAATGGTGATCTGTCCCGCGCCAGCGAGCTCGGCGATCGCCGCGGCGGTCACCGGATCCGGGTACGTGGTGCGACGGGCCTGACGAAGGGTTGCGACGTGGTCGACGTTCACTCCAAGACGCTGGGGCATGGCGCTTTCCTACACCTGAACCGACGCTCCGTCGCATTCACGAGCGAGCCGGTTAGCCTTCTCAAACGTCATGGCGGAGCCGGGGGTCATCATCTTCATGGACGGTCCTCCGAAGGACTGGAGGCGCGCTGCCCTCGCGCTCGCGAATGCCTGCCCCGGGCTGACCTACGCAGATGCGGCGCGTGCGTGCCGGTGCAGCCAGGGGTTCCTCGAGCTGGTGCTCAAGCCCGAGCAACTCGAAGCCGCGGCTCACGCACTCGCGACCTCTGGGAGCACTGCTGCGGTGCTGCCCACCTCGCGAAGAGTCTCCGCTCCGCCGGCGTTCACTCTGCTGCGCATGGGCATCGATGACCTGGGCTTCAGTGGACTGGAGCCGAAGTCGCCTTCCTTCGCGCGCGTGCAGTGGAAGCGGGTGAAGTTGATTCACCTCGCATGGGTTGGGAAGGCACTCCGCGATCCCGAGAACGACCGCTTCGAGCCGAGCTCAGCGCCGGAGTCTTCATCCTCGTCAGAACCCCCAGAGCTCTGGCTCGAGCTCGTGTTGATGGATCCGCTCGCGCGACTTCGCATTCGCATGAGCTCGTTCGTCTATGACTGTCTTCCCGAGGTCGCACCGCGGAGCGAAGTGAACCTGCGCGAGTTGGTGAAGGCGATCGCTGCGCACGCGCCGAAAGCGCTCGAGAGCGGACTGGTGGAAGCCTGCCTCGGTGGTGAAAGCCTCGAGGCTGAACCGATCGACCCATCCGAGCTCGATCGTCACGTGAGCTGGGAGCTGAGCCGCCTCGCCCTGCTCGAAGGCAAAGAGCTCACACCGGCGCCTCCCCCCGAAGCTCCGCTCCCTCCGCGCGAAGAGCCGGTGGGGATCGACCGCACTGCTCTGCTGCTGGCGAAGTTCCGTCGCCGCGTACTCGTCTGGACCTCGATCCCCCTCGCGGTGGCCCTGTGCTCGCTGGTGTTCGTCGAGTACCCCGGGCTCCCGATTCGCATGGTGATCTTCATGCAGTTCGCGCTCTGGCTGCCGATCGTCGCCCTGCTCTCGCTGCTCTACGTGGGCGTGCAGCTCGGTGTGGACGCCATGAAGGAACGAGCGCCCTGAGCCGAGTGTCGAGTGAGCTGAATGCTCGCGTTCCTCGTCCTCGCCGCGCTGGTCCCCATTCAGTTCGAAGAGCTTCAGCCCGGCGTCGAGTACGGGAAGACGCGCTGGATCCAGGATCCGCAGTTCGGTGACGGGATCGTGCACGTGGTTCGCATCGATCCGAAGAAGGCCAAGCTCGAGGTCGGACTCGCCTCGATGGATGGAGTGCAGAAGCAAACCGCCGCGCAGTGGAGCGAGGGCAAAGGGTTCAGCGTCACCACGAACGCGGGCATGTTCGATCTCGACGATCAAACCGCGCACGTCGGTTACCTGCGCAGCGGCGCGCACCTGAACCAGGAGAAGTGGAATGAGTACAAGTCAGTGCTCGCGTTCAGCCCGGGCAAGGCGGCGATGATCGATCTCGATTCGCCCGACGCGAAGAAGACCGCGATGAATCATCAGACGGTGATTCAGAACCTGCGGCTGATCAGCGCCGCGCGCGGCAACGTGTGGCCCACCTCCGAGCGCCGCTGGTCCGAAGCCGCGGTGGCTGCCGATGACCGGGGGCGCATCGTGATCGTCTTCAGCCGCTCGCCGCTCACCATGAAGGAGTTCAACGAGAAGCTCCTCAGGTTGGGAATCGGGATCACCCGCGCGATGCACGTCGAGGGTGGGCCTGAAGCGAGCCTCAGCATTCGCAGCGCGAAGGTGAACCTCGATCTCTGCGGCAGCTACGAGACCGGGTTCAACGAGAACGACACCAACAAGGAGCAGTGGCCGATCCCCAACGTGATCGGCGTGCTCGCTCCCCGCTAGGCCAGGTGGGTGGGTTGTTATTTGTGGCACCGAGTGCCACAAATAGACTCATGAAGCTCTCCGACAAGGTCGTGGTCGTCACTGGCGCGGGCAGCGGCATGGGCCGCTCGCTGGTGCTGGGGCTCCAGAAGCGCGGCGCGAAGGTCGCGGGATGGGCTCTCAACAGGACGACGCTCGAGGAGACCGCCCTGCTCGCGGGTGTTCCTGAATCGTTCGCCACTTTCCAGGTGAACATCACCGATCGCGCGGCGGTGAACGCGGCGTTCGAGAAGACGCTCGAACGCTTCGGAACGGTGGACGGCGTCATCAACTGCGCCGGCGTCATTCAGCCCTTCGTGCCCCTGCACCTGCTCGACGATGCCGCGATCGATCGGGTGTTCGCGGTGAACTGGTTCGGCACGCTCCACGTCACCCGCGCGGCGATCCCCCTGCTCCTCAAACGGCCCGAGGCGCACCTGGTGAACATCTCGAGCATGGGCGGCTTCGTGCCCGTGCCCGGGCAGACGATCTATTGCGCGTCGAAGGCGGCGGTGAAGTTGCTCACCGAAGGACTCCACGCCGAGCTGGCTGGCACCCACGTGCGCGTCACCGTCGTTCACCCCGGAGCGGTGTCGACGAACATCATGACCAACTCCGGGCTCGCGATGGATCCAGGCGCGGGCGCACAGGCCGCGAAGATCCTCCAGCCCGATGCAGCGGCCACGCAGATCCTCGACGGCATGGAGCGCAACGCGTTCCGCGTGCTGGTCGGAAGCGACGCGAAGTTCCTCGACCTCATCTACCGCCTGAACCCGCGCCGCGCGGCCGGATTCATCGCGAAGCAGATCCGCGCGCACCTCTCCCCGGAGAACAAGTGATGTCCCAGTTCGATGAAGTGACTGAAGTGTTGGTGGTCGGGAGCGGAGCGTCGGCGTTCGTGGCAGCTCTCGCCGCGAAGGAGCGTGGCGCCGAAGTCATCGTGCTCGAATCGACCGCGATGCTCGGCGGCAACTCGGCGATCTCGGGTGGCGGCTTGTGGATTCCGAACAACCACGTGATCAAGCGCGGCGGCCAGACCGACAGCTACGAAGAGGCGCGCAGGTACCTGGACGTCTGCGTCGGTGACGTCGGACCTGCGAGCTCGCCCGAGCGCCGGCATGCGTTCCTCACGCGCGGGCCCGAGATGGTGCAATGGCTCGAAGACCTCGGCATGAGGTGGATCTACGGCAAGGGCTACGCCGACTATTATCCCGAGCGCGAGGGTGGAAAGCCGCTCGGCCGCGGCATCGAAGCGCGCAAGTACGACATCAAGCGGCTCGGTGCGTGGGCAGACAAGCTCCGCTTCTCAGTGCGCGCGCTGCCGCTCTACACGAACGAAGTGAACAAGATGGCGGTGTCCTTCCGCACGATGGAAGGCTTCCTCACCGCCGCGCGCGTAGTCGGTCTCGAGGCGACGTTCCCGCGGTTGATCGGCAAGCAGCTGGTCGGGCTGGGCAACGCGCTGATGGGGCGGCTGCTCGAGCTCGTGCTCGCGCGGAAGATTCCCCTCTGGCTCAGCTCGCCGATGAAGGAGCTGATCGTCGAGAACGGGAAAGTCGTCGGCGCGGTGGTCGAGCGCGAAGGCAAGGAGGTGCGGGTGCGCGCGACGGCCGGAGTGGTGCTGGCCTCTGGTGGCTTCGAGAAGAACAAGAAGCTCC
>CBIHPJ010000763.1:0-4182 GCA_966211295.1 uncultured Myxococcales bacterium | reverse complement strand
TGCACCCACGCCCCGCGTAACTGCCCCGCGCCCACCAATCCTTGCAAGGCGCCGAGGTGTGACTCGGTGACTGGGTGCGGCGAAGAAGACGTGCCCGACGGAACACTCTGCGGCGCCGACGACTGCACCGCTTCGAACGTCGACGTGTGCATCGCCGGCGCCTGCGTGTCGCGGACTCGCCCTGACCTCGGCCGCTGCTCGAATCGCTGGGTGTCGGTTTCGATTCCCGTGAGGCACACCCACTCGATGGCCTTCGACTCGCGTCGAAACCGAGTCGTCATGTTCGGCGGAGTCAGCTCCGGCAGTCCTCAGAACGCCACGTGGGAATGGGACGGACGCGTCTGGAACGAGCGGTTGCCCATCGCTGCGCCTCCAGCAACGGAACACGCGGCCATGAGCTTCGATTCGCTGCGCGGCCGCGTGGTGCTCTTCGGCGGAACCCCGAGCTCCTCGGATACGTGGGAGTGGGACGGAATCACGTGGCTGCGCCGTTCGACGATCGGACCGAGCGCCCGCTGGGGTCACGCGATGGCCTGGGATCCCCTGCGGAACCGCACGCTGCTCTACGGAGGCGTGAACGACACGCCCGTGGGAGAGACCTGGGAGTGGAACGGATCGACGTGGCTGCAGCGCACGCCTCCACGTTCACCGGGTCCGAGGCAATTCCCTTCCATGGCGTGGGATCCCGTGCGCCAGCGCATGGTGTTGTTCGGCGGCTACTTCGGCGGCCGGCTGAACGACACGTGGGAATGGGATGGACAGACGTGGACCGAGCGCACGCCGGCGCAGAGTCCTCCGAGCAGACAAGGCGCCTCGCTCGCGTGGAACGGTGTGAGCAATCGGCTCGTGTTGTTCGGTGGTATCGGCGGGAGCAACGCGCCCCTCATCGATCAGTGGGATTGGGACGGCACGAACTGGACCGAGCGGCCGCTCGGAACCTCGCGCCCCTTCGAGGCGGCGCCGATGGTGTGGGACTCCGTTCAGCAACGCAACGTGCTCTTCGGAGGCGGTGCCTGGGCAGGCGCAGGGAACGAGACGTGGGCCTTCGACGGCACGGTGTGGCGCGCACTCGAGACGCCCCATCAGCTCGCGCGGTATTCGACCGCGTTGGCGTGGGATCCCACTCGCCAGCGCGCGGTGCTCTTCGGCGGCGAAGTTCCGCTGCCCGGTCCGTTCGTGACCAGCGACGACACCTGGGAGTGGTCGTCCGGGGACTGGCTCAGCACCGCTGCCCTCACCCGCCCCTCTCGCCGCACCATGCACGCGCTTGCGGGCACCGGAGACGGCGTACTTCTCTTCGGAGGATCCGAGGTCGGGAGGCTCAACGACACCTGGCTGTGGAATGGATCGAACTGGGCGAGACAGACACCAACTCTGGTGCCTCCACCTCGCGCGGCGCACGCACTTGCGTGGGACTCGACGCGCGATCGCGTGGTCCTCTTCGCGGGAAGCAACGGCGTCTCCGACACCTGGGAGTGGGACGGTGCGAACTGGGCGCAGGCGTCGCCCTCCACCTCTCCACCGGCGCGCGAAGAACACGCGCTTGCGTTCGATCGCGTTCGACAACGCACGGTGCTCTTCGGAGGAAGGCAGGGGAACGCGCTGCTGGGCGACACGTGGGAATGGGACGGATCGACGTGGCTGCAACGCGCGACGGCGATCGCGCCGCTTCCACGAAGCCAACACACGATGGCCTTCGACCCACTTCGCGGGCGCACGATTCTCTTTGGCGGAGGTACCGCCAGCAGTTTTGACGCCGAGACGTGGGAGTGGGACGGAACGAAGTGGTTGCAACGACAACCGACGACCTCGCCTCCGTCTGGCGTGGGGTGGATGTTCTTCGACGAACAGCTTCGGAGGATCGTGCTCTTCGACAGCCATGACGTCTGGGTGTTCCTGCCCTAGCGTCGCTGCATGAAGGCTCGGCATGGTGAGTACGGATTCGACGCACCCTACGTGCCGGTGTTGATGCTCGTGGGCTCCGTGCAAACGCTGAGCGTTCAGACGGTGCGGCTGAAGATCTGACGTTCGGGAGCGTGCCGAGCGAGCCGCGCGTCGAGCGCCATGCAGACGTTGCGAACGAAGGGCTCACCAGCCTTCGTGACCTTCACCGACGACGGCGTGAGCTCGATCAATCCGTCGCGCTGGAGCTCGGAGAGCTTCGAGGGGAGCTGATCGAAATACGGCAGCGCCTTCGGATCCCACCGCGTTTCGAAGCGCGTCATCAGGTCGAGGATGTTCCGGCGCAGCAGCAAGTCTTCGTCGTCGAGCAGGTGACCCTTCACCAGCGGAAGCTCACCCTTCGCGATACGCGCGCTCCACTCGGGCACCGTCTTCTCGTTCTGCGCGAACGCGGTCCAGGTGTCGCCGATCGCGGAGGTGCCCAGCGCGAAGAGCGGCATCGTGCTGCGATCGGTGTAGCCCATGAAGTTACGGTGCATGCGGCCCGCGGCGTGCGCCTTCCACAGTCCGTCACTCTCGAGCGCGAAGTGATCGAGGCCGATCTCGCGGTAGCCGGCACCGAGCAACAGGTCGCGGCCGACTTCGTACATCTCGCGCTTTGCGCTCCCCGCGGGCACGTCGGAGTCCTGGAACTTCCGCTGGAAGCTCTTCATCCACGGCACGTGCGCGTAGCCGTAGAACGCGATGCGATCGGGCCGCAGCAGGCGCACCGAGTCGATCGTGTTGCGAATGCTCGTAGGCGTCTGCTTCGGCAGCCCGTAGATGAGGTCGTAATTGATGCTGGTGAAGCCGAGCTCGCGCGCGTGCTCCGTCACCGCGCGCACTTCGGCGACGGTCTGGTGACGATTCACCGCGTGCTGCACCGTCTCGTCGAAGTCTTGAATGCCGAGTGACAGTCGCTTGAAGCCGAGCTTCGCGAGCACTTCGAGCTGCGCGCGTGTGGTGACTCGCGGATCCGCTTCGATGCCCAGCTCCGCATCCGAGGGCAGCTCAGCGCACGAGAGCACTCCGTCGATCATGCGGTGAAGCTGCTCGGGCGTGAGGTAGGTCGGAGTGCCGCCACCGATGTGCACCTCGTCGACGCGCACCTTGCCGAGGCGCGAGACGTAGAGCTGCCACTCGGCCTTGATGCTCTCCACGTACGGATCGCTGAACTTCGGGTCGCGCGTGATGAACGTGTTGCAGCCGCAGTAGTGACAGAGCGAGCGGCAGAACGGGACGTGGATGTAGAGCGCTCCGCCCTGCCCCGCCGCGCGGCTGCGCTCGATCGCTCCCGCGAGGTGAGTGAACCACTGCTCCTGCGAAGGAGCGGTCTGCCAGTACGGCACCGTCGGGTAGCTCGTGTAGCGCGGTCCCGGCACGTCGTACTTTGCGAGCAGGTCGCTGGTCGTCGTCATGGGGTGCTCCTCAGTGCAGCTGCCAGCGCCTCGATGAAACGCGGAGACGCGTTCACCGCTGGCACCAGCGTCAGTGATTCCCCCCCTGCTTCCTTGAAGGTCTCGGCTGCGCGCTGCCCGATCTCCTCGAGCGTCTCGAGGCAGTCAGCGACGAAGGCCGGGCACACCACGGCGAGGCGCTTGATGCCCTTCTTCGCGAGCTCCACGATGGCCTCGTCGGTGAACGGGCTCAGCCAGGTGGCTCCCTTGAGGCGCGATTGAAACGCGGTCGAGGTCGAGGTGAGTCCGGTCGCTGCGATGAGTGACTCAGTCGTGGCGAAGCACTGCGCGCGGTAGCAGTGCTCGTGATGGGGACCGAGTGGGCCACAGGGTTTTCCGGAAGCGGCTTCTGCGCAGACCGGAGCGAGCTGGCGAATCGGCAGCCCGTGGTAGCTGAAGAGCACGTGCTCGGCCTTCGTCTCGGCCACCGTGCGCGTGATGTTCTCGGCGAGCGCGGCGATGAAGCCTTCGTTCGCGTGGAAGGCTCCGAAGACGGAGCTCGTCGGCGGGTGGATCTGTTGGCCGAGGAGCTTGTGCCAGCCCTCGACGATCGAGCCTGTGGTGGCCGAGGCGTACTGCGGGAAGAGAGGGACCAGCGTGATGTCTTTGATGCCGCGGCTCTCGAAGTTCGCGAGTGCGTCCTTCAACGAGGGCTTGCCGTAGGCCATGCCCAGCTCGATGTGCGCTTCGGGCATTTCCGCTCTCAGCGCCTCGAGCTGCTTCTTCGAGTTCACGAGGAGCGGTGAGCCCTCGGGCGTCCAGATCTGTTGGTAGGCGTGCGCGC
>CBIHPJ010000762.1:0-4183 GCA_966211295.1 uncultured Myxococcales bacterium | reverse complement strand
GGATCCAAGGTCATCGCGAAGAGCAGATAACCTGCCCGCATGACGACCCTGATCCTGTTGCTGCTGGCGGCTGATGGCGGCGTGATGCAACCGACCCTGAACTGGTCGCCAGCGCAGCTCACCGCCGTTCCTCAAGCGATGATGGCGGACGGCGGAGTGAAGCTCAGCGACAAGGTCACCTTCAGCGGCGCGATCGAGCTCATTTCGAACGTCGATACCTTCGGCGGCCTCTCGGGCCTGCGCATCTGGAACGGCAAGTTCTACGCAGTGAGCGACAAGCGCGGCACGCTCTTCCGGTTCACTCCGAAGTTCGACGCGAAGGGCACGCTCGTCGGAGTGGAGCCCGCCGGCGAAGCAGCCCACGTCGAGGTCGGTGACGCCGAAGCGCTCGAGTTCACCGAAGACGAAATGTGGGTCAGCAACGAAGACAGCATGTCGCTCTCACGCTTCCGGCTGCTCGGCGATCAGATCGGAGCCATCGCGAATCGCAGCGCGCTGCCCACCGAGGGCTGGGGACTCGGCCGCAACAAGGGCTTCGAGGCGGTCGCCGCGAAGAAGAACTGCGCGTTGATCTTCGCGGAGGCTGCGGGCACCGGCTTCGTCGGCAAGCCACAAGACCTCGCGACGGCGGCTCCGAACCTCACCGACCTCGCCTGGCCCTCGGGCTTCTCTCCGACCGACGTGACGTGGGCGGAGCCTGGGAAGCGCGCGTACGTGGTGCTGAGGAAGTTCGACGGCAACGCGTACGGCGGCCTCGCGCGCGTCACCATGAGCGACTGCTCTGCGAAGGACTTCAAAATCGAGATACTGGCCCAGTGGGCGTGGCCGATGCTGACGGACAACTCCGAGGCGATCGATCTCCAGGTCGGTCCCAAAGACACCACGCTCTTCGTGCTCTCCGACGACAACTTCAAGAGCAAGGGGCCGCAGCACACCCTGCTCTACAAGTTCATCGTGCGCTGATCGCGGAGCCGGACGGGAAAAGGATCAGAAGCGACGAGGAGGACGACGGCGCGGGCCGTTGCTCCTGCGGGCGTCGTTCAAGTCGCCACCACCGTGACCTGCGCGGCTCGCGTGCGCAGCGGGGCTCGCTTCGTTGCGAGGCGGCGGAGGCGCACCGCGGAAGCTCACCTCAGGACCTTTGCGCTGCTGATTCTGCTGCTGGCCCTGCGGCCTTCCGCCTTGCTGCTGCGGCCGCCCACCCTGCTGCTGACCTTGTGGCCGCTGCTGGTTCGGCTGTCCCTGGGGCCGGCCGCCTTGCTGCTGTTGCTGACCGGGTCCGCGTTGAAAACCCTGACCGCGCTGCTGCTGTGCTGGCCCCTGCTGCCCAGGTCCGCGCTGCTGCCCCGGTCCCTGCCCCTGGCGCGGAGGTCCCCCGCGATGCTGCTGATGCTGCGGACGCTGCTGGTGTTGTTGCGGCTGCTGCGAGCGGCCGCCCGGAACGAAGTTCACCGACAAGTACCGCCGCACGTACGCGCGCCAGATCTCATCAGCGTCGCCCGCGTGCTTCGCGTTCAGCGACGGGTCGATCGACGAGAAGAAGCGCAGAATGTTGCCGAGGTCGCGACGGAAGTACTTCTCAGACTGCGAGTTCTTCGCCGCCGTCACCACCTGCGGAAAGTCGATGATCACCGGCCCGCTCGCGCCGAGCAGAATGTTGAACTCAGACAAGTCACCGTGAATCAGATCCGCCGAGAGGATCTTGATGATCTCCCCGCGCAGTTGCACGTACAGCGCCTCTGCCTGCTCCTTCGCAATCGCGGCTTCCACGAGGCGCGGCGCGACGCGACCTTCCGCGTCACCGATCACCTCCATCAGCAGCACGCCGTCGTAGAACATCACCGGCTTGGGCACGCGCACGCCCGCCGCGTGGAGCGTGAACATCGCGTCGGCCTCGGCGTTCTTCCACGCCTCTTCCGCGGACGCGCGCCCGAACTTGGTGCCCTTGTCCATCGCGCGCTGCGTGCGCGTGTTCCGCACGACGCGGCCCTCTTTGTAGCCAGCGTCGTTCTTGAAGCTGCGGAACTCGCGCTCTTTGTAGATCTTCGCGGCAACTGCTTCACCGCGGTGACTCACCAGCCAGACTTCAGCTTCCTTCCCCGTCTTCAGCTGGTTGTAGACCTCTTCGATCACGCCTTCTTCGATGAGTTGCTGCAGTCGATCCATCACTCCCTCACGTCAACTTCAGCTCGGTCCGATGATCACCGAGCTCGCCTTGAGCTGAGGCGCATGCGCCTGGAAAGCCAGCTCCGGGTGCTTCTCCAGAGCGTGCTGCATGGCCCACTCGTCCCGGAACAGCACGAGCGGCAGCCCGTCCCGGTCCTGCACCGTCATGCGATTGCCCTCCCAGTCGAAGGTCCTCGGATCGAACTTCTGCGCAACCACCCAGCGCGCGTGGCCGAAGGGTAGCTTGTCCACGATGATGTTGGCGCCGTACTCGGCATCCATACGGTACTGCAGCACTTCGAATTGCAGCTGGCCGACAACGCCGACGATGGGATCCTTCATCCCCATCTGGAGCTGCTGGAAGATCTGAATCGTCCCTTCTTCGGACAGCTGCTCGAGCCCCTTCTCCATCTGCTTGCGCTTCATGGGGTCCTTCGAACGAACCACCGCGAAGAACTCGGGAGAAAAGCGCGGCACGCACTCGAAGTCGAACGGCTGCGCCTTCTCGAGGAGAGTGTCACCGATCCGAAACACTCCGGGATCGAAGAGACCGATCACGTCTCCGGGCCAGGCGTCTTCGATGCCGGTGCGCTCGGAGGCCATGAACTGCGTCGGCTTGGCCAGGCGGATGTCTTTATCGAGGCGCACGTGGTGGGCGGTCATGCCCTTCACGTAGTGACCGCTCACCACGCGCAGGAACG
The DNA here is from genome assembly GCA_966211295.1 of uncultured Myxococcales bacterium. Classification (GTDB taxonomy): domain Bacteria; phylum Myxococcota; class Myxococcia; order Myxococcales; family Myxococcaceae; genus Archangium_A. Next base: position 1,316 of record CBIHPJ010000762.1, on the reverse strand, counting down.
CGATGCGATCGCGGTGCGAGGGATCCATGTTCGCCTGGATCTTGAAAACGAAGCCCGTGAACTTCTCGCCCACCGGCTCGATGAAGCCCGCGCTCGACGGACGACCTGACGGCGGCGGAGCGAGTTCGAGGAACGCGTCGAGGAAAGGACGCACTCCGAAGTTCGTCATCGCCGAGCCGAAGAACATCGGAGAGAGCTGACCTTCGAGCACCTTCGCCACGTCGAAGACGTCGCCGCCGATGTCGAGCAGGTCGATGTCTTCTTTGAGCTTCTCGAGCTCTGACTCGGTGAGGACCTTCGCGATCTCGTCACTCGCGAGCGGAATGATCTTCTCTTCGACCTCCGACGCGCCGTGCCGCCCCTCGGCCTGGAAGACGTGCACGTTCCTGGTGCGCCGGTCGTACACGCCGCGGAACTCAGGGCCGGATCCGATCGGCCAGTTCATCGGGTACGCGCGCATGCCGAGCACTTTTTCGAGCTCGTCCATCAGCTCGAGCGGCGTGCGGCCGTAGCGATCGAGCTTGTTCGCGAAGGTGAAGATCGGAATCCCGCGCAGCTTGCAGACCTTGAAGAGCTTGATGGTCTGCGGCTCAACGCCCTTCGCCGCGTCGATGAGCATCACCGCGGAGTCCGCCGCCGAGAGCGTGCGGTACGTGTCTTCGGAGAAGTCCTGGTGGCCCGGGGTGTCGAGCAGGTTCACCGCGTGATCGCGGTAGTTGAACTGCAGCACCGACGAGGTGACCGAGATTCCACGTTCCTTCTCGATCGCCATCCAGTCCGAGGTGGCGTACCGCTTCGCACGGCGCGCTTTCACGCTGCCGGCGAGGTGAATGGCGCCGCCGTACAGCAGCAGCTTCTCAGTCAGCGTGGTCTTGCCGGCGTCGGGGTGCGAGATGATCGCGAAGGTGCGCCGACGGCTGATTTCTCGCTCTAACTCCGAAGACATGACGGGTCGCCTTAACTCAAGAAGGCCGCGCTGGTTGGGCCTTTCTGCGTATGGTCGCGGCGCCCATGAACGCGCTCCTCCTCACGTTGTTAGTGGCGACCCCTGACGCAGGCGTTCCTACCCCGCCCGTCCTTCCTGAGTTCCGCCGCCTCGCCGTGAACTTCGAGCCGATGCTCGAGTCGCCCTGGGTGAAAGAGTGGCTCAAGGGCGTCAACGACCTGAAACCGATGAAGACGACCACGTGGTTCTGCACCAAGGACAGGCAGAGCTGCGTTCAGAAAGATCCGAAGAAGCCCGAGTACTCGGCGCGGGTCGCTGACGATGAGTATGTCTACGCGCGCATCACCGATCCCCTCGGCTACGGCCGGCC
>CBIHPJ010000761.1:0-4185 GCA_966211295.1 uncultured Myxococcales bacterium | reverse complement strand
TCGACGTCCTGAGCGAGCGCTGACGAGGCAATGATCACCAGCAGGAGGGGCAGGCTTCGCATGGCGCGCATTGACGCGCGTCCCTCTCGATTCAAGCAGGGAAGCATCTTTCTGTTGGCGTGCTACGGACCGCCCTCGATGTCTCCGGCCACCCGACGCGGGATCTTCTCCGCGTTCACGACGATCGCGCTCCTGGTGCTCGCGCTGCTTCCCGCGCGACTCGCGGTGGCGATGCGGCTGCGCGGTGGATCCGGATTCGATCGGATCACCAGGGCGATCGCCGGCACCACGCTCGATCTCAGCGCGGTGATCCTGCCGATCCTCGTGGTGCTCGGACTGGTGGTGTTCTTCACCGCGCTCGTCCCGCGCCGCAAGACGCTCTGGCAACACCTCGGCGCGCCGCTCTTCATCTTGCCGTGGTGCTTCGTGCTCTACGTGCTCACGGTGTTGCAGCAGGAGATCAAGGCCGAACGCGGCGCCTTCTCCACCATGCAGGAGATCACCGCGGGCGCAGTGCAGACCTCCTTCGTCGAGGGCACGCTGGGCTTCTTCAGGTACGAGCGCATCTGGCTGCCCGCGGTGGTGTGCAGCGTGCTCGCGATCGTGCTGCTCGTGCAGCGATTCAGAGCGGCGAGACGCGAAGAGAATCTTCCCTGGCGGCAGTGGGCCACGGGCTTCATCACCGTGCTCGTGGGCAGTGCGCTGCTCGTTCCAGGACTGGTCGCCGTGCAAGCGAACCTCTCGAGCCGCCTCAGCCGCGCCGCGCTCGGAGATCCCCTCAACAGCACCATCGAGACCACCTTCGATCTGATCGAAGGACGCGTGCCCTTGAAGCCGAGTGAATTGCTGCTGCAGCTCAAGACCACTCCGGAAGAAGCCGCGCTGGGGGCACAGCGCATGGGCTGGCCTCCGGTGAAGGACGCGTGTCCACATCCGTACGTGCGGCCGCTGGATCGCCAGAAGGAGCCGTCGCCTCCTGGAGCGGAGCTGCTCGCCGCGCTCTCTCGCGTCTCAGAGGCGCTCTTCGATCCCGCGGATCCGAAGGTCGCGGTCTTCCAGTTCTCGCTCGAGAGTTTCCGCGGTGACGATCTGCACGCGCTCAACCCCGCCGCCGCGCGCGGACTCGATCCGTTCGTGAACTCGCTCTACGAGAATCCGAAGGTGCTCTCGAGCCGCCGCATGTTCCAGGCCGGAGTGCGCAGCGCGCAGGGCCTCGCGGCGATGACCTGCGGAGTGGGCACGCTTCCGTACAACTTGAGCATCATCCGCGATCTCGACGCCTTCCCGCTCCGCTGTGCGCCGGACTTGCTCGCCGAGGCCGGCTTTCGCGGCACGTTCCTCTACGGCTCGGATCCCGGTTACGACCGCATGGCGGCGTTCCTCCAGAGCCACGGAGTGCGCGAGGTCGTCTCGCAAGACGAGCTCCCCGAGAATCTGCCGACGGGCGCGTGGTCGGGGCTCACCGACTTCGTGATCTTCGATGAAGCGGTGAAGCACGTGGCGAAGGGGCTCGCCGACGCGCCCCAGTACGCGCTGGTGATGTCGCTCTCGAATCACTCGCCGTACACGCCGCCTGAAGATCTCCCCAAGGAAGTGCTCACCCGCATGGAGCTCGCGCTCAAGGAGTCACCGAACCGCGCGTCAGTGGACGATCGCCGCCGGCTCCTCACGCACTCGTACACCGACGCCGCGCTGGAGCGGCTCTTCGCGCAGCTCACCGCGCAGGGGATCGCCGAGCGATCGATCGTCGTGCTGCTCGCTGATCACTCCACCGGAGAGGACTACGTGTGGGGTCCTGATTCGCTCGAGCATGAGACCGATGCCGCGAAGGCGCAGGTGCCCTTCCTCATCGTGATCCCCGAGGCGTTCCTCGCGCGCGCGAAGGACCGCGCGAAGCTCGAGGCGGCACTCGCTGAGGCGCGCACGCTCTTGAACGCGACGCCGATCTCGCAGAACGACGTGCCCGCGATGCTGCTCGCGCTGCTGGAGCATCACCCTGGAATGAAGGCGCTCCCCGAACAGGCGAGGTGGCACACGCTGGGTGGGCAGGTCACCAGCCCGTGGTTCCAGCCCGGCGGAGATGCAGCGTCATTTCTCATCGGGATCAACGGAGTCGACGAGCTCTACGTGCTCGACCGGCAAGGCGTGCGCGTAGGGAGTTACGAAGACGCGGTCTTCCTTCGAACGCGCGCCGATCGCGCACAGGTGACGCCACGATTGATTCCAGTGGCGTCGACGCTGGTGGAGACGCTCGCGCGCACCAAGGCCTGCACTCCCTGAGATCGAGGAGGCAGCGTTGTCGGCTCCCTCGTTACTCGCTGAGTGATGAGGTTCTGGGTGATCCTCGCGCTTGGCTTCTTCAGCGGCTGCTGGGTGCTGCTGCCTGCGAGTACGCCCATGACTTCCACGCGCGACTATTACGAGCACGGTCCCGCGCGCTGCCTGGTGATCTTCCTCCCGGGTGTGAAGGACGAGGCCGAAGACTTTCAGAGGCACGGCTTCATCGCGGCGATCCGCAAGCGCGGCCTCTCGGTGGACGTGGTGAGCGCCGACGCGACGCTCGCGTATTACACGTCGGGCGACTTCCTGAAGCGGTTCGGCAATGACGTGGTCCGTCCCGCGCGCGCCCGGGGCTACGAGCAGACCTGGTTGATGGGCCTCTCCCTCGGAGGCAGAGGCACGTTGCTCTACGCGCACGCGCACCCCGAGGAGATCACCGGCGTGCTCGCACTCTCTCCGTACATGGGCAATCGCGTCCTCACGAAGGAGATCCACGCCGCGGGTGGGCTCGCGCAATGGCACGCACCGCAGAAGCTCACCGAGCGCGCGACAAGCGACGGCGCGTACCAGCGCGAGCTCTGGCGTTGGTTGCAGGCGCTCACTTCCGGCGCGGAGAAGGGACCGCTCCTCTATCTCGGCTGGGGCACCGGCGATTACTGGCTCGGTGAGGCAGCTGGGTTGATCGGCAATGCGCTGCCGCGCGAGCGTGTGTTCCCCGTCGAGGGCGGTCACAAGTGGACGACCTGGGAGAAGGCGATGGACAAGTTCCTCGACGAGTCCGACTTCGCGAAGCAGTGCGGTGATCAGAGGAACATCCAGACGGCGCAGTGACGAAGGTCCGCCCCTCTCCCCTGCCCTCTCCCCGCTCCGCAGGGAGAGGGAGTTAGGTGGTGAACGTGAGGATCAGGTTGCCGCGCTTGTGCCAGGTGGTGGCGACGCGATGCGCTTCCTGAATCTGCTCGAACGGCATCACCGTTCCCACGAGCGGCTTGTAGCCACCAGCCTCGTAGATGCTCAGGAGCCGCTTCAAGCTCTCGCGCGAGTCCGAGGTGGTCGAGCCGGTGATGCGATGGCCGTTGCGGATCGGACGCAGCGCGGCGCCGAGGTTCTGCGCGAGCGTGTTCGTCACCGGCATCAAGCGACCACCAGGCTTCAAGAACGCCTTCGCCTTCTCGTAGGGCAGCACGCCCATCACGTCGAGGATGCCGTCGTACGTGCCGCGCAGCTCTTCCTTCGTGTAGTCGATCACCTCGTGCGCGCCGAGCTCACGCGCGAGCTCGAGGTTCTTCGTCGACGCCACCGCGGTGACGTGAAGTCCCAGGTGACGGCCGAGCGAGATCGCCGCGCTGCCCACCGAGCCCGTCGCGCCCAGCACCAGCAACGACTCTCCCTTCTCCATCTTCGCCTTGTCGATGAGGAAGTCTGACGAGGTCAGTCCACCGAAAGAGAAGGCCGCGCCCTCTTCGAAGCTGAGCCCCTTCGGCAGCGGGAGGATCGCCGCGTCAGCGCGAATTTTCAGGAACTCGGCGTGCGAGCCGCCGCCGAAGCCGGACACGCCGAAGACGCGGTCGCCGACCTTGAAGGTGGTCACGCCCTCGCCCACTTCAGCGACGGTGCCCGCGAAGTTGATCCCGGGGATCGGTTTGCGCGGACCGAAGACTCCGCCCACGAGCCGGATCAAGGGGCCGAAGCCCGCGGGCACCACCGCGCTGCGCAGCCGCACGTCGGCCGCGGTGACCGGCGATGCACGCACGCGCACCAGCACTTCGCCGCCCTTCACTTCGGGCTGCGGCGCAGTCTCGACGTTGATCGCTTCGGGTCCGCCGTAACGGCGCACCATCGCGGCCTTCATCATCGGGGTCGTCATGGGCTCTGAGTACGGAAAGAGGCGACGTCGATTGCTCT
>CBIHPJ010000760.1:0-4197 GCA_966211295.1 uncultured Myxococcales bacterium | reverse complement strand
AGCACGCGTTCTACCACCGCGCCCGGTGTGACTCCGCCGCGGTGCTCGGTCGCTACCGACCTGAGCTCGAGGCTGAGACCGAGCCCGACTTCGCGCAGGCCTGATCGCTGCACTCAAGATCCGTTGGAGGAATTTCAAATGGCACAACCGCATCCAATCCCTGCCCGGGGGCGGTCCGAGATTCCCGCGTCGCGGGCCTCGGCCGGCAGCAGGAAGACCAGCGAGGGCCCACTCACCTCGCGCGAGCTGGAGTTAATGAACGCCTACTGGCGTGCCTGCAACTACCTCTCGGTGGGGATGATCTATCTGAAGGACAATCCCCTGATGAAGCGGCCGCTGGTTCCGGACGACGTGAAGATCCGGCTCCTCGGCCACTGGGGCGCGAGCCCGGCGCTCTCGTTCTGCTGGCTCCACATGAACCGGCTGATCAACAAGCTCGACCTCGACGTGATCTTCGTCGCGGGTCCAGGTCACGGCGCGCCTGGCGTGCTGGGGCCGGCGTACCTCGAAGGCACCTACTCGGAGGTCTACCCCGATCGCAGCGAAGACGCCGAGGGCATGCAGCGCTTCTTCAAGCAGTTCTCGTTCCCCGGGGCGATCGGCAGCCACGTCACTCCGGAGACGCCGGGTTCGATTCACGAGGGCGGTGAGCTCGGCTACTCGCTCTCGCACTCGTACGGGATGGTGCTCGACAACCCCGACGTGATCGCCTGCTGCGTGGTGGGCGACGGCGAGGCCGAGACCGGACCGCTCGCGGCGTCGTGGCACTCGAACAAGTTCATCAACCCCGCGCGCGACGGCGCGGTGCTGCCGATTCTGAACTTGAACGGGTACAAGATTGCAAATCCAACCATTCTCTCGCGCATCACCCATGAGGAGCTCGAGGCCCTCTTCGTCGGCTACGGCTACAAGCCGTACTTCGTCGAAGGCTCCGACCCGATGGAGATGCACCAGAAGATGGCGGACACGCTCGACAAGTGCATCGCCGAGATCAAGTCGGTGCAGAAGTCCTGTCGCAACGGTGGCGAGACCTTCCGTCCGCGCTGGCCGATGATCGTGCTGCGCTCTCCCAAGGGTTGGAGCGGCCCGAAGGAGCTCGAGGGCCACAAGCTCGAGGGTTACTGGAGATCGCACCAGGTGCCGTTCGGCGACGTGCGCGGCAATCCCTCACATCTGAAGAAGCTCGAGGAGTGGATGAAGAGCTACCACCCCGAGGAGCTCTTTGACGCGAACGGGAAGCTGCTCCCGGAGTTGAAGGAGCTCGCACCGAAGGGCACCCGCCGCATGAGCGCGAACCCGCACGCGAACGGCGGGCTCCTGAGGAAGGACCTCAAGCTGCCCGACATCAAGAACTACGCGGTGGCGGTGTCGTCGCGCGGCACGTCGCTCTACGAGAACACCAAGCCCATGGGCGAGTTCTTGAGAGACGTGATGAGGAACAACCCGACCTCGTTCCGGTTGTTCGGGCCTGACGAGACCGCCTCGAACCGGCTGCAGGCGGTCTACGAAGTGAGCAAGAAGACGTGGATGGCCGATCTGCTCCCGGAAGACGCGGACGGCGGTGAGCTCTCCCGCGACGGGCGGGTGATGGAGATTCTCTCGGAGCACACCCTGCTCGGTTGGCTCGAGGGCTACCTGCTCACCGGACGGCACGGCCTCTTCCACACGTACGAGGCGTTCGCGCACGTGGTCGATTCGATGTTCAACCAGCACGCGAAGTGGCTCGACATCAGCAAGAACCACGTGAGCTGGCGCGCTCCGGTGGCGAGCGAGAACATTTTGCTCTCGTCGACGGTGTGGCGGCAGGATCACAACGGCTTCTCGCACCAGGATCCCGGCTTCATCGATCTCGTCACCAACAAGCAGCCCTCGGTCACGCGCCTCTATTTGCCGCCTGACGCGAACACGCTGCTCGCGGTGACCGATCAGTGCCTGCGCAGCACCGACTGCGTGAACGTGATCGTCGCCGACAAGCAGAAGCACCTGCAGTTCACCACGATGGACGAGGCGATCACTCACTGCGCGAGGGGCATGAGCATCTGGTCGCGTGCGAGCACCGACGCCAACGAGGAGCCCGAGGTGGTGCTGGCTTCCTGCGGCGACGTGGCCACGCAAGAGGCGCTCGCGGCCGCTTCGATCCTGAGAGAGAAGCTGCCGAGCCTGAAGGTGCGCTTCATCAACGTGGTCGACCTGTTCAAGCTCCAGGCCGCCACCGAGCATCCCAACGGGTCGACGGAGCGCGATCTGCTCGGCATCTTCACGGCCGACAAACCAATCATCTTCAGCTTCCACGGGTACCCGGCGCTCATTCACAAGCTCGCCTACCGGCTGAAGAACCAGGACCGGCTGCACGTTCACGGGTACCGCGAGCGCGGCAACATCAACACTCCGTTCGAGCTCGCCATCTTGAATGGCACCTCGCGCTTCGACCTCGTGATCGACGTGATCGATCGCGTGCCGTCCTGCCGGGAGAGAGGCTCGCACCTGAAAGAGGAGATGAAGAACGCGCTCATCGACAACCTCAGGTACGCGCACGAGGTGGGCGCCGATCGCCCAGAGATCTCGGACTGGGTCTGGCCGCACTGAGGTCGCCCGATGTCCAGCTCGCTCCTCGTAATCAACGCCGGGTCTTCGAGCTTGAAGTTCTCGGTGTTCGTCGATGACGATCCTCCCGCGCTGATGGTGCGGGGGCTCGTGGAGGGGCTCAACACGAAGGCGCACTTCATCGCGAAGGAGCGCACCGGCGCGGCGATCGCCGAGCGCCGCTGGGGCGAGGGCGAGCTCGACCACGAGGGCGCGATCGCGCACCTCTTCTCCTGGGGCCGCCAGGGCGTACTCGAGAAGCACCAGGTGGCTGCGGTGGGACATCGCGTGGTGCACGGCGGCTCGAAGTTCGCGGGCCCCGTGCTGGTGAACGACCAGGTGATGCAGGCGCTCGACGCATTGGTCCCGCTCGCTCCGCTGCATCAACCGCACAACCTCGCTGCGATTCGCGCGGTGTCGAAACGCGTGCCTTCGGTGACGCAGGTGGCCTGCTTCGACACCGCGTTTCATCGCACGCAGCCGATGGTGGCGCAGTCGTTTGGCTTGCCGCGGCGCTACGCGGAAGAAGGCGTGCGGCGCTACGGGTTTCATGGGTTGTCCTACGAGTACGTGGCGTCCGTGCTGATGGGCGCGTCAGAGAAGGCGGCGCTCGGCAGAACGGTGGTCGCGCACCTGGGCAACGGCGCGAGCATGTGCGCGATGCTCGAGGCGCGCAGCGTGGCGACGAGCATGAGCTTCACCGCGCTGGACGGTCTCTTGATGGGCACGCGCTGCGGAGCGATCGACCCGGGCGTGTTGTTGTATTTGATGAACCACTACGGGATGTCTGCAAAGAACCTCGAGCGGTTGTTGTACGAGGAGTCGGGGCTGTTGGGTGTGTCGGGTGTGTCGAGCGACATGCGAGAGCTGCTCGCGAGCTCGACTGGAGCGGCGGAAGAGGCAGTGCAGTTGTTCGTGTACCGCATCGTTCGGGAACTCGGCTCCTTGAGTGCGGCGATGCACGGGCTCGACGCGTTGGTGTTCACGGGGGGCATCGGGGAGAACGCCGCGCCCATTCGGGCGGCAGTGTGTCGGGAGGCGTCGTGGTTGGGGCTGGAGTTCGATGAAGAAGCGAACGCGCGTGGAGGCCCGTGCATCAGCCGCGCGGGAAGCCGTGTCTCGGCGTGGGTGATCCCCACGAACGAGGAGCTGATGATCGCGAAGCACGTACGAAGCAAGTTGAAATGAAGTCTCCCTCTCCCATCCGGAGAGGGTCGGGGTGAGGGCATGCCCCCGAGTCGATCTCCGGCCGAAGCCGTGAAATCCTGCAGGACATGCTCAAGCACGCGAGGCTCACCGGCGGTCTCCTGCTGCTCCTGCTCAGTGGCTGCCCCGCGGGAGTGGTCGAGCCCTGCGCAGAGACGACCTGCGCCGGCTGCTGTGACGAGCGTGGTCTGTGCCAGGCGCCGAGCGAAGCGGCGTGCGGCATCGGCGGCCGAACCTGCGCGACCTGCGAAGCGAACTTCGTTTGCGCACAAGGCATCTGTGAACAGGTCGCCGGAACCGGAGGAGGCAACGGCGGAGGCGCAGCCGGTGGCCTCGGCGGTGGAGGTGGCGGTGACATCGGTGGCGGCATGGGAGGAGGCGTCGCGACAGGCGGAGGCGCTGCGACCG
>CBIHPJ010000759.1:0-4220 GCA_966211295.1 uncultured Myxococcales bacterium | reverse complement strand
GCGCAAGGTGTGGATCGACGACTCCGGTGGTGAAGGCCGGGAGATCGTGCGCGAGCTTCAACTCTGTGCTCGCTGCAAACCTGCTGGGACGTGACGTAGTTCGCCCCTCACCCCTGCCCCTCTCCCCGCTGCGCAGGGAGAGGGAAATAAGTCAGTGAGGTCCCCAGTCGAGTCGAATGGGCTCGACTGGGGATCCGGTGAGCTCCAGTCCGCCGTCAGCGGTCCATCGCACGCGACCATCCTCACAAGAGATGTTCTCGCCCAGCGCGAACGTGCCCCAGATCGCGCGACGCTCGGACACGTAGACCGTGCCTTTGCATCCGAGCAGCCCACCGACGTGCAGATGTGCTTCCTGCGTTCCATCAGGCGAGACCACCGACTCCGTGTAGTGACCCTGGAAGAGCGAGTCCCACGCGAAGCGCGCGGCGAATCCGCCCAGTGCTCCCAGCACGATCATCAGCACCAGCGTGATGGTCACTCGCCGCTTCCGTCTTCCGGTGATCGCGGCCCACAGCAGCGCCATCGCCGGGAAGATCGGAATCGAAAGACACGCGACGGTGAGCAGACTCTCTCCGCGCGGAGTGAGGTTGAGCCCAGATTCGCCGTGATCGATCACCTGTCAGCTGAGCGCGCGCAGCAGACAGAGCGCCATCAGCACACCCGCGACGATCGCGGGACGCCAGAGCGCTACTCCTGCTCGACCATCGCGTGCAGCAGCTTCAGCTGAATGTTGATCTTCAGGGAGTCGCACCGCTGGTGAATGACCTCTGACAGGTTGTTGAACAACAGCGACGAGTTCTCCTGCGTGTAATAGCCGCTGATCGCGCTGATCAGGCTCAGCATGTCGGAGCAGAGGCTCAGGTAGAGCAGGTTCTCTCCGCGCACCGAGACCGGCACTCCGAGCACGTCCTTGTTCGACTGCAGCATGCTCACGATGCTCACCAGCGAGTTCAGTTCGTGGAACTGCTTGCGGTAGGCGAACACGTCGAGGCCGAGCAGCGCGAGGAACGCGAGACCGATGTTCACCATGATGGAGAAGAACGCGTCCACGCCCTGGAACAGCTCGCTCGCTTCGGTGGAGTTGATGCGGAAGCTCCCCTCCTCGATGGTGCGCGGGTGCGCCTCGAGCACGTTCGCCGCTTGCGTGAGAAGTCGCGGCGTGAGGCCCTCTCTCGCCACCAGGTACGTGGTGACCGAGTAGGTGTCGATCGCGGTGGCGGGCAGCGGCGGATCAGCCCGAATGTGTCCGCGCGGGAGCACGTGGGGCGTGATGTACGCGAGCCGACCTCCACGGGCACCGAGCGACGGAGGTGCGAGCTGGAAGCCGGCCTTCATCAGTCGCTCCGCTCCCACCAGCGCCTTCTCGTCACCTGGATCTTTCACCACGAACACCGCGTCGACGTCGGAAGGCACCACGAAGTTCTCGTTGCTGGTGATGTCCTTCCACTGGTGCACGTAGGTGACCTGCTGGCCCCAGGCGGCGAAGAACGCCAGCGCCACCGAGTGGCTGCCTTCTCCTTCGACGGAGGTGAGCACCTTCTTCACCTGTGAGGGGCCGGTGACGCCATCGCGCAGGAAGAACAGCACGAGCTCGCGCGTGGGCGTCTCGAGGCGCAACAGTCTCGGAGGAATGGGTACGCCTCCCTGGATGAAGCCGAGATCGATCTCGCCTTTCTCCAGCAGCGCCGCCGCCTCGCGGGAGCCGAGCACGTCGACGATCTTCACGTTCACGCGCGTGTCGGCCGCGAGGTTCTCGCGAATCTGCATCGCGTCGCGATCAGGGAGCGCGAGGGAGAGCGAGCTCACTCGGAAGAATTGCCAATAGAGGAAGGTGAGCAGGCCGACGAGCGCGGCGACGAGGAACATCACGGGCACGCGGTGCGGGCTCCACGGGCGACGCATCTCGTTGGCGATGCGCTCGGCCTTCTGAGCGGCGCCGGTGACCATGCGCGTGGCCTTCTGCAGGCCTTCGTGCGTGGGGAGTTCCTTCGACACGCGCTCAGAGAGCACCGTCGCCTGGTCGATGATGGGCGTGATCAGCAGGCGCACGGGCGTGACGTCTGACGACATGCGCGCGGACCCTAGCACCGGCCGATCTATCTCCCTCTCCCTTCGGGACGACCAGAGACGAGGGGTCGGGGTGAGGGCACGCCCAATGTCGTAAAAGCCCAAACCATGCTCGACGAGATCCTCCCCTACGCCCTCGTTTCCGGCTTCCCCAACGTCTACGTCTGCGGCTGCTTCGAGCGCTGGGTGTCGATTCAGCTCCAGGCGATGCGAGGTCACAACCTGGCGTGGGCGTTGATGGAGACGAAGCGCGTTCGCGAAGGTCAACGCTGCGCAGTCATCGGAGGCGGCTTCGCCGGCCTCGCAGCCGCCGCTGCGCTCGGAAGAAAAGGAATCCACGTCACTCTCTTCGAGCGAGCGAACCATCTCCTTGCCACGCAGCGCGACAACCGCACACGGTGGATCCACCCTCACATTCACGAGTGGCCGCGCCCGGGTTCACTCAACACCAGCGCAGGACTTCCGCTGCTCGATTGGCACGCAGGTCTCGCAGCCGACATGGCGGCGGAAGTGCTGCATGGCTTCGAGCTCGAAGTCGCGCGTTCGAAGATCTCGGTGCGCACGGGAGCGAAGCCCACGCTCGGTGAAGGTCCTTCCGTCTCAGGCGAGAAGTTCGACGCGGTGATCCTCGCGCTCGGAGTGGGCATCGAGAAGTCCTTCGGCGCGCTCCCGCTCGCGTCGTACTGGACCGACGCGGACATCGGCACGGTGCGAGAGGGGCCGGAGCGGCACCACCTCGTCACCGGCATCGGAGAGGGCGGGGTGATCGACGTGCTCTACCTCCGGCTCGCGGGCTTCTCGCATGCGGAGATGGCCACGCGGCTCGCGGAGATCGACGGCATGCGCGCGGTCGAGCAGGAATTACTGAAGTTCGAGTCCGAGCTCGCAGGTCTCTCTGATGTCGAGGCGAACGCTCATCTGCACGCGCGACACGAGGCGCTCGCAGTTCCTCCGGCAGTCGATGAGTTGCTGAAGAGTCGGCTGCGCAAGGACACGCGCGTGACGCTGAATGGCCCGGAGAAGTTCGCGCTCGCGCCTCGTGCGGACATTCTGAATCGCTTCCTGATCTCACGGCTGCTGCGGCTCGGTGGCCTCGAGTACGCGAGCGGAGTGGTGGAGGACGTGAGCGCGAACGGTGATGGATGGAAGGTGCGCCTCGCAGGCGACCGAGTGGTCGACGTCGATCGCGTGAACGTGCGGCACGGGACGGTGCCGTCGCTCGCCGCCGCGTTCCCCGCGGTGTGGGAAGCGTACGCGCCGGTGCGACGAGGACTGCCTCATCTGACGCCGCGCCCGGCCTGGCCTGCTGGTTACTTCGAGTAGCCCCTCATTCCGACCGTCCTTCCTGGCACGCTTCTGCCTCGGCACCGCTTCGCGGCGCCGCGAGACGGCTCGCGCTCCCCGCTTCGCAAGGAGAGGGAGATAAGGTGGCTCCATGCAGCGCGTCCTCGAAGCGGTCCGCACAGGCGCCGAGACGTGCGTGTCGTGCAGCACTCCGCTCACCGACGATCGCTGCGGTCACTGTGCGCCGCCGTCCGCGCAGGTCCGTACCGCGTGCTCGAGGTGATCGCCCGCTCGCAACACGGAGCGATGTACCTCGCTGAAGACGACGCCGGCGCGAAGGTGGCGCTCAAGGAGCTCGTCTTCTCCCTCGTGCCCACCACGCAAGAGCTCGACGCCTTCACGCGCGAAGCGGAGCTGCTCGAGGCGCTCGATCACCCGCGCATTCCGAAATTCTTGAAGAGCTTCACCGTGGGGCGGGGCGTCTCCACGCGGCTCTATCTCGCGCAGCAGTACCTCACGGGTCACTCGTTGACGGAGCGCCTCGCCGACGAACACTTCGACGAAGAGGGCGTGCTCGAGCTCGCGCGACAGGCCCTGCAGATCCTCGCGTACCTGCACGGCCGATCGCCCGTGGTGGTGCACCGCGACGTGAAGCCAGACAACTTCATCATCGGGGCAGATGGCTTGCTCTCGCTCGTCGACTTCGGCGCAGCGCGTTCGGTGAAAGCCGCGGGCACCCACGGAGCAACGCTGGTCGGAACCTTCGGCTACATGGCGCCCGAGCAGCTCGGAGGCTCCGTCGACGCGCGCAGCGATCTCTACGGACTGGGCGCGACGCTGGTGCACTTGCTCACGCGCACTCCGCCAGA
>CBIHPJ010000758.1:0-4248 GCA_966211295.1 uncultured Myxococcales bacterium | reverse complement strand
AGGCACTGCGTCTCGATCGCGAACAACCTCGCCTTTGACGCGCCAGGCGTGTGCTGCGGGTAACTGTCGACGATGCCTGCGATGCCCTCGCCGCTCCCGACGAGATCGCGAATCGCGCGCACGTACGCCTGCGGATGCGAACCCGGCGCTTCGTGCAGCTCGAGCAACACGTCGGCGAGCGCATCCACTCGCGCCAGATCGAGTGTCTCCGCCACCTCGGTGTTCGCGATGCGACGGAGATCGGACGCGTAGACCTCGCCCTCTGCCCACTCGGTGATCAAGTAGAGCTCGCCCACGTCCTGCAGCGGCAGCAATCGCCCATCGTTTCGAATCGCACCCACGTCGAGCGCGCGCGCGTGATGCGGAATCGCAGGAAACGAGTCCCACGCGAGCAACACGCCGTTCGCGCGATCTGCCCGGCGATCGTGACCGAACTCGTTCGACGACTCGAGGTGGAAGACCAGCGTGCGGGTGGCGCCCTCGCGCGTCTTGAGCCGCAGCTTCAGCGGTTTCCCGTAGCCCTGTCCCTTGTGCGCTTCGCCCGTGCCCGTGTCGGGCTTGAGCGCTTCCGCCTCGACCAACTCTGATCCCGGGAACAGCGCCGCCAACCGTTCTCGCAACCCACTCGGGATGAGCATGCAGAAAATCCCTGCATAAATGCGGCCCGGCAACCTCGCGGACTTGCTGCGTTGCCGGTCAATGCGCACCTCGGGGAAGTGAGCGCTTGCTACGAGCGCTCGCTGATCAAGAGCGGTGACAGCGGCGGCGGCGAGCTCACCCTCGAGTGGACGGTAAGCACCAACGGCATGGTCGAGGGCGCGAAGGTGAAGAGCACCACGCTGAAAGACGGCGGCATCGCGAGCTGTGTGCTCGGCGCGCTCAAAGGCTGGCGTTTCCCTTCAGCACGTGGCGGCTCAGTCGTCGTGAGCTACCCGTTCATCTTCCACTCGACGTCGTTTTGAACTGGTCTCTTTTCTGGGCGCTGCTGCCTCGGCACCGCTTCGCGGCGCCGCGAGACGGCTCGCGCACGTTCCCAGCTCTTCCACTGAGCGCAGTTTCGTCGCGCACGGTTTCAGACGTGCATGACGTCGCGGCAGGGGTGGAACATGAGCAGAACTTTCGTCTTCGTCACTGTGGCTGTGCTGCTCGGGAGTGGATGCGCGGGGGCGGCAGAACCGATCGACTGCATCGTGATGGCGGGATTGCTCGGTCTGCGCACGATCGCTGAACGCGTCGTGAACTACCGCTGAGCGGGAAGGACGAGCAGGAAAGACAGCTGGTGCGATCGCGCATCCCCGCAAGTGGTGTCGGGAAGCTGGCACCTGGGGTGCAGCACCTCTCCTGAGGAGAGGAGTGGCCCATGAGGACACTGCGCATCGCAGCGACGCTCGGTTGTTGTCTCGCCACCGCCGCATGTTTCAACAACGTGCCCCCGCCGGCTCCGACGCCCGCGGTCGACACCCCTGTCGCCACGCAACTCGAGCTGCGCGATCAAACGAGACAGCTGTGGTCGCAGCGCGCGTTCTGGACACGGGTCTACATCGTCGACGTGCTCGGCGAGTTCCCCTCTCGAGACGCCACGCTCCAGCGACTGAACGCGAATCAGGTCGCGCTCGGTGAGGCGCTGAAGCCGTTCTACGGAGACGCGGCGGGCACTCAGTACACGCTGCTCCTCCAGGAGAACATCAACGCCGGCAATCGGCTGATCGTCGCGACGAAGGAAGGATCGAGACCGCTCATCCAGGAGCTCACCAATCAATGGATCGCGAGCACCACGCGGATCGCTGACTTCCTCGCTGACGAGAATCCATCGCTGAATCGCGATGAGCTCCAGCAGCAGCTGCACGGCTACCGCGATGTCACTGGCCAGCAGGTGAACGAGCGTCTCGCGAAGAACTGGGAAGCCGACATCGCGGCGGCCGACGCCTCGATGCATCAGGCCCGCACGCTCGCGGACGTGCTCGCCGCCGGAATGGCGGCACAATTTCCCCAGAAGGTCACCGAGCCGACGCAAGGGACGAACGAGCAGACGCTCCACGTCGAGCTGCGCGAGCTCTGGATCGATCACGGCAACTGGGAGCGGCTCTTCATGATCAGCGATCTGCAGCAGCTGCCTGATCTCACCGCGACTTCGAATCGGTTGATGGCGAACCCGCCCGCCATCGGCGACGCGCTCAAGCCGTTCTATGGGAACCCCGTGGGCACGCGGATGGCGGACCTGCTCACCCAGCACGTGGCGCTCGCCAGCGACGTGATCCGCGCAGCGCAGACTGGCAACGAGGAGACGCTCACCGCCGCGAAGGAGAAGTGGTTCGCGAACGCTGATGAGCTCGGAGCGTTCATTGGCTCGCTCGGTCCGTTCCTCGTCGATTCAGACATGCAGATCATCATGCGCGCGCACTGCGAGCAGCTCGTGACCGAAGCGCGAGCTCGCGTGAACGGTGACTACACGGGGGAGATCGCCGCTCACGACATCGTGGAGCACCACCTGCTGGTGCTCTCTGATTCGATCGCGCACGCCATCAGCAGTCAGTTCTCGGGGAATTTCAAACCAGAAGGGTGACGAAGTTCGCCCCCCTCCCCGCTTCGCAAGGAGAGGGAGAACATCGGATCAGCCCGGGCGACACTTGCCGTTCGAACAGACCTCGCCCTGCGCGCAGGTGCTCTGGCCCGTGCCGCTGCAGTTCATGCGAGGCACCTCGGTGCTCCACTGTCCGATGTGATTGCTGCTCGAGAGCTCCTGGAACGGCAGCCAGAACGCGGGGAACGTCGGATCCATGCCTGCAGCCGCACGCGCGGGATCGAACGCCACCATCCACAGCTGCACCTGCTGGTGCTGGCCCAGTCGCAGGCCGTACGCGCGTCCGCTCGAGAAGGTGAACCACAGCACCTGCCCTCCGAAGTAGTCGTGCCGCACCGGCGCCCACTTCGGCCACGAGGTGAAGCCCGGGTTGGTCGCGTTCGCGAGGCGAATCGGAGTGCCTCCGTTCGCGTTGACCGCCCACAGCTCGCCGTCGGGAATGCCGCCGTCGTTCTGATCGATGTTCGCGTTGCTCGCCGAGTCCTTGTTGCTCGGTGACTTGTTGAAGAGCACCCACGCGTTGTCGGGCGAGTACGTCGGGTAGTAGTTGTTCTGACCGCCCGCGCCGATGAGCTGCTGCGGCGGATCGAAGCCGGTGCCGTTGAAGCGCATCGTCTGGAGCGACGCCGAGCTCACGCCGATCGATCCACCGAAGGGAATCGAGAAGCCCGGCTTGGCGAACACCATGCGGCGTCCATCGGGCGCCCAGTCGGGCATCGAGCCGTTGCTGGTGACTTGCGTGCTCTGACCCGAGAGCAGGCGCAGCCACGAGATGGTCGAGCCGGTCGAGGTGAGCAGGTGCGCTTCGTCGGGAGAGAACGAGAAGAAGTTCGACGAGCCGCTGAGCGGACCGGTCATCGAGTTGAGCACCGTCTTCGTCGGCACCGCGCGCACGTCGTACGCGGCCGTGGGGAGCGGCGCGTTCTTGCCCACCACGATCTGATTTCCCTGCCGCGAGATCACATGGCAGCCCACGCAGATCGCGCCGACGCTGCTCGGGCTCAGGTACGTCTGCCGCGGCGCCATCGGGTAGCCGTAGTCGAAGCGTTCGAGCGAGCCGCCGGTGTTCCAGTAGTAGAGACCGCCGCGGAGATCCTGCTCGGAGAAGCTGAGCTGCTGCACGGGTGAGCTACCGATGGGGCTGCCGAGCGTGCTCGAGTTCACGCCCTCCACGGTCCAGGTCACCGGTGCGGTGCCGCGCGCGTACTGCACCAGGTTCGACCAGAACGTGGGGTCGGGCGTGTAGATGCAGCCCGCTCCGACGGCGGTGCACGTGGTGTAGACGACGAGCGTGGTGGTCGGCGCGTGGAAGGTGAAGCGGAAGAGCGTCTGGCCCGCGCCGGGGATGAAGTGGAACTCGATGGAGTTCGTGTTGGGCGGCAGCATCACGCCGCTCGGCGGGTAGACCACGCTCAGTCCCGCGCCGGTGTTCGGTCCCGTGAAGTTCGTCGCGCCGGTGCCCACCACCGTGGTGCCGCCGTCGCCGATGAGCGCGGGGTTTCGGGGGTAGGTGGGGAGCAGCCAGCCGCCGTCGAAGTCGATCACTCCGCTGCCGCCGCCCGTGGGCGTTCCACCGCCTCCAGTTCCGCCGCCCGTGGGAGTGCCGCCACCGGCGCCTCCTCCCGTCGGAGTTCCCCCTCCAGATCCGCCGGTGCCGCCGCCCGTGG
>CBIHPJ010000757.1:0-4263 GCA_966211295.1 uncultured Myxococcales bacterium | reverse complement strand
CTGCTGGTGCTGGCGACCCATGCCTTCGCGATCGCCAAGGGCGGCAAGCTGTACATCAAGAACAAGGACACCAAGGTGCGGAAGGACGCGAAGCCCGAGGCAGCGGCGGTGGTCACGCTTCAGGCCGGCAAAGAGGTGATCTGGAACGGCGCGAGCGCGAAGAACAAGGACTGGCACGAGATCGTCGTCGACGGAAAGAAGGGCTTCGTGCATCGCGCTGACCTGATGCCCAACGCGCTCGTGCAGGAGCTCGGTGCCGCCGGAAAGCCGATCTCCGCGCAGGCCTTCGCGGACAGCGGCTACACGAAGTGCAGCTTCGGTCCGCCGAGTCCGGCGAAGTCAGGCAGCCCTGCAGAGCAGGAGGCCAGGGCCGAGCTCATCTATCTCGAGGAGCTCAATCGCAAGCAGGGCACGGCAGAGCTCGACGCGAAGAGCAAAGAGCTCCAGCAGAAGTAATTCGCGTCAGGAACAACTGACACTGGGTCCCGGTGCGGTTCCGCTAGGGCGCCTGCGCTATACGGGACGGCGATGGTGGTCACGCGACGCAAGACAGAGCGCCTCAGCAGCAGCGCGGCGCGCATCGACGCTGCGGGCCGCCTCCAATTGATGAGCTGGACGGTGCGCATCGTCTCCGGACCCGATGCCGGTTTGGCGCGGGCCCTCGCAGCTCCGATGATCGTCGGCTCTGGTGACGACGCGGGCTTCAAGCTGAAGGACTCCGCGGTCTCGCATCATCACCTCGAGCTGCAGCCGCGCGCTGACGGCGTCTTCGTGCGCGACCTGGGCTCCACCAACGGCACCTTGCTCGCCGGTGCGCGCATCGACACCGCCTTCGTGGAAGCGCAGGCGGTGATCTCCCTGGGCCGTACCCTGCTCGCGGTCTCCGTGGTCGCCGAGGAGCAGGAGCTCGACGGCCCCGAAGAGCTCGAAGGCATGGTGGCCACCGGCGCCGCGATGCGCCGCGTCTTCGGTCTGGTGGAGAAGCTCGCGCCCGCCCACACGCCCGTGCTCTTCCTCGGTGAGCAGGGAACCGGAAAGGCGCGCCTCGCGAAGACGCTCCATGCGCGCAGCCGCCGCAAGGGCGCCTTCGTCACGGTCGACTGCACCTCGAGCCAGGTGGAGAGCGCGTTGTTCGAGCGCGGCTTCAAGGAAGCGGAAGGCGGCACGCTGTTCCTCGATGAAGTGGGTGCGCTCCCACTCGAGCTGCAGCCGCGGCTGCTGCGCGCGCTCGAAGGACATGTCGGTGGGGACGTACGCGTGGTGGCCGCGAGCACGCGCGCGCTCGACGCGGAAGCGAAGGCGGGACGATTCCGCGACGATCTCTATCTGCGCGTCGCGGTGGCGGGGGTGCGAGTGCCTCCGCTGAGTGAGCGGAAGGAAGATCTTCCGGCGCTCGTGCGCAGCATGCTCGTGGAGCTGGGTCGCGGCTCCTTCGAGCTCAGCGCGGGGCTGACCAGCACGCTCTCGGGTTACAGCTGGCCGGGGAACGTGCGCGAGCTGCGCACCGTGGTCGCGCGCGCGGTGGTGAGTGACGAGGTCTCGGTGGAGAGCGTGCTCAATCCGGGACCGCAGAAGAGTTCCGAAGCGCCTTCGCTCGACGTGCCGTTCAAGGTGGCGAAAGAGAAGCTCGTCGAGACCTTCACGCGCGAGTACCTGGTGGCGCTCTCCGCGAAACACGAGGGAAACGTGACCCAGATGGCGAAGGCGTCGGGGCTCGCGCGCACGTACCTGCACGATCTTCTCTCCCGCTACTCGCTCTCGCGCCCTACCCAGCGAGACCCGTCGTCTTCGGGAGAGAACTGACAAGGAGATGAACGATGAGAGCAATCGTCGTGACGGATCGGGCTGCGGGAACGGCCGGGATGAAGCTGGTGGAGCGGCCCGAGCCGAAGGCGGCGATCAACGACGTGGTCGTTCAGGTCCATGCGTCGGGGTTCGTCCCGACCGAGCTGACATGGCCTTCGACCTGGGCCGATCGCATCGCTCGTGACCGAACCCCGTCGATCCCCGGTCACGAGATGGCTGGAGTGGTCACAGCCCTCGGCTATGGAACGACTGGGCTGTCGATAGGCCAGCGAGTATTCGGCCTTGCGGACTGGTACCGCGACGGCACTCTGGCGGAGTTCGTTGCCGTAGAGGCTCGCAACCTCGCGCCGCTACCCGGGGACGTCGACTTCACGGTGGGCGCGAGCCTGCCAATTTCAGGTCTGACCGCATGGCAGGGACTGTTTGAGCATGGCCGGCTTCGGTCAGGGCAGAGTGTCTTGGCGCATGGCGCGGCGGGCGCCGTCGGCTCGATGGTGACGCAACTCGCACGACTGGCTGGTGCTCACGTCATCGGCACCGGGCGGGCCGTCGATCGTCAGGCGGCGCTCGACTTTGGCGCGCAAGAGTTCGTCGATCTCGAGAAGGATGCCTTGGAAGACGTGGGCAGCATCGATCTGGTGTTCGATCTCATCGGTGGCGAGATTGGGAAACGGTCCGCGCGATTGGTCCGAGCCGGAGGGACCCTGGTATCCATCGTTGGGCCGGTCGAGGCACGGCCCGCGGACGGCTTGGCGATCGACTTCGTTGTCGAGTCCGATCGTGTCCAACTGAGCGAGATCGTCCAGCGGGTACGGGACGGACGCCTGCGGACCAACATCAGCACTGTCGCAAGCCTCGAGGATGCCGTCGCCACCTTCAACCCGACAACGAGACGCGTTGGGAAACCCATCATCCGCGTTCGTTGATGACCATTCCCTCCGCGGACGGACAGCGAGTGACGAGAGTTTTCCCTTCAGCGCTTCGTGCAGCGCGATCGCCTCAGCGGAGGTCTTCAGCTCGAGCGCCCGGCGTGTCCCCGGCGTCGAGTGCAGCGACGGCGCGTTGAAGTGAATCCACCTCGGTGGAACGTAGAGGAATTGCGTTCAATCCTCACCCCGACCCTCTCCCGAAGGGAGAGGGAGATAAGGTTCGGAACGCATCCGCGGTTCAGAGCGTCAGAGTCCCCCGCATCGCTTCTCCCGGAGTCTCCATGAAGACCTTCCTCACGCTGTGCGTCGCGCTGCTCGCCGGCACCGCGCACGCGTTCTGCGGCTTCTACGTCTCGAGCGCCGGCGGCCAGCTCTTCAACGACGCCACCATGGTGACGCTGATGCGCGACGGCACCCGCACCGTGCTCGGCATGCAGAACAACTACCGCGGCCCGCCGGAAGACTTCGCGCTGGTGATCCCGGTGCCAGTGATCCTGCAGAAGGAGAACGTGAAGACGCTGCCCAAAGGCGCGTTCGAGCGCATCGACGCCCTCGCTTCTCCTCGCCTGGTCGAGATGCCCACCGAGCAGTACCCGTGCGCGCGCTCGGCGAAGGGCGGCGCTCCGAGCAAGATGATGGACTTTGCAGAGAGCGGCATGCCGCGCGATCTCGGCGTGAAGGTCGAGGCGAAGTTCTCAGTCGGCGAATACGACATCGTCATCCTCTCCGCGAAGGACGCGCTCGGCCTCGACATCTGGCTCAAGGAGAACAAGTACAAGATCCCCGACGGCGCCGCGCCGCTGCTCGCTCCGTACGTGCAGACCAATTGGAAGTTCTTCGTCGCGAAGGTCGACACCAAGAAGGTGAAGTTCGTGAATGGTCAGGCGGTGCTCTCGCCGCTGCGCTTTCACTACGACAGCGAGAAGTTCGAGCTGCCGGTGCGCCTCGGCCTGGTGAACAGCTCGGGCGAGCAGGACCTGATCGTCCACATCATCGCGAAGGGCCGTTACGAGGTGGCGAATCGTCCGAGCGTGACCATCCCTACCAACCTCGACGTGAAGCACGCAGTGCAGCCGGTGTTCGGCGCGTTCTATTCGGACCTGGTGGCGCGCACGTTCAAGAAGAACCCCACCGCGGCGATCACCGAGTTCGCGTGGCAGGGAGCGCTGCCGCCTCCCGAGGTGATGGTCGAGTCTGGCATCTACGGAGTGACCTGCGATCCCTGCCCTCCTCCGCACCCGATGGATGATCCGCTCGCGCGTTTCCTCGGCGCTGACGTGCTGCCGGGCGTGAAGACGGACGCGCAGGTGGCGAAGTTCGCGAAGGAGGCGACGCTCACGCGGCTTCATCTTCGCTACACGAAGGACAGCCTCACCGATGATCTGGTGTTCAAGCAGGTCGAGCCGATCCAGGGCGGCATTCCCGGCGTGGCGAAGACCGAGGGCGGGAAGACGAATCGGTTCCAGGGTCGCTACGTGATGTGGGTGAAGGGTGGCTCGTGCGGAGGTGGACCGAGCGTGGTGTCGGG
>CBIHPJ010000756.1:0-4273 GCA_966211295.1 uncultured Myxococcales bacterium | reverse complement strand
CGCGCTGCTCGAGGATCTCGACGAGCTGCTGCACCAGATGCTCGCGAAGAAGGTCACCGAGCGGCCCACGGCGCAGGAAGTGGCGCGCAGGCTCACGCGGCTCGAGAGCAGCTTCGCGGAAGCGGGGACCTTCGTGGGTGCTCCGGCGCCTGCGATCTCCGTCGCCTCTGCAAGTGGAGCAGGGAAGCGGCGCTCGGGCACCGGCGTGCTCAAGAAGGCGACGCCTTCGGGTGATCCGATCACCCATCGGAATCTTCCGAACGTCGGCGATCCAGTGACGGAGAAGAGGAAGTCTCTGTCGGAAGAGACCACCCGTCCTGAATCGGCGGTGCCCTTCGTCGAGCCGCCGAAGCCTCGCGCGCTGCCGAAGGCAGACACCACCGGCGAGCTCGCGCCTCCCCCTGCGACGTCGAACAAGGGCCTGATCATCGCGCTCGTGGCGCTGGTGGTGCTGCTCGCTGGCGGCGTGGCGATCGTGACCGGCAACAAGGAGAAGGGGATGGAACCGCCTCCTCCCGTCGCCGATCAGGTCGAGCCGGTGAAGCCACCCGAGAAGATCGCCGTCGTCGAGAAGCCGGCGGTCGTGAAGCCTGCTCCTGTCGCGGTGGTAGCGATCGACGCGGGCGCCCCCGAGCCTGAAGAAGAGCTCGATGAGCTGTCAGGTCTACCGAACATCAAGAAGAAGCCCGTCGCTGTCGCGCCTACATCGCCGCTTGCCGCGAAGGCGCCGAAGCCTCCCGCTTGCCGCTACGATGACGCCTACGAAAAGGCGGCGCGCAACACGTTCCAGGAGCTGGGCCGCGGGGTCACGGGCGCGAAGGGCGATCAGCTCGAAGATCTCAGCGACGAGCTCGCGACGGCCTTCAAAGCGAAGGACTGCAAGCAGGTCGATGTCGTGCTCACGAAGGTGAAGGCGGTCGTCGCAAAGTAGCCAGCAGCACAGGAGTCTCTTCAGATGAATTTGGCGAGCCGTGCAGTGCTCCTCTCCCTCGTCCTCGCTTCGGTGGCGCTCGGTGCAGAAGAGACGGGTCTCTTCTGTCCTCTCGCGATCGAGCCGAACCCCGCGCTCACCGAGACCTCCGAGGCGCTGCAGAAGCGCTTCGCTTCGGTCGCGCGTGAGAAGTCGGGCTACGCGTTGCTGCTCCGCAAGGAAGCGGAGGACGCGGTGAAGGCGGCGAAGGTCACCGACTACGCGAGCTCCGACGTGTCGCTCGGGAAGATCGCCCTGACGGGGAAGGTGGAGAACGCGGGCTACGTCTCGCTGCGGCTCACCGAGAAGAATCAGCTCATGCTGCAGGGCCGCGTGGTGCGCGCCGACGGCAAGTTGATCAAGGCGTCGATGCTCTCCACGCCGGTGGGCGACAAGCCGCTGCTCGACGCGCTCGCCTTCGCCACCGAGCGCTTCTTCGATCAGCTCAACGGCAAGACGCCCGCGCCGGTGCCTGGTGAGAAGCCCGTGCAGGAGGTCGCCGCGGTGAAGCCGGTCGAGGTGATGCAGCCGGTGGAGAAGATGAACCCGGGCACGCCGCTGCGGATCTTAGGCATCGTGCTCGGCGCGGCCGGCATCGCCACCACGGTCGCGGGCGCAGTGGTGTTCGCCGGGGCTCCCGTGATTCACCAGGACGAGCACCACAACGTGCTCGCGGAAGACGCGCCTCGCGTCGCCGAAGCGCGCGCGCAGCAGGGCGTCGCGCTGGGTCTGATCACCGCTGGAGCCGCGCTGGGAATCACCGGCATCGTGATGACGATCGCCGCGCCCACCGCTCCTGTGACTGCTGCCATTGCACCGCGGGCCGACGGTGCCGTCTTCGTCGTCGAAGGGAGCTTCTAATGAAGCGCGCACTCCTGGTGCTCACGCTCGGAATTGGATTTCCGCTGAGCGGCTGTCTCAACGTGAACACCTGCTCGAAGGACTCCGAATGTCCGGGCGGCGGACGCTGCGACACCACGGTGAACTTCTGCGTCTTTGACGGTGATGCAGGCGCAGGTGGTGGCGGTGGCGCCTCGATGGGCGGAGGAGCGGGCGGCGGTGAGATGGGCGGCGGAGGAGGAGCCGCGATGGGCGGAGGCGGCGGCGCTCTCGGCGGAGGTGCAGGCGGAGGGGGAGGCGATGTTGGCGGCGGTGCCGGCGGCGGCGCAGGTGGAGGTGGTGGTGACGTGATGGGCGGCGGCGGAGGCGCAACGGGCGGCGGAGCAGGCGGAGGCGCGACCGGTGGCGGTGCAGGCGGCGGAGTCACGGGCGGTGGAGCGGGCGGTGGCGCGACTGGTGGCGGCGGCGGAGCGACCGGTGGCGGCGCAGGCGGCGGAGCGATGGGTGGCGGTGCCGGTGGTGGAATGACTGGCGGCGGAGCAGGTGGCGGAGCGACCGGAGGCGGAACGGGTGGCGGCGGTGCGTTCTGTCAGTTCAGCTGCAACGACCCACTCGAGTGCCAGCCGTCGAGCATGGGCGGCATGTGCGTGCCCGCGTACGTGATCGCCTTCACGAGTCCCACTCCGGGTCAGCAGTTCAACGGCCCCGCGGCGACCATGGGCACCTTCACCGTGACGATGCTTCGCACGGATGGCGGCATTCCTTCGCACAGCTCGATCCCCTTCTCGATCATGGGTGGCCTGACGAACCCGCCGAGCGCGCTCCAGGTCACCGGCACGCCCGGCCAGTACTCCGCTCCGGTGTCGATGCCGGTCGCCAACCAGAGCTTCGTGGCGATCGCCGGCTGGGCGGGGCAGGTGTCTGACTCCTTGGTGTTCTCGGTCGATCGCACCGCGCCCACCCTCGTGCTCGAGCTCTCCTCGCAGTCCCGCGCCGTGCTGCGCGACGAGATCATTCCCGTCGCCATCCACACCGACAAGGCGCTCAACATGAGCAGCGTCGCGCTCACGCTCGCGGGGGCGACCGGCGCTCCGGTGGCTCAGAGCTTGACCAATCCTTCCGTGTGCTCGCTCGCTGGACTGCAGATGGGCGGCCGAGATCTGTGCGGAATGCTCAATTTCTCGCAGCCTCCGCTCGCGGGTCTCGGCGCGATGTTCACCGCCTCCGTCACCGCCACCGACAGCGCGGGCAACATGGGGAGCGACACCGCGACCGCGACCGTGACGCGCATTCGGTGGCGTCAGAGTGTGAACTTCAACGCCAACACCGAGGTGAGGGCTGCTCCGGCGCTCGACAGCCAGGGCAACCTCTTCATCGGCACGCAGGAGTTCGGCAACAACGGCCGCCTCGTCTCGCTCAACCCCACCGGCGCGAAGCGCTTCGAGGTGGCTGGTGTCGGCGCGGTGGTGAGCGTGGCGGTGTCGCAGACCAACCTCCCTGGCAACGGTGGTCCCGGCGAGCTGGTGTACTTCAACAGCAACAGCCTCGCGGTCGGCGGCGGCGCGTTGCGCGCGATGAACACCGATGGCGGCTTGTTCCCCCTGAGTGGCGCCAACGACTGCTCGGACACGGAGCGTCGCACCGAGACCGCCATCGCGCTCTACGACGCGGGTGTGTCGAACGGCCTGGTGGAGATCGGCGCCGTCGCCGTGCTCAACGCGATTCCGCTCGATGGCGGCCCCGGCATCTACTGCAGCTACGGCTCACGCTCGGGTGCGGCGACTTCCCCCGGGAGCAACAGCCTGACCATTCCCAGGCTCGACACCACCACCGTCACGGGCGCGAGCCTCACGAGCGCGGTCAACATCGTCTTCATCAACAACACCCGCGCCTTCGTGCAGCGCTCGGACAGGTTCCACGACTTCATCGCCACGCCGATCGGCAACTCGGGCGGAACAGGCTCTCAGTTCTCGGAGGGGCGGCCGACTGGAATGGCGGTCACCCCGAACGGTCTCGTCAGCGCGTGGACTGGGACGACCTCGAAGTATCCGGTGACCGTCACCGACCTCACCGGGAATGGGTTCAACGCGAACTCCAGCAGCACCTGGCACGTGGCGCGGCCGCCGGTGGCGCTGGCCAACTCGGTGGTCACCGCGACCGATCAGACGTCGTCGACCAACTGGGTGTACTCGCAGAGCTGGAGTGGCTCGAGCCTCGGCAGCGCCTCAGGCACCGGCACCTCGAGCATGCCCATCTCGTTCACCTCACCGGTGGTGGGCACCGGCAACAAGGTCTACGTGGTGCGCGGTGATGGAAATCTCTTCGCCTTCGACGGCTCGCCCACCACGGGCCTGGCCGGGGTGAGCGCCGCGTGGAACGGAGATCTCTTCAGCCCCGCGGCGTCCGTCTACGCGCACCCGACGCTCGACTGCAGCCGCAACACGAACGGCACCGGCCTCGGCA
>CBIHPJ010000755.1:0-4276 GCA_966211295.1 uncultured Myxococcales bacterium | reverse complement strand
GAGCGCATCACCAAGGCCCGCGCCGGCGGACGACTCGATCACATGCCGTGGCTGGGTCCGCTCTGGGACTCCTTCGTGGCCGGAGAGCTCGAGGTCGAGTGGGAGTTCGGTTTCATCAAACGCGCCACCATCCGCACCGCCGCGGGCCGCATGCCGGCTGACTGGCGCTCGATGGTGTCGACCTTGTGCAATTTGCGCGTGGGCCGTTTCCTCCGCTCACTCACGATCGATCTGCCGCGACTCGAGAACCTGACGCCGCTGCAGATTCCGCAAGAGGTGGTGAACGCCCAACACTTCCTCGCGACGCTCCCTGCCCTGCCGGCGACGCTCGAGAAGCTCTCCTTCGGGTACCACGTGTCCCAGCCCGCAAGCGGATCGCTGTCCGTCACCGAGGAGCTCGCGCTGCGCGTGCCGAGACTGCGCGGCCACCCGGTGTACCAGCGCGTGAGCGGCGTGCGCCTCCGCGTGCTGAGCATCAGCGAGAACGTGAAGCTCGGCGGCATCGAGCAGAGCCGCGTGCTCACCGGGGTGACTCGTCTTCGCCGCGGCAATCGCAATCAGCTCTTCCTCGAGAGCCCTCCCGGGATCCCGTTCATGGCCGACGGCAACCCCTGCTACTTCGCCTTCACCGACGGGCGCGCGCGGTTGATCAGCGGGCGCATGCGCGGCGAAGTGCGCATCAACAACCGCATCGACTCGCTCTACGAATTGTTGCCCGACGATTTGATCGACGTGCTCGCAGGAGCGAAGTTCCGTCTCGAGGTCTTCACGTGAACGCCTGGGTCCGCAGAATCGATCTCGACACCTTCGAATCGAAGATCTTCGAGCTCACCGAAGAAGCCGGAGTGATCACCGTGGGCCGCCGCGACGCGGACATCGTGATCGACTCGCCGCGACTCTCGAAGAAGCAATGCGCGTTCGTGAGCGACGACGGACGGTGGTTGGTGGAGGACGCGACCTCGGCGGGCGGCACCTTCCTCAACGGACGCCGCGTGCATCGTCACACATTGATCCACGGCGACACGCTGTGGCTCTACGACGCACTGCTCGTGTTCCTCGAGATGCCGCCAGGGACGGAAACATCGGGACCGGAGAAGCACCTCGACGAGAACCCTGACGATCGTGCGCGAGTGCAGGTCTGGGCCGATTGGCTGCTGGAGCGTGGTGACCCGCTGGGTGAGCACCTCCTCGCGAGGGAGCCGACCGACGTGTCGCTCGATGGACTCTCGTCGATGGTGAAGGACGGCCGTCTCGAGCTCGTGTGGAAGCACGGCCTGATTCACACCGCGCGGCTGCGTTGCATCAACGATGCGACGTACAGCGACGTGGAGCTGATCGCGCGCTTCCTCTCTCTTCGTGTCGCGAGATGGACGCGCGAGCTCACGGTGGATCTTTCGACGTGGGTGATGCCCTCCGCCAATCGCATCCACCAGGATGCCGCGTCGGTGCTGAAGGGGCTGCTCACCGGACCTCACCTGCCGGCACTCGAGCGCCTTTCGTTCGGCTACTTCACCGAGCCGATCGCTCCGTCCGTGTTCCTGCTGACGATGCTCGATCGGTTGAAGGCGCGCTTCCCACGACTGAAGACCAATCCACGAGAGCTCCTGTCGTCCGCGAAGACCGCGACCCTCGAGGTGCTCAGCGTTCCGCAAGGTCTCGACTTCCACGCACCGGCCGCGAAGGACGAACGCATTCCGCTCGACTCCGGTCTCTGGGTCGGGAGCTCTGCGCGCGATCAGCTCAGGGCCCTCGCTCCCGGCGTGCATCGCAGCGGAGTCGTCGAGTCGTTCCTCGTGCGCCAGCAGTCTCCGCAGTGGTGCCTCATTACGCTCGAGCACGGCGTATTGCTGAACGGTCGTCGCGCGGTCGAGACCCGTTTGCTCCCCGGCGACGTGATTGAGGAGCCGCGTGGAACGAAGTTCCGCTTCCAAGTCATGTGAGCGCGGGTTCGTGACCAAGCTGGCTCACGGGCGTGAACTCGCCGCGCCTGTACCGCGCGAAGGCGCGCTGAATCGCGGCTTCGGAAGCAGCGACGAAGGGACCGTGCTGAACGTTGGGCTCGTCCTGACGCTGCCCCAGGTAGACGACCAGGCGTGACGGGGTCGAACCGGCGCGCAAGCGAAGGACCGACGAGGCGCCCGCGAGCATCCGGCGATCGAGCCACGCGATGTCGTCGACGCGCAGCGGGCTGGCGTCGTCGCCGACGAACGTTTCGCCATCGAGTGGATAGAGGAAGCCGTTGTCCGATGCGGAGAGCTCGTGTTCGAAGACGGCGCCAGGCGCCAGCTCAACTTCCAGCAGGGTGAGCGGGACGTGGTTGAGGGTGGCAGCGGTGAGCCCATTCGAGCTGCCGCTGTAGAGGCGCGCCGTCACTCCGGGCTGGCGAATGACCGGGACGGAGTCGCGGAGCACGCGCTGAACCCGCGGGTCTGCTTCACGATCCTTCTCTGAGAGAGTGACCCAGAGCTGGAGAATGCGCGTGGGCGTGCCCGTGGCGTACATGCGCTCGCCGTGCACGATGCCGCGCCCGGCCGTCATCCACACGAGGTCACCGGCAGAGAGCGCGCCCTCGTCGCGATCCTCCACCGCGCCGTCGACGAGCAGCGTGACGGTCTCGAGCCCCGAATGTGGATGGGCCTCGCCGATCTTGCGGCCTGCTGCGAACGAGATTCGGTCGTCATTCAGCATGACGAAGGGATCGGTCGCGCCGAGATCGTTCGAGGGGATGGACAGGATTGCCGTGTGGCCTGGGCCCAGGAAGCCTGGTTCAGGCTGCGGCAACCGGGAGCGACGGAACGACGCGAGAGGAACGTTGGTGCTTGTGGTTTTCATGCCGGCAACATGGCTCGCGGATGCAGTGTCGCAAGCATCGTCCAGCTGGCATCATTTGCTCAAAAATGAGCCTAATTGCTCCGATCGAGACCGCAGAGCTGATGGCCTTCGTGCAGACGGTGGACGCGCGGTCCCTCTCGCGCGCGGCGGCCGAGCTGGGCGTGCCGCGTGCGACCATCGGGCGGCGCCTGGCTCGACTGGAGCAGCGACTCGGCGCTCGGCTCCTGCGGCGGACGACGAGGAGCCTCGCGTTGACCGAGGCGGGGACGACTTTCTATCGCCACGCACGCCAGGTCCTCGGCTCGCTCGCGCAGGCAGAGGCGAGCGTGAAGACGGACGAGCACGTGATGCGCGGCGACGTGCGGGTCTCGGTGCCGATGATCATGTCGTCGTCCTTCTCGGAGATGGTGACCACGTTCGCGCGCCGGTATCCGGAGGTGCGCGTGCAACTCGAGCTGACCACCCGCGTCGTCGACCTGCGCCGTGAGGGCTACGACGTCGCGTTGCGTGCGTCGGCTGAGGTCGAGCCGGGCCTGATTGCGCGAGTGGTGGCGCGCCAGCGCCTGATCGCCGTGGCGTCACCCGAGTACCTGGCCGTGGCCGGGACGCCTCGGTCCTTGAAGGATCTCCGCCGGCATCGCTGCCTCACCGGCTTCTCCAGAGGCGAGCTGCCGCAATCGGAGTGGCGAATCCGCGGCAAGGTCACGCGCGTCGCATCGTCCTTCTCGTCCAACGATGTGTTCATGCTTCGCGCCGCTGCGCTCGCGGGCCTGGGTCTCGCGCTGCTCCCCGACCCGCTGCTTCATGACGCGCTCGCGAAGGGCACGCTGGTGCAGGTGCTTCCGAAGGTGCTGGTGACCGAGAACCAGCTCGCAGTCGTGTACGTCGAGCGAGCCCTGCAGCCTCCCCACGTGCGCGCGTTCGTCGATGCGCTGGTCGCGTGGGCGCCGACGCTCGACAAACCGATGCCGTGACGCGCTCCTTCAATACTCGTCGCCGGAAGCTTCGAGTCTTCCCATTGATCGAAGAGCCACGCGGCACGAAGTTCCGCTTTGACGTGAAGTAGAAGGCCGAGATGGCCGGTTGGCGGATCGAGGCGACGAAGGGGCGATCGAAATGCTCTCGTTGCCTTCAGTTGATCGCCGTGGGTTCGTGGCGATTCGGCACGCCGAAAGGAACGCGCTGGTTTCACCTCGAGTGCGCAGCCGCAGGAGCGCCGGTGAAGTTTCCTGCGTTCAAGCGCCAGGCAGACGAAATCCTCAAGCAAGAGAAGCCGAAGGCCACCCGCGAGATCCCGAAGGCTGAGCTCGAGTCCGCTCTGGCCGCTGACGGCGTGGGCGCGCTCGAAGTGCTCGCGGATCTTCTGACTCAACATGGAGACCCGTGGGGCGAGTTGCTCACGCTTCACCGCGAGGGCAAGGAAGAGCTCGCAGAGGAACACTTT
>CBIHPJ010000754.1:0-4277 GCA_966211295.1 uncultured Myxococcales bacterium | reverse complement strand
CAGCGCTGGCGATCAGCGCGAGCGACTGCGTGAGCCGCGCCTTGAGCGTCATCCGCGGGGCCATCGCGAACACCACGGTCATCGCGTGGTCGTCATACAGCTGCGCGAGCACTCCGGGACCGAGCTCCAGTCCGAGGCCGAGCTGAAAGCGCCAGACATCGAGCGCGAACCGATAGCCGACGCGGATCTGCCCGCCGGCCTCGTTCGCAGCCCTTCCGCCCGCGGTATCGGGATCGAAGCTCATCTCACCGAGCGCCAGGAGATGGAGCGTGCCGGCGATTCGTCCGCCGTTGAACGAGGCGAACGTGGTGGTGAGCGGCTCGACATCCGCGCGCAGCTGCCACTTGGGCCCGAGCGCCGTTCCGACCGGAGCGAGAATCCGCCCCGTGCCGCCGACCGAGATACCCACTCCGGTTTCGCGGCGCGAAGTGGAAGGCGAAGCGTCCAGCGTCTGCACGACCGCGGGTCCGCCCTTCGCGGCAACCACGACCGACGAGTGAATCGGAGTGAGCGACGACATCTGCACCACGTGCCGCATGCCATCGGTCAGAGTCACGCGACCGCCGTACCCCTGGCCGCCCTTGAAGAGCCGCAGCCCGTAGTTGCCAGCGGTGAGCGCCACTTCGCGCGAGCCACCGACCACCTCGACGATCACCTGATCGCGCGCGAGGTCCGTGACGAGACTTCGATCAGCATCTGGCAGCACGAGCACCGACGAAGGCTTGAGCAGCGACGAGAGCACCAGCTCGCCCTGGCCCGACAACTTGAAGTCGTAGTTCGGGTGCTGCGCGCCCACCGGCAACATCGCCGTGGAGACAACCGTGCGGTCGTACGCGTACTTGTACGCCTCGGCGAGGGTGATCAGCTTGTCTCCGGACGAGTCGGCAGCGCCGCGCATGCCGGAGATCAGGTTGTGCGTGAAGAAGCTCCCCATCACCTCGCTCGATTCGAGCGAAGACTCATCGGCCGCGCTCGAGGTGATGAACGCCTCGCCCGTGGTCTGCAGCGTGTCCGCCAGACGAATGGTGAAGTTCTCGGCCGGCTTGCCGCCCTTCTCACGGATCCCCGCGCCACTGCGGCACGCGTCGACCACCACGAGTCGCACGTCGCCACCCGTACCGGAGAGCAGCGCCTTCAACCGCGCGTACGCCAGCTTCTCGCGGCCGAGCTCGATCGCCTCTCCATCGGAGTGACCGGAGAAATAGAAGAACACCACGGTGCGCACGTCGGGCGAGCGCTTGAAGAACGCCACGCGATCGCGCGCTTCACCGATGGCTCGCTCGATCTGCGCGACGCTCTGGCCCTGCAGGAGCATCACGTCGTCCTGGGAGACGTCGCCCAGCTCCACGAGCACGCGCGCCATCTTCCCGGCGTCGCTCTCGGCGTACCGAAGGGGAGGCATCTCGCCCGTGCCCGCGTTGTTGCCGACCACGATCGCCAGACGTCTGGTTTCGGCAGATGCCAGAGTCGTCGCGAGGAGAGCCAGGAGCAGCGCCCCTCGAGACCACTTCAGATTCACGGCGCGACCTTGACGAACTCGGTCGCGACGAAGCGCACGCCAGGAAGCTTCGGGTTCTGCGGATCAGCCTTGAGCGCCGCCTCGACCTGCGCCGCGGTCACCGGCTCGTCGGAGAGAACGGCGACGACGCGCTCAGAGCCCAGCGTCTCGTCCAGCTCCACCTTGGTCGGCAGCTCGAGCTTGGACTTGGCCTGGGTCACCGGCTCGCTCTGCTGCGCTCCGAACGGGTGATAGACCGAGAACACACCGGCGCCATCGCGGCTCGCCACCATCAAGAACTTCGCACCCGCCGTGTTCACCATGAACCCAATGCGATCCTTCGGCTGAAGCTTCGCTCCAGCCGCTACTTGAAAAACGCCGCCGCTGCCCCTGACCGCGAAGACCTCGAGGCTCGGCTGCGCCGCACCCTTGATCCCCACGTACACGTCGTCCTCAGTCTGCGTGCCGGGGCCCATCGTGAGCACGAGGGCGACCGCGGCCGCGACTCCCAGGACGGGCAGGAGCAGCTGGAACTTGAAGCGAGAGAAGAAGCCTTCGCGATCCTTCGCCACCCGGGCCTCGACCTTGGGCAGGGTGCGCGCGAACACGAACTGCTCGAAGCGCTGCTTGTCGTCGTTGAGTTCCTTCCAACGAGCGCGGCAGTCCTGGCAGCCGTCGATGTGAGCCTGGGCCTCGGTGGCCTCGGGTGCAGAGAGAGCAGCCAGCAGGAGGAGGTCGATGGCCTCACTCGACAAGTGACCACGCGAAAGGAGCGGAGCGTTCATGCGACACCATTTCCTGAGTCACGGGAGACGAACTTCTTGCTGCGCTCGATGAACTCCTGCAGCCGGTTGATCACCGTGCGCCGGGAAATGCCCAGCGTGGTGGCCACCTGCTCCTGCTCGAGTCCGTCGACGTAGTAGAGCACCGCGACCTCTTGCAGCTTCTCGGGAGCGCGGCGGATGAGCTTCATCGCCGTCTCTCGATCGAGCATTTCGATCTCGGGGCTTCCGTTCTGGTCTCCACCTTCAGGCAGCTCGTCCGGAGCCGTCGGCTCTGCCTGCCGCGAGCGATCGCGGATCTGGTTCAGGCAGTAGTTCGTGCTGATTCGATAGATCCACGCCAACGCCGTGGCGTCGTCTGGAGCGCTCTCGATGTGCCGAAGTACACGCACGAACACCTCCTGGGTGGCGTCTTCAGCGAGGGCGTCGTCCTTCAACAGACGACGACAACGCGAGAAGATCGCCGCACCGAACTTCCGGTACAGGGTGGAAACCCGTTCGTTGCTGTGAACCCCACTCGCCATCGGCGTGTGCAGCCTTTCTTCAACGCCACTTCACAAAGAATTCGGCGAGGCGGCTCCTACAACAACCTACCTGTTCAGAACACAGCTGTCAGGACACCGCTGGGCACATCAGTTAGAGGTCAGCCTCGCCTCTCGCGCACTGCGGCGCGAAGGAAAGCTCGGAGCTTCCATGTGCGGTGTTTTCGGCATCTTCGGCCATGAGGAGGCGTCTCACCTGACGTACCTCGGGTTGCACGCCCTCCAACACCGCGGCCAGGAATCGGCGGGCATCACCGCGAACGACGGCCTCAAGCTGAAGACCTACCGGGCCATGGGCCTGGTGGCAGATGTCTTTACGGAGCCCATCTTGAATGAGCTCCCGGGCAAGGCGGCGATTGGGCACGTCAGATACTCAACAGCTGGCGGCAGCCACGTGCGCAACGCGCAGCCCTACCAGGTGAGCTTCGGCGGCGGCCAGCTCGCGGTGGCGCACAACGGCAACTTCGTGAACGCCGACAGCACCAAGAAGGAGCTGGAGGAGTCGGGGGCGATCTTCCAGAGCGACTCCGACACGGAGAACGTCATCCACTTCATCGCGCGCAGCAAGGCGGGCAACTTCGAGGCGCGCGTGGTCGACGCGCTCAAGCGGCTCGACGGCGCGTACTCGATGGTCTTCCTCACCGAGAAGAAGCTGGTCGCGGTGCGCGACACCATCGGCTTCCGTCCGCTGGTGCTGGGCCGGGTGAAGAACGCGTACGTGATCGCGAGCGAGACCACCGCGCTGGACCTGATCGAGGCCGAGCTGCTCCGGGAGATCGAGCCTGGAGAGATGGTGGTGATCGATGAAGACGGTCTGCGCTCTTCCTTCCCGTTCGAGAAGCGCGAGCCGAAGCGCTGCGTGTTCGAGCACGTGTACTTCGCGCGCCCTGACTCCAAGCTCTTCGGCGACTCCGTGTTCTCCGTGCGCAAGCGCCTGGGCGCGCAGCTGGCGCGCGAGCAGCCCGTGAAGGCCGACGTGGTGATCGCGGTGCCGGACAGCGGCGTCGCGGCGGCGATCGGCTACGCGCAGGAATCGGGAATTCCGTACGACGTGGGGCTGGTGCGCAGCCACTACGTGGGCCGCACGTTCATCGAGCCGCAGCAGTCGATTCGTCACTTCGGCGTGAAGCTGAAGCTGGCGCCGGTGCGCAGCACGCTCGAGGGGAAGCGGGTGGTGGTGGTCGATGACTCCATCGTGCGCGGCACCACGTCGCGGAAGATCGTGAAGATGCTGCAGTCGGCGGGAGCGAAAGAGGTGCACCTGCGCATCTCCAGTCCGCCCACCGCGTGGCCCTGCTTCTATGGAATCGATACCCCGAGCCGGCAGGAGCTGATCGCCGCTTCGCACTCCACCGAGGAGATCGCGCGCTACGTCACCGCTGATTCGCTCGCGTACCTCACCCTCGAGGGCCTGATGCGCGCCGCGGGAGATCCGAGCGGGAAGTCGTTCTGCTC
>CBIHPJ010000753.1:0-4305 GCA_966211295.1 uncultured Myxococcales bacterium | reverse complement strand
AGCAACTCCGGCACGCCACGCTTCCCGAGCTACGTGGGCGAGCGCATCGACGGAAAGTTCCACGCGAGCAACGAAGTGCGTCGCGTCGAAGGCGTCGCTCCGAAGAAGAATTCTGGTTCTTCAGCACCAGCACCCGCAGCACCTCCCCCTACAGCCGCTCCGAAAAGAGGAAACATGGCGATTCGTCGTTTCGAGATGACCGATGGTGACACGCGCTACTTCTGGGAAGTCGACACCACGGGCTCCAAGCAGAAGCTCCGCTTCGGCACCTTCGAAGAGAAGGAGAAGGTCTTCGAGGACGACGAGGAGGCGCGCGAGAACTCCGACAAGAAGATTCAGGAGAAGCTCTCGAAGGGCTTCAAGGAAGTGACCACGGGCTCTGCAGGCGCCGCGGCTTCGAAGAAGAAGAGCCCGTTCGACGAGGAAGATGAGGACGACGCTCCGGCTCCCGCTCCCGCGGCGAAGAAGGCGGCTCCGGCTCCCTCAGCTCCCGCTCCCGCCGCTGCTGCGAAGTCGTCGAAGGACGGCGATGGCGCCGGCAAGCGCTACTTCGAGTTCGTCGAGGGCACGTCTTCCAAGTTCTGGGAGATCCGCGTGGAGGGGAACCAGTTCTTCACCCGCTACGGGAAGATCGGCACCGACGGTCAGATGACCCAGAAGGACTGGGACTCGAACGACAAGGCCCACGCCGAGGCGAACAAGCTGGTCGCCGAGAAGACGAAGAAGGGCTACGTCGAGAAGTAAGCCGGTCAGTTGTCGTTAGAACGTGGCGTTGCGCGAGCAGAGCGCCCAAATTGTTTGCGCGCGGCGCCGCAGGGCGGTGTTCACAGGCCGTGACTGCCCGCCTCGTCAGGAAGACCGTCAAGCATCAGGAATTCACGTTACGCATCGACGGCTCGTGGAAGCAGGTCGAGGGCGACGAGGGAGACGTCCACCTGCGGAGTACGAAGGGCGCGTCGATCCTCCTCGACCTTTCCTCGCGGCCGCTCGACATGAAGCGGTCCGGACTCGTGACGCAGCTCGATCGCATCTTGGATGTGGGGAGGGTGGTGAGCATGCTGGAGTCCCGCACGGGCTGGGCCCCTCGAGAAATCGAGCGGCGGAGCGGCGCGCAGTATGAACAGAGCATCGCGCGCTCGTCGAACGCCCAGTCAGGCGCACGACTGCGAGAGGTGTTCACCCTCACCACCCGCAAGGTGCTCAAGCTGCACGTGCTCCTCCACGATCTCGATGACGCCCGAGCCGATGCATTTCTCGAGGCGTTGCTGGCTGGACTCGAGGTTCGTCTGCCCTGAGGGTTGCGTGGCTGATCAGGTCCGGCGCCAGGGAACGCCGAGCCGAGTCGCGAGGGCCTGCCACGATGGCTCGACGTTGAGTTGATGGGGAGCGAGACACACGTGACCGCGGAACGAGCCTGAGCTCGTCTTCCCCTCGAGGATGATCGTCGCAGCCGTCGCGAAGGCAGCGCGCACTCGTCCGCCGTCGCTCGTGTTGCTGGTCGTGAACTCGATGTTCGTGAGCGACCAGCCGAGCGCGCGCAGGCCTGCTCCCAGCGATTGTTCCGCGGCGGCCGCATCTGCACTCACCAGCACGTCGCCGGTCACCGGAATGTTGGGCATGGTCGAGAGCGCGGTGCGCAGCTGCTTCGCCGCGTCCTCCCACCCGAGCTTGTCGAAGGTGGCTCGCAGCCCGCCGAACTCCACGCGCAGCCACTCGATCTGCGCGCCCACTCCATTGACCAGCACGCGCACCGTCGGCGTCTCGCCGATCGCCGTGCAGTGCGCAGCGTACGCCTGCGGAGACAGCGACTTCGCGTGCGCCTGCTGCTGGGGAATCGAGAGCCTCTTGAAGCGCGCCCGGTACGCGTTGGGATTCTTCTGAGCGAGAGCTTCCGTGAGGTTCGGGTCACTCATGAGCTGATCTCACTCAACACCCGAACCCGCTACTGGGGTGCAAACGAACTCATCAGCGATCAACTTCGATGATCAGCTCCTCAATCTTCTGGAGATCGATCAATCGCCTGACCTAGCGTCCGCTCGCATTTTTGGACCGGAGGGGTTCATGGCTGATCGTCCAGACATCACGCTCGACGACCTGAAGACGCTGGCCCGCGGGCAAGCTCCAGATCTCGCGCAGGCCATCATTCACTTTGCTGCGCAGCCGCAGCCTGCGCCTGAGAACGTGCCCGAGGGCGCGCTCACGCCCGACAAGTTCGAGCAGCAGCTCGCGGTCGCGCAGAAGGACTACCAGGAGTCGACGCGGCGCATGAAGGTCGCGCTGCTCTGGCGCCGCTACCTCACGCAGCCCGAGCCGCCGCCGTCGGGCAAGTACTTGCTCGCCGACTTCCTCCTCGAGCTCTACCTCGAAGGTGGCGAACGCAATCGCGCTTCGATCCTCGATGTGGTGCGCAGCGCGCCGCTCTCGCGCGGCCTGTGGGGCGGCATCAAGCGCATCTACAAGCTCGCCGAGGAGCGCCAGGACGCGCTCATGTTTGGATCGATCGTCGCGCGTCTCGACGGCAACCCCGGTTCAGGCAGCGCTGCCAGCCGCGGCACCATCGTCTACTTGCAGCGGCGCGCGTGGCGGTACCTGCGCAACCTCGGCCGCGCGGTCCCCGAGCTCTACCCGGTGTTCGCGGGTGCCACCCTCGGCGCGCTCCCGAAGGACGCCAGCATCTGGAGCACCATCGCCTGCAACCGGATCATCAACGCGGGTTACGAGCAGAAGCTCGAGGACTCGTGGAAGCTCTCACCTGATCCGCTGATGGTGCTGCTCGAGACGGCGCAGCAGAACGACGCCGCGAAGTTCGCCATCGACAAGCTGAAGAAGAACTTCCCGCAGCAGCTGCGGCAGACCAACGTGGCGTGGCTCTCGCGCCTCGCGCAGCGGCCGATCGTCGCGGTGCACGAGCTGTTGGTGGAGATCCTCCAGAACACTCCGGAGCTCCACCCCGCGAAGCTCGAGGGACTCGGTCTCAAGCCCGCGGTGCTCTCGCTCTTGCTCTCGCCCTCGGCGGCGGTGCGCAAGTACGCCATCGAGTACGCGCGCGCGCACGCGACCGATCTCCCCCCTGCTGCCGTCGTCGACTACGCGCTCACGGGAGAAGCGGACACGCGCGTGTGGGCGATCTCGGTGCTCGAGACGCTCAACGCGAAGACCATCGGACTGCCGCTGTTGGCGAAGCTGCTCTCTGGTCAGTACACGACGCAGTGGGCCGCCACGCGCCTCGAGTCGCAGTTCGATCGCGCCGAGCTCACCGACGCGTTCTTCGTCGAGCTCGTCTACGGAGAGAACCGCCAGCGCGATTGGGCTCGCAAGTACCTCGCCGAGCGCGTGAAGCAGAGTGATCAGCTCGCGAACTTCGTGAAGGCGCTCTTCGCCGATCCGCGCCGCCAGGACACTGCGCTCTCGCAGAACCTCGCGCGCTTCACTCGGCAGCTGATGCCGCTGATCGCGCCCGAGCACCTCGGCGCGCAGTGGCTGATGACGCTGCTCACCGATCGTCCCTTCCGCGAAGTGGCGGACGAAGGGCTGCGCCGCGCGAAGTCGTTGCCTGGTCTCGACATCGAGCAGGTGAAGGGGCTGGTGTTCGATCGCTCGGTGCGCGAGCTGGCGCTCCACCTGCTCTCCACGCACGCGACCTTCAAGACCATCGGGCTGCCGTGGCTGCTCGCGCTCGCGCGCCGGAGTGATCCGACGCTCTCGGGCTTCGCCACTCGCACGTTGCTGGGCCAGGTCGACCCGCGCGACTTCGGTGACGGAGACGTCGAGCGTGGCGTGAAGCGCCTGCTCGAGCTCGCCACGGGAATGAAGGAGCCGGATCCGGTCAGGCTCTTCGCGCAGACCTACCTGCGCTGCCATCACCCGACGGTCGGTCCGCAGCAGCCCGAGGCGATCGCGAATGCGATCACTCCGAAGCTCACCCTCGCGCAGTACCAGCCCGAGCCGTACTGGAAGGCGCTCTTCGATTCGCGCGCCGACGTGCGCCGCTTCGCGGTGACCATCACCAAGGCCGATCTGCGCCGCTGGGGTTACCACCTGCGCGTGTACGAGCTCGCCGACAGCGAGCATCCCGAGGTGCGGAAGATCTGCATCAACGCGCTCGAGAACGCGGGTTCGCCGACGGCGGATCCTGCGTGCACGTTGACCGTGGAGGAGATCGATCCCGCACAGGTCTTCCGTCTCACCGAGAGCCGCATTCGCCAGAGCCGCGAGGTCGCGATGGAGATGATCGCGCGCCACTACGGTCGCCTCGGCGGGCCCGAGCGTCTCGCGTGGTTGATGGAGAGCGCGGATCGTTCGGTG
>CBIHPJ010000752.1:0-4312 GCA_966211295.1 uncultured Myxococcales bacterium | reverse complement strand
CGGAGCTCGTCCACGTGTTGGCGCACGACACGATTCAGCGCCTTGCGCGTGAAAGGTCCGGGAACGGGAGCGCTCACCGCTCCGGCATCGGGTGATGCAGCGAGCGCGAGCAGCAGCAGCGGCGTCATGCTTCGCAGCGTAGCCTCAGCGGCTCGCGGTGACGCATTCCCCTTCCCCGCGGAAGTGGCCGAGGGTGCGGACGAGCGCGGTGACGAAGTCATTGAGCGTCTTCACGTTGCCCACGGTGCCAGTGCCGTATCGATCGATGGGCAGCGTGGTGAGCTGCACGGCCTCGAGCTCGGCCTGGGTGATCTCGCCGTCGGAGTTCGCATCGGCATTGGCGATCGCCGCGCCGCGGACCTTCGCGTCGGGAGAGGCGAGGTCGTCGTACCAGAGGTGATCTCCGTGAATGGTGAGCTCGACCGTCTCGCTGCCGCCGTTCGGGACCGTGACGCCTTCGCCGAAGCCAGGGTTGCTGCATTGGCTGTAGTGCGTGTCGAGCGTGAAGCTCCAGGCGAAGTGCTTCGACTTGGTGCCTTTGCTCAGGGTGCCTTCGACTTGAACTGAGTTCGGCTCGTCGCTCGTGGGACCGATGCCGTAACTCACGCGGTCGTACTTGAGCGCGTCGACGTCGGTGAAGTTCGCGAGCTCGAGGGGACCGGGTTGGGTGAGGTCGACCCGTTGCGGGGCGAGCTGCGTGGGGCCCTGCACTCCGGTCTGCGTCGCCATGGTGAAGTCTTTGATGACGACGAGGAACTTCGTGTAGCGGACTGAGTAGCCGTCTTCGAAGACGGTCGCGGGAATTCCCTGCTCGATGAACTCTTCACCCCACGTGGTGAGCGTGACGTCGCCGACAGGACGACAGCCGCAAAGGAGGAACAAAGTGAGCACCAGAATCTCCCTCTCCCTGCGCAGCGGGGAGAGGGTCGGGGAGAGGGGCGAGCGCATCATCAGTCCTTCCACCTGACGAGATACCCGCTGGTGTCGGTGACGCCGCGAGCGAAGCCATTGAACGCCGGACTCACTGTGTCGAGCGGCTGAGTGCTGGAACCGGTGAGATCGAAATCGATGCGAGACACGACGACCTTCAGATTCAGAGAGAGGGAAACGCCGCCGCTGTCATCACCGAGCTCACGCTCAAAGCGAATTCCTTCGAGCGCATGTGCAGGAAGGAAGTGCGTGGAGAACGCGACAGTCTGATTGTCTTTGGTCGCGGTTCCCTCGAGCTCGACACCGTTGCCCTCGAAGCCAAGCTCCACCGAGCCGTAGCTCCCGGTGATCCCGTCGGCGAAGTTCCAGCTGGTCGGAGTCGTCGCGAGAAGATCGAGCTCCAGCGGCGTGAGCACCTCCGCCATCGCGGCGCCGGGGATGTAGTGGCCCGGATGCGCGTAGGCCTCTGAGATCAACAGCGAGCGCCACCACGGGGCGCGCTGCGAGATGAGCACCTTCCCCTCGAAGAAGCGCAACGTCTGAAGATGCGCCGTCGCCTTCGTGAGCGTCACTGACCAGCCGCTGTCCGTGACGAGTGCGCTCGTGTCACCCGAGATCTCGACTGGGAATGAACGACGTCTGTGTTCTGTGCCGCACGCGGCGGTCAGGAGCAAAACCGGAATGAGTAGGCGAAGTGCGCCCCTCTCCCCTGCCCCTCCTTTCTGGGACGCTGCTGCCTCGGCACCGCTTCGCGGCGCCGCGAGACGGCTCGCGCTCCCCGCTGGCGCAGGGAGAGGGAGAACATTGGTGATCTTCATAGATGTACCTCGAGCGAGACGAAGAAGGTCCGCGGCGCGCCCGCGGTGAATTGGCGTGAAGGAAGCAGGCTCGACGTCGGCGACTGATCCCACTTCGACGCGAACACGAACTCGCCATCGCGCCAGCGCGAATCGAGCAGGTTCTGCACATCCAACGTCAGCTCGAACGGACCGACGCGCAGCCCCGCGCGCACGTCCAGCAGGAACACGGTGCGGCTGAACTCATCGAGCGGCAGCGGCCGCGGACCGATGAGCGTCGCGCCCAGACCCGCGCGCGGAATGAGCACCACACCATTCACCGTGAACGGCCGGGTCCACGACGCATCGACTCTTCCCACGAGCGGCGCGAAGTACGGCAGCAGCGCCTTCCGCTCGAGCAACTGCGCGGTGGCCCCCGTCACGTTCGCGGAGATCAGCAATCCTTCGAGCGGACGCGCGGTCACCCCGGCCTGCGCACCACCCCGCATCGTGGGCCCGAGGAAGCTGGTGGTGCCCACGGTGTGATCGAAGAAGAAGTCATTGGCCACGTAGCTGCCGAACCCCGCGAGGCTGGCGGTGAGGAAGCCCGACTCGTAACGAAGCCCCACCTCGCCGCCGTGCACATCGACGAAGGGCGCGCGTTCTCCGTTCCCAAGCTGCCGCGCCTGCGGGCTGCGAAAGCCATCGCCATACGAGAGGAAGAGACGAAGTGCCTGGCTCAGCTCGCGCTCCACACCGGCCTTGAGCCCGAAGTGCGGCCCGGTCGCGGCGCGACTGGTGCCCGCGCCTTCGAACGCGAGCGAATCGTGGAGCTCGACGTGCAGCACATCGACACGTCCACCGAGCATGAAGCGCCACTTCCC
The DNA here is from genome assembly GCA_966211295.1 of uncultured Myxococcales bacterium. Taxonomy (GTDB): domain Bacteria; phylum Myxococcota; class Myxococcia; order Myxococcales; family Myxococcaceae; genus Archangium_A. Next base: position 1,722 of record CBIHPJ010000752.1, on the reverse strand, counting down.
CGGCGCCCACGACGCCTCGCCGAACGCGCTCACCACGGTCTGCGAGATCTGCGCGTCGATCGCTTCATGCGAGTGCGGAGCCGGCTCTCTCAGCTCGCCACTCACCTCGTCGTAGCCACGTTGTGTCTGCGTGATGCCGTCGTGCCGCGCGCTCACTCCGAGATCGAGCAGGAACACTTCCGAGCCCACGTGCAGATGCCGCTGATGCAGCACGCGCGTGCCGAGCATTCCGGTGCCCTGCGTTTGCTGCAGCCCATCGCCCGCGGGATTGCCGAGGTAGCCGGTGAAGTTGTTGCGCAGCCGCATGTCGATCAGCGCGCCGAAGAGCTCGAAGGTGGTGCGCCCGTTCTCGTGGGGGAGCTCCGCGGAGAGCAGCAGTTGATGACGTGAGACCGATCCACCCTGCGTCTTTCCGAACGCGTCGAAGAAGCCCGCGCCGCTCGCCTCGCGCACCACTCCGGGAGAATCGAAGCGCGTGGCGTAGCTGCCGACGACCGCGCGGAAGTTCACGTGGTCGAGTTTGAGCACGCCCTGCGCGAGCAACGAGACGCGGCTGAACGCGCGCGAAGGACCAAAGCCGTCACCTTGCACGTACTCCACGGCGGCGAAGGTCTCGGCCTGCTTCTCAGGACGGAATCCACCGAAGAGCCGCAAGCGATTGAAGCTGCCGTAGCCGCCCGCAAGCGTGAGTCCCGGCTCGTCGAGCCCGAGCTCGTAACGAACGGTCCCCGCGACCGCGAAGTCACCCTGCCACGCGCGGCCACTCCCTTCGGTGACCTTCACCTCGCGCACCGTCTCGGGAATCAGCCAATTCAGATCCGCGTAACCGAGCGCGTGGATGTGACTCACTTCGTTCACCGGAAGTCCGGCGACGTTGAGCTCGACATCCTGTCCATGCACGGCATCGAAGCCGCGGAGGAAGAGCTGCTGCGCCTTGCCTTCACCGGAGTGCTGCGAGGCGACGAGGCCAGGCACGAGGCGCAGCAGATCCGTCGCCCCTGCGCGCGGAGCAGCGTTCACCACGTCGCGCGCGACGACCGTCTCCGAGGCGGCGTGCACCGGGCGGTTCGAGCGCACGACGGTCTGCGGCGTGGTGGGCACGCCGGCGTCGGGCACGAGTTCATCTTCTTCTTCGCCTTCGTGAGCCCACACTGGGCCCGCGAAGACGAGACACAACAACAGCAAGCGCATGTTTGAGCTCAGTCACGAGACGTGTCTCCCTCTCCCATCGAGAGAGGGTCGGGGTGAGGGCATCCCGACTGAGCTACGGCGCTTGAGCTTGAGCAACTGAACGTTGCGGAGCAGCGAACGGCGAATCGGGCGCATCGACCTGCAGCAACCCCAACGCCGTGAACTCACCAAAAACGATCGGCGCCGAAGCAGGTGCCACGAACACCGCGAGCTGATGTTCGAAGCTGCCCTCGCCGTGATTCCTCTGCTGCTGCTGCTGCTGCGAAGGAACCCCGTGCGAATGCTTCCGACCTTCCGCGTGCGTCTCACGATGCAGCGCCGGAGCGACGAGCAAGCACCATCCCAGGGCCACGAGCCCCAGGACCGCCCACTCCCGTCGATCAGCACGCGAGAACATCGAGAGCCGGTACGTACCACCTCAGGCTTCGGATTCCCTCAAGGCAACCACGGCACGCCGGCATCGCGCGCCGGCTCCGCGCGAGCGACCTCGCACTGGGCCGTCTTCTCGTTGCAGTACTTCCCTGGTCCGCA
>CBIHPJ010000751.1:0-4324 GCA_966211295.1 uncultured Myxococcales bacterium | reverse complement strand
TCGGGAGAGGGTCAGGGTGAGGGCATGCATCCTGTGTTCGATCTGAGGCGCCCTCTGCCCTGCGAGCTGGAAGCGCGAAGTGGTTCCTTCCAATTCGTGGCTTGAAGATCTCTGCCCTCACCCCGACCCTCTCCCGCGGGGAGAGGGAGACACAGCCGCGAATTCCTCGATCCCTCAGCGACAGTAGCCCGACGACTGGCAGGTGCCGCTCGTGCACGCCACCTGCTGACAACGCGGACGGCACACGCCCTGGCTGCCACTTCCGTTGCTGTAGTCACAGAGATAGCCGCTGCGGCACGTCGACTGTCCACCGCCCGCGGTCGTGCAGCTCTCGAGGCATTCACCCTGGGGCGTGCACCACCCCGAAGCACCACCGAGGAATCCGCCGCACAGCTGCTCAGTGAGGAAGCACGTGCCCGTGCAGTAGCCACCAGGCCACGCGGTGCGGCACTCCGCCGTCCCGAGGATCGGCTGGTAGCACTGGCTCGCCGCGCTGCACGCAGAGCCCGTCGGCAGATCCGTCGCGCTGCACACTCGGCTCGCGTTGCACTGCGCCGGCGAAGTGCAGCTGCTGCACGCCGCGCCATTCGTTCCACACGCCGAGCTCGAAGAGCCCACCATGCACGTCCCCGCGGAGCAGCATCCATTCGGGCACGTGATTGATCCGCAGCCAAGGAGCGCACCCTCGGTCCCCGTCACGCTCACTGAGCCCGCGGGCATCGTCGCGGTGTCGACGATCACGTACACGGTGACCGTCGAGCCGGTGGTGTTGTTCCAGCCCGTCGTCTCCGCCACGCCAGTTCCACCCGCATTCACGCCAGCGACGCACGAACGCGAATCACACGCGGCCACGCTGGTCGCGAGATTGAGCGAGATGTCGAGACCACTCGCCGGAGTCGCGGTCACCGTGAGGCTCCGGTTGTTCGGAATCGTGTACGCCACCACGAAGTCCGGACCGGTCGAGGGCGTCTGACAGCCCGTGCCGGTGCCCTGGTAGTCATCGGTGAAGGTCGAGGGCGTGCGCGAGAGCATCACGCCGCTCGTGCCAGTCACCGGAGCCGCGCAGTTCTCACCCGCGGGAACCGCTCCCGCGCTCGCGCTCAAGGTGTACGCGCCGTTGGTCGCGGTCGCGCTGTAGTCGTCGACGATGATGAACACCGTCGCCGCGGCGCCCGTGGTGTTGGTCCAGTTCACCGTCTCGGCCGCGTTCGCCGCGCCCGTATCGATGGCCGCCACGCACGTCGCCGACGCGCCCACGCAGGCCGTCGCGCTGCCCACCACCAGGCTCAACGTCGGATCGAACGTGCTCACCGTCGGAGTCACCGTCACCGTGAGGCGCTGACCCGCGGGCACCGAGACGCGCACCACGCGATCGAGTCCCTGCGTGCCGTAACAAGTGCCCGTCGCGGTGAAGTCATTCGCGTAACCCGTCAGCGACTGATTCACCGTGAACGGGAGCGTGAGCAGCGTCGCGGTGTCGCAGCGATCGCCGGCTGCGCCTCCGCCCGTGCACGCGTTGCCGCTGCAGGTCTGCGTACCCGAGCAGGTGTTGCACGCGAGACCACCAGCGCCACACGCCGAGCTCGAAGTGCCCGGCTGGCAGACATCGCCCTGGCAGCAGCCGCTGGGGCAGTTGTTCGAGTTGCAGGTGGCGACGCACGAGGAGCCGTTGCACTGGGTGTTGCTCCCGCAGGTCGCGCACGCCGCTCCGCCCGTTCCACACGCCGAGCTCGAAGTGCCCGCCTGGCAGACGTTCCCCTGGCAGCAGCCTCCGGGGCAGTTGGTCGAGTTGCAAGTCGCCACGCACGAGCTGCCGTTGCACACGCTCCCGCTGCTGCAGGTGGTGCACGCCGCGCCTCCGCCGCCACATGCGCCGCTGGTGTTGCCGGGCTGACAAACGCTCCCCTGGCAACAACCGCTCGGACAATTGTTCGCGTTGCACGAAGCAGCGCACGTGCCGCTGCTGCAGGTCTCTCCAGAGCTGCACGTCGAGCACTCACCGCCGCCCGTGCCGCACGCCGAGGTGGAGTTGCCCGTCTGGCACACGTTCCCTGCGCAGCATCCCGTCGGGCACGTGGTGGAGTTGCAGATGAACGCGCACCGTCCACCCACGCACGAGTCAGAGCCGGTGCAGGTGCTGCACGTCGAGCCACTGACTCCGCACGCCGCGAGCGAGGTGCCCGGCAGACAGACTCCGTTCGCGCAGCAGCCCGAAGGACAGGTGGTGGGGTTGCAGGTGTTGCCTCCGTTGCAGGTGCCCGCGCTGCAGGTCTGACCGCTCGCGCACACGCCGCACACCTGGCCGCGCGCGCCGCACGCGGAGGTCGCCGTTCCACTCATGCACACGTTGCCCTGGCAGCAGCCGTCGCAGTTCTCCGCGTTGCAGGTGGTGCTCCCTCCCGTGCATCGCCCGCTGCTGCAGGTCTGATTCGATCCGCAGGTGGTGCAGGTCGCGCCGGCCACTCCGCACGTCGCGGTGGTGAGGCCCGTCTCGCAGCGGTTGCCGTTGCAGCAGCCCTGGCAGTTGCTCGAGTTGCAGGTGCTCCCGGTGCACTGGTTGTCGCTGCAGGTGCCGTTCGGACACGAGGCGCAGGTCTGGCCTCCGCTGCCGCACGAGTTCGTGGAATTGCCGGGCATGCACACGCCGTTGGAGCAGCAGCCAGCGCAGGTCTCAGGACCACACGAGCTCGTGCCTCCGCCACCACCCGTGAAACCGCCGCCGGTTCCTCCACCCGATCCACCACCCGATCCACCGCCGCTCCCTCCGCCTCCGCCCATTCCTCCGCCCGTGTTGCCTCCGTGAGGAATGCAGAAGCCGAGGTTGCAGAACTTGTCGGTGCCACATTGAGTGCACGCGAGACCGCCCGAGCCACACGCGCTCTCGAACGTGCCAGGCAGGCATTCATCGTTGAGCTGGTCGCAGCACCCAGTGCAGTTGCTCGTGCTGCACTTCGGGACGGAGTTCGTGGTCGAACACGCCGCGCCCAGACACACCATCGAGAGGATCAGGAGGAGCCGCATCACGACCCCCTGACACCCCACCCCGGAGCCGAGTGCACTTTGTAGGCAAGACGACTCCTGAACAGGCGTGCAACCTCTTATATAGGTGCGCCAGATGAGTGAGCCGAAGGTCGTCTTCGCCCAATCGATGGAAGGTCTCTACCGCGCGCTCGCTCCGCACACGCCCCAGGAACAGGCCGCTTTCCTGCGGGCCGGAGTGAAGAACGGCGACCACTTCGCGGCGGGCTATTCGATCGAGACGTGGCTCGAGCTCCTCGATGCGTGCGCGAGCAGCCGCTTCGCACATCTTCCCGAGCTGGAGCGATACGCCGCGGTGGGCCGCCTCTTCTTCCTCGGCTTCGAGAAGACGCTGATGGGCTCCGCGCTCCTCGCGTTGCTGAAGGTCATCGGTCCGCGTCGCATGCTCGATCGACTCACGCGCAACTTCCGCAGCGCGAACAACTTCACCGTGGGCACGCTCACCTCGCTCGCGCCCAATCACCATCGGCTGCACATCAACTTCACCGCACGGCCCGGCTTCTACCTGGGCGTGATCGAGTCAGGCTGTCAGCGCTCCGGAGCCCAGGGGCTTTCCGTCGTCGCGCTCGAGACCACCGATCGCGGCACCACCTACGAGGTGAAATGGAGCTGAGCCGGACTTGAAATGAAGTGACCGATCGGTCATACATGCCGCCTCTTCACGAGGAGGCACATCATGTTGGGTATCCCGCTGGGTCTGGCCGCGTCGAACGCTGGAGAGTGGTTCCTCCACAAGCACATGCTTCACGGGCTGGGTCGCAGCCGGAAGAGCTTCTGGGCCTTTCACTGGCACGAGCATCACCGCGAGGCCTTCAAGAACGACATGGTCGATCCGCAGTACACGCGGAGCCTCTTCACCTGGTCACCTCAAGGCAAAGAGGCGCTGGCGCTCGCGCTCGGTGCAGTGGCCGCGATTCCGCTCTTCCCGGTGGCGCCGTTCTTCACGGGCACGTTGTGGTTCGCGATGGCGCGCTACTACCGCGTCCACAAACGCAGCCACCAGGATCCCGAGTGGGCCAAGGAGAACCTGCCGTGGCACGTCGACCACCACCTCGGCAAAGACCAGAACGCGAACTGGTGCGTGACGCACCCGTGGTTCGACTACGTGATGAAGACGCGCAAGCCCTACCAGGAAGATCCGAGCGGCGAGCTTCCGGAGGGCGCGAAGGGCGGACTGCTCTCGCGCATGTGGGCGGGACTCTGGGAGCGACGCCGGTCTAGCGCCACGCTGGACCAGCCAGGACCGGAGCGAAGCGAGGACCTGGGCCAAGGCGGAGCGACCCAG
>CBIHPJ010000750.1:0-4338 GCA_966211295.1 uncultured Myxococcales bacterium | reverse complement strand
GGCATGATCCAGGTCATGCGCTCGGACGAGGACTTGAAGAAGTGGCTGCGCCGGCTGGCTCTCGGAGTCTCTGCCACCCCGCTCGTCCTCTCCGCGGGCTGCGGACGCAGAGAAGTGCCGCTGGTGGTCGAGCCCAACGCGTCGGTGATCGTCTCCAAGGACTTCCGCGACGCCGGGAGCGACGCGGGCTTCGACGCCGGAGTGTTCGACGCGGGCCGCCCCGATGCGGGCGAGATCGAAGACGCGGGCTCCGACGCTGGGATGATGTTCAACGTGATCTGGGGCTGCGGCGGCTACGCAGTGACGAGCTCGGGCCGCTCGGTCACCTTCGACGGTGGCGGGCTCGCGGATCCGCAGCTCTGCGTGACGGACTGCCCCGACTTCGGCGCGATGATCGAGAGCTGCCAGGTCGAAGAAGTGAACGATCTGATCTGCTGGTACCAGTTCTGCGGCATCGGACGGCTCACCGATGGAGTGACGCCGCGCGGCTGCGCGAAGAGTGCTCTCGGATCCGAGCTTGCGAACATGGCGGCGCACGAAGCCGGAGCTGCCCTCGCCTTCGCGCAGCTCTCCCGCGAGCTCGAACGTCACGGAGTCCATCGCTCGCTCACCCGCGGCGCACGGCGAGCAGCAAGAGAAGAAGTGCGGCACGCGCGGCTGGTCGGAGGCCTCGCTCGGGCGCACGGCGGAAGATTCAGCGTCACTCCGGCGCGAGACACTCAACGCTCGCTCGAAGACATCGCGCTCGAGAACGCTGCAGAGGGTTGCGTGCGCGAGACGCTGGGCGCGTTGATCGGTCTGCACCAATCACGGCACGCGAGCGATCCGACGGTGCGCAACGTGATGGCGCAGGTGAGCGCCGACGAGCTCGGTCACTCCGTGTGGAGTCATGCGTTGGCGAATCACCTCGAGTCCCAGCTCGCGCTCCCGGCGCGACGGCGGGTGCGTGAGGCGCGCGCGGCTGCCCTCGAGAACGCGATGAAGGAGCTCAGCAGCGAGCCGAATCCCGCGTTCAGCACGCAGCTCGGTCTCCCCGACGCCGAGCGCGTGCAGACGCTCGGGCTCGCCCTCGCTGAGGCGTCGTGATTCGGGCCGCGATCGTCGCGGCGGTTCTCGCCCTGACGGCTGGCTGCGGTAACTCTGGGAGCTGCCCACCCAAGTGCCTGCGCCCAGGAAATCGGTGCGAGTGTCCCGAGGACTTCGCCAACTGCAACGCCTCGAACTGCGCAGGGTGCTGCCTCTTCGGAGGCGGCTGCGACACCTCGCCCGCCGCGATCGCCGAGTGTGGCCAACGAGACGGCGGCCCCTGACTCAGCTTCTTCAGATCGCGTCGACGACGAGGCCGAGCGTGAACCCGAGCTGAATCGGACTGGCTTCCCAGAAGCCATCAGTCGGCCGAACGATGCCACCCATCGCCTGCGCAGAAGCGCGAAGACGGACCGTCGAATCGCTCGGAAACTCGCCAGCAAGCCGAACTCCCGCGGACACGACCGGGTGCCACAGACCCTGCGTCGGTGAGCCGTTGGTGCGCAGACTCACCGCGCCGACCGTCGCCACTCCGCAAGCGCTCAGAGGACCGAAGCGGTAGCATAGAGGGACCTGCACGACTCCGCCGACGCCTTGTGATCCGGACAACACGGTCGGGTTATCGCGGATGCGGAGCTTGTCCGAATCACGCTGATCCACCACGTGGTACCCGGGCGGCAGGAACTGAAACTCCACGCCGAGCGAGACGTGTTTGAAGCTGAACCGCGCTCCCGCTCCGAGGCCTACGACGTTTCCTGGCGAGAGGCCCGATGCGTAGGTGAGGTCACCGGAGACGGCGAGCTTCGGCTTCGCGGAAACCTCCGGAACGCTCGTCAGCAGCAAAGCGATCAGCGTGACCATGGGCGCCAGCCTAGCCCGCAGCTCGTCATTTCTTCTTCTTCTTGGCGGGCTTGAGCGAAGAGCTGACCGCCTCGAGACCTGCCTGCGCGAGCTCGCCCCACTTCTTGAAGTGCGCAGAGGGGATCACCACCCAGGCCTTCATCGGGCGCCCCATGCCGGAGGGGTCGAAGAGCACCGCGCCGTCGAGCTTCAGCGCCTTCTCGTGCGCGTCGCCCTCGAGCTTGAAGACGACCGAGTTACCGAACAGCCCGCCGAAGGCTTTGCCTTTGAACTTGAGCGCGGGCATTCCGAACATCGCGCTCAGCTCGACGCCCTTGGTTGCGAGCGACTGGGCGAGACCTTCCCACTTCTCCTGCGTCGTCGCGTTCGTCGGCTCCGGCTTCTTCATGCCGGGCGTATTACGTCGCTCAGTCGATGTAGTCGACGTCAGCGCCGCCGCTGGTGTTGACCCGCGACTTGGGAGGATTGCCGCGCACGGTGAGCCCCACGCCGCCGGAGATGTCACCGATCACCGACTCCTTGATCGTGAGGTCCGCGCTGCAGCCGCCGCTCGCGTCGATCATCACCTGCGCGGTCTCGAGGTTCTTGCCCTTGAGCTCCACGCCGCCTGACAGGTTCAGCTTCACGTCGCGCGCCTTGCCCGACAGGTTCATCGTCACGCCGCCCGAGGCCTCCATCTCCATGGAGTCGACCGCGAGCTTCGACGCGTCGAGCTGCACACCACCAGACAGGTTCGCGCCGAACTTCGGTCCCGCGACGTCACTCAAGGAAGCGTGCACCCCACCGCTCGCCTCCAGCCGCGACAGGCTCGGAGTCGTCACCCGAATGATCACCGGCCCAATGCTGTTGAAGAGGCCCTTCGAGGTGCTGCGAATGCGCAGCTCCCCACCGACCACCTCGGTCGTGTACCGCGCCACGTCGTCCTTCGCGCCTTCGAGGGTGAGCGAGGTCGGCCCCTTCTTCACCTCGAGGGTCGGGCCTCCAGAGACAGCGATCTTCTGGAAGTCCCCGATCTTCCGGGACTCAGTGACCTTGTCGGCAGCCAAAGCAGAGGTGGAACTGACGACTGAAAGGAGGGCCAGGAGCGGAAGAGCGCGCATGGTCGCCCCTTACGTCCCACCGTCTTTCCGATTGCCTGGCTCCAACAGCTCTTTCTTGAGCGCCAGCGCGTCGGGATTCTTCGGATCCACGAAGAGCACCAGCTCGATGAACTGCAGGGCGCGCGGCACGTCACCCGCCGCGTTCGACTTCGCCAGCTCGAGGGGTTTCACCACGTACCGGGTGAAGGCCTTCTCCGTCATCTTCCCGCGCACCGTGGGAGAGATCTTCCGATCGATCTCCAGGAAGGTCTTCGCTTCCTGCGGAGTGAACTCGTCGATGTGACTCGCCATCGAGTTGTACTCGGCGAGCTGCGCGTTCAGCGGACCGCAGGTCTTCGGCTCACGCTTGAGGCCACGGCGCGCCCATTCCTGCGCCTGCGCGAGATCACCGGCGAGGAAGAACAACTTCGCCGAGTCGTACGCCGTCGGCCCTACACCAGGAGGCGGCTTGGGCAGCTCCTTCGGAGGAGCGGCCAACGACAGCGAGAGTGCGAGCGCGAGCAGCAAGCGGCTTCCTTAGTAGGCGTTCTTCGAGAGGAACCCACCCAACGCGGTACGCACCAGGATCTTCACGTCGAACATGAGCGACCAGTTCTCGATGTAATAGAGGTCGTAGTCGATGCGGTCCTTGATGCTGGTGTTGCCGCGCAGCCCGTTGATCTGCGCCCAGCCCGTGATCCCTGACTTCACCATGTGCCGCAGGTGGTAACGCGGGATCTGCTTCTTGAACTCCTCGATGAACACCGGCCGTTCGGGCCGCGGTCCCACGAGGCTCATGTCACCGACCAGCACGTTCCAGAACTGGGGCACCTCGTCGAGCGAGGTCTTCCGCAAGAACGTGCCGAGCGCGGTGCGCCGCGGGTCACCCTCGGTCGCGAATTTCGCGCCCTCGGCCTCCGCGTCGATCTTCATCGAGCGGAACTTGTACATGTGGAACAGCTGCCCATCGATGCCCATGCGCTCTTGAGCAAAGAACACGGGACCCCGGCTGCTGAGCTTCACCAGGATCGCCAGCACGAACATCACCGGCGTGAGGAAGAGCAGCGCCAGTCCCGCCACGCCGATGTCGAACACGCGCTTGGCGATGCGGTTCCACCCCTCGAGCGGAGCGCCCTGGAGGCTGATGATCGGCAACCCGCCGAACTCCTCGAGGCCGCCGCGGAGGGTCACGTAGCTGAAGAGATCAGGCACCACCTTCACGTCGATGGTGCGCTGCGCGAGCACTTCCATCAGCTCACGCAATTGCGGCTGCTCCTCGAGGGGAAGCGCGAGCACCACCTGGTCCACCGGCTTCTCGTCGAGCACCTTCTGCAGATCGCCGAAGAGACCGAGCACGGGCACGCCCATCACC
>CBIHPJ010000749.1:0-4341 GCA_966211295.1 uncultured Myxococcales bacterium | reverse complement strand
TTGCAGGCGGTAGTTTTGTGCTCTCCGAAATGGCTGGTATCGTTGAAGCATCCCGCAGCCTCCAAGGGTAAACAGTCACCCCAATGATGGATCCGAGCAGCCGGCCCGCGCGCAAAGTGCAGATCGCCGATCACATCTGGGGCGCCTTCGAAGAGATGGCGTCACAGATGGGAAGCGATCGGGATGCGCTCATCAACCAGGCGATGTTCATGTTCGCCCGCCTCAACGGCTTCCTCGACTCCGCAGCTGGAGCGAGTGTCGCTGGTGGTGGCGGTGCCGCGGTCAAGCCTGCTCCTGCGGCTGCTGCCGCTCCTCGTGCAGCTCCGCCTGCGCGCCCAGCGGCTGGTGGTGGTGGTGCGCCGCCGATGCTGAAGCCGGTGCAGCAGCCGCCTCCCGCGGCTGGCGCGATGGACGACGATCCGGTTCGCCGCGAAGTTCAGGAGCGCGTCCTCGAGACCGCCGCTGAGCTCGAGCGCCTGATCAAGTCGAAGAATCAGAACAACCAGCCTCCTCCTGATCAGTCGATCGATCAGAGCGACGACGGCGGCGACGGTGAAGTCGACGTCGACATGGGCGGCGAAGCGGGCGGGGCGCCTGCGCTCTACATGATGCTCGAGGGCGGTGAGCTCGATCGCATCGCGAAGGAGCGCTTCGTGATCGGCCGCGGCAAGCACTGCGACTTCGTGATCAACTCGGGCAAGGTCTCTCGCGAGCACGCGGTGATCGTGCGCGACGCGGGCGAGTTCTTCCTGGAAGACCTCGGCTCCTCGAACGGCACCTGGTTCAACAAGCAGCGCATCAAGCGCCGCAAGATCGAAGACGGCGACGAGTACTTCATCTGCTCTGAGAAGGTGAAGTTCGTCTACCGCTGACTTGTTGGCTTGTTGAGACAGCTCCTCTTCATCTTGCTCGGGGTCACCGTCGTCATCGGCGTGGCCACCGATCTGAAGTGGAAGAAGATCCCCGACCTCCTCACGTACCCGGCGATCGTGCTCGCGCTCGCGGCGCGCTTCTGGGTCGAAGGCGCGGGCGCACTCGATTCGGGTTTGCTCTCGGGACTCGCCGGCCTCGGCGCGACGCTCCTCTGGTTCGGAGCCTTCGCGCTCTCTTCCAAGAAGGGCATGGGCTGGGGCGACGTGAAGCTCGCCGGGGTCATGGGCGCCACCCTCGGGATGCCCTTGACCCTCGCCGCGATGGTCTTCGTCAGCCTCGCGGGGGCCTTTCAGGCCATCGTCTCTTTGATCTGGGTGGGTGCGCTGTCTGATACCGTGCGCCGCGTGCTTGCGCGAAAGGTCGATGGACCGGACGCAAACCCAGTAAAGAGGAGCATCCCGTACGGAGTTGCGATCGCGCTCGGCAGTTTCTGGGCGATGTGGTGGTCCTGAAGACTTAAGACTTTGAGCAGTTGGCTAAAGCATTTTTTCTCGAGGGGAGTCTGACGATGCGCGAAGTGGTGGCGATGCGCTCGAGTCTGGTTCGCAGCGTGGCAGTTCTCGCGATGGTCCTTGCCGTACCTGCGCTGTCGCAGGACGGAGGCAACATCGCTCTCGGCGTCGGCACCCAGAAGGTGCTCACGGTGCCGGGCATTCAGCGCGTCGCCATCGGCGATCCGAACGTCGCTGACGTGAAGACGATCGGCAACAACCAGCTCCTCATCATCGGCTCGACCGAAGGCAAGACGACGCTGCTGGTCTGGAAGACCTCGGGTCAGCGCGTGAGCTACCTCGTGTCCGTGCGCAAGCAGGACCCGAACGAGATCATCTCCGAGATCAAGAAGCTGCTCGGTGAGATCGAAGGCGTGAACGTTCGCATGGTCGGCGATCGCATCTATCTCGACGGCCAGGCGTACACCCAGGCCGACGCCGATCGCATCGACCAGGTCGTCGGCCTCTACGGCAACGTGAAGAGCTTCGTGAAGATCGCGCCCAACGCGAAGAAGCTCGTCGCGCAGAACCTGAACGCCGCCTTCCAGAAGGCCGGCCTCAAGAACGTGCAGGCCAACGTGGTCGGCTCCACGATCTTCCTCGAGGGCTCGGTGGAGTCGCAGCAGGACCTGCAGAAGGCCGAGCTCATCACCAAGGCGATCGGCGAGAAGGTCGAGAACCTGCTGGTGGTCGGCATCAAGCGCATGATCCTGAGCGAGGTGCAGTTCGTCGAAATCCGCCGCCAGTCGACGGATCGTTACGGCATCCGCTACCCGACCGACATCTCCGGTACGGCGCAGGCCGCGGTGAACATCACCAAGGAGCTCTTCCCCGGAAACTTCGCGGAAGGTTCTCTTGCCGCCTCGGGCACCGGCCGCTCGCAGTTCAACGTCGGCTTCCAGATGAACGACGGTTACGGCCGTCTGCTCGCGCAGCCCAAGCTGGTGTGCGCCAGCGGTGAGAAGGCCGAGTTCCTCGCCGGCGGTGAAGTGCCGATTCCCCTCATCACCAACAACCAGTTCACCGTCGAGTTCAAGCCGTACGGCGTGATCTTGAAGCTCCGCCCCACGGCCGACCGCAACGGCAACATCCAGACGGAGATCGAGGCCGAGGTCTCGGAAGTCGACGTCTCCGTCGCCGTCGCCGTCGGTGGTGGCGCGACCGTTCCCGGCTTCCGCAACCGCAAGGTGAAGACCAACGTCACCGTGCGCCACGGCGAGACGATCGTCCTCTCAGGCGTCTTCGCTCACGACGAGCAGAAGCAGGTCTCGAAGCTGCCCGGCCTCGGTCACATTCCGATCATCGGCGAGCTCTTCAAGAACCGCGCGTTCGACTCGAACAAGCGCGAGCTCGTGATCTTCGTCACCCCGCGCATCGTGAACCCCGACTCCGACAAGATCCGCACGATCATCGACGACGTGAAGAGCCGCTATAAGCAGGCGCGCGGCGAAGTGACCTTCGGCATCTTCGACTGATTTCTTGGGTCGCTGCGCTCCATGGTCCAGCAGTCGCTGGACCATGCTCCGCTCCCGGTGGGAGTGGCTCCTACAGCCCGTCGTCGGTCATCTGGACCGGCGGCGGGTTTTTCGTTCTTAAACCGTAGGGTTGCCGCCCCATGGTAAGGTGTCACCATGTTTTTCATCACTCTGGCCGAGAAGGGTGGCGAGGCCCGCGACCTCCTCTTCGAAAAAGAAGAAGTCACCATCGGTCGTCTCGCTGGCAACGACATCGTCCTGAACAAGGGCAACGTCTCGAAGTACCACTCGAAGATCGTTCTCAAGGACGGCAAGTACATCGTCGTCGATCTCAAGAGTACGAACGGCACCTTCGTCAACGGCAAGAAGATCGGCGGCCCGCTCGTCGTGCGCCCGACCGACAAGATCTACGTCGGCGACTACATCATCAACGTCGACGCTCCTCCCGAGGACTACGAGGGCGAGTCGAGCGAAGGCTACGACGCCAATCAGCAGGAAGAAGAGCAGCAGGAAGAAGAGCAGCAGGAAGAGCAGTACGAGGAAGAAGAGCAGCAGGAAGAGGAGCCGCAGGAAGAAGAGGCTCCGCCTCCTGAGCCCCCGAAGGGCATGCCCGCTTCACTCGCCAACGCCGCGCGCCGCCGGAAGAACGTCGACCCCGCGGTCGAGGCGTACGCCACGCTGCAGAAGGACATTCACGATCGTCTGATCGAGTACCTCGATCTCCGCCGCCTCGACATGGATCGGCTCGGCGACGAAGAGCTCTGGCGCCGCACCGAGAAGGCGATTCAAGACATCCTCGCGCAGATGGACGGCGACGGTGAGATCCCCGACGACGTCGATCGCGACATGCTGCTCACCGACGTCCTCAACGAAGCGCTCGGTCTCGGGCCGCTCGAGGCGTTCCTCGCTGACGACGACATCAGCGAGATCATGGTGAATCACGCGAACCAGATCTTCATCGAGAAGAAGGGAAAGATTCGCCTCTCCGAGAAGATCTTCTCGTCGAACGCCGCCGTGCTCGGCGTGATCGAGCGCATCGTGGCGCCCATCGGCCGACGCATCGACGAGTCGAGCCCCCTGGTCGACGCGCGTCTCAAAGACGGCTCTCGCGTGAACGCGATCATTCCGCCGCTCGCGCTGAAGGGGCCGTGCATCACCATTCGTAAGTTCAAGCGCGACAAGCTCGGGGTGGCCGACCTCATCAAGTACAAGTCGATGACGCCGCAGATGGCCGAGTTCCTCGAGATGGTCGTCAAGGCTCACAAGAACATGGTGATCAGCGGCGGCACTGGTTCGGGCAAGACCACGCTGCTCAACGTGATCAGCTCCTTCATTCAGGAAGAAGAGCGCATCGTCACCGTCGAAGACGCCGCCGAGCTGAACATCTTCCAGCCGCACTGGGTGCAGCTCGAGTCCCGCCCCGCGACCCTCGAAGGAACGGG
>CBIHPJ010000748.1:0-4355 GCA_966211295.1 uncultured Myxococcales bacterium | reverse complement strand
GAGTACGCCCCTCTCCCCTGCCCCTCTCCCCGCTGGCGCAGGGAGAGGGATTACTTGGCGTTCAAGCGCACCTTCTCCTGCTCGGTCATGCCTTCCATGGAGCACGAGCCGCGCAGGAAGTACTTCGTGTCCTTCTCCGAGTAGCGAATGGCCGTCGCTTCCTTCGGAGTGAAGACGCGGTTCGCGCACCCGAGCTTGCCTGCCTCGGCGATGACCTGCTCACGGTTCATCACTGAAGTATCGAACTCAACCTCGACCACCTCATCGCCCTGGAGGAAGCCCACGCGCGACGCTCTCACCGCGTCGAGCTTCCCGAGGCGCGCTTCGCATTCCCAGAAGCAGCCCGCGGCGAGGGTGACCTTCTCGGTCTTCGTGGACACGCGCATCGAAGTGAGCAGCCGCTGAAACGCCCCGATGCTGTACGGCCCGTCGAAGCGCGGCGCGAGCGGCTTGCGATCGGCGTCCATGATGCGCACCACGGGGTTGTTCCAGCTCGGCTCGTTGAACGACCTCAGCACCTTCGCGTCGGCACCCTCGACGTTGTTGAGCACCGCGACCGGCACGAAGTCGCGCGTGATGGTCTCGACGATCTTCGGATCGGACAGCACCTCGTCACCGAAGCCCACCACGGTGTGGCAGCCGGGCACCTCGGTGAACAACACCAGCAGCGGCTTCTTCGTCTCTCTCGACACCTTCACCGCCGCGTCGAAGTCACGCAGCCAGGTCACTTTCCCCAACTCTGGCGGCTGAGGGGAGGCAGCAAGAACGGTCAGCAAGGGGAGTACGGGCATGCACTCCCTACGCGCCGCGCACAGTTCGGTTACCAGCACCGTTGCAATCCGGGTCCACGTTCCGTAGCCACCCTGTGTGACTACGAACTTCTTCGAAGAACTCACCTGGCGGCGAATGCTCCACGAGGCGATGCCGGGCGCCGAGGACCTGCTCAACAAGGAAAAGGTCCGCGGCTACATCGGCTTCGACCCCACCGCGGACTCGCTCGGCGTCGGCAACCTCGTGCAGGTGATGACGCTGCTCCACTACCAGCGCGCGGGTCACACGCCATTCGTGTTGGTCGGCGGCGCGACCGGAATGGTGGGCGATCCCTCGGGCAAGTCAGACGAGCGCAACTTGCTCTCTGCCGACACCCTGCAAGCAAATCTGGCGGGTCAACGCGCGCAGCTCGAGCGGCTGTTGGATTTCTCTCCGGGTCTCTCGAACGCAGCGCAGTTGGTGAACAACTACGACTGGTTCAAGGAAGTTCGCTTCCTCGACTTCATCCGCGACACCGGCAAGCACCTCACCGTCAACTACATGATGGCGAAGGATTCGGTGAAGAAGCGCATCTCCGGTGAAGACCGCGAGGGCATGAGCTTCACCGAGTTCACCTACCAGCTCATTCAGGGCTACGACTTCTTCCACCTCTGGAAAAACCACGGCGTGAAGCTGCAGATGGGCGGCTCTGATCAGTGGGGCAACATCACTACCGGCACCGAGCTCATTCGCCGCAAGTCGCAGGGCGAGGCGTTCGGGCTGATCACTCGGCTGATCACCAAGGCGGACGGCACCAAGTTCGGCAAGACGGAGAGCGGAAATCTCTGGCTCGATCCGAAGCGCACGTCGCCGTACGAGTTCTACCAATTCTGGCTGAACGCCTCCGACGAGGACGTGAAGAGCTACATCCGCATCTTCACGCTGCTCGACCGCGCGACCGTCGAAGGACTCGAGAAGGAGCACGACGCCGCACCGCAGAACCGCGTGCTGCAGAAGACGCTCGCGAAGGACATCACCACGCGCGTACACGGGAAGGACGAGCTCGACTTCGCGCTCGCCGCCACCGAGGTGCTCTTCGGCAAGGGCACGATCGATCAGCTCACCAGCTTGAGCGACGAGCGTTTCCTCTCGGTGTTCGCCGGAGTGCCGCAGGCCGAGATCACTCGCGAGGCGATCAACGCGGGCATCAACGTGGTCGATCTCTTCGAGAAGTCGCAGCTCGTCGCGTCGAAGGGCGAAGCGCGCAAGCTGCTCCAGGGCAACGGCGCCTCCATCAACAAGGAGAAGGTGCCGAACGATCCCAAGCTCAACATCGGCGCCGACAAGCTGATCAACGGTCGCTTCCTCGTGCTGCAGAAGGGCAAGCGCGACTACTGCCTGGTGAAGGTGGTCGGCTGAGGTGAACGCCGCGAAGGGAGTCGCCGCGCTCTTCGCGGTCATCGTTCTCGGCTTCTTCGCGATGTACCAGCTCGCGGAGTACCGGCTCGAGCACGCGCGCTACACCGAGCACCTCGCGATCGTCGCATCCACTCCGGGGTTCTCGGTGTCGCTCGCCGAGAACGACGTCGCTGAACGATTCGAACAGGCGCTCAGCCAGGTGCAGGGCATCGAGTCGATCCGCACCGAGGTCCGCTCTGGCTCGGTCACCGTCAGCGCAGACGTGACGGCGATCGGCGTCAACGCGCGCCATCCGGTGGAGCTCGTGCACGAGGCGCTCGAGAAGATTCTGCCGGAGCTGCCGAGGGAGCTCGGTCCTCCCAACGTGATGCGCGTCGACGTCGACTCGACGACGCGCTTCTTCATCGCGCACTCCGAACGAATGACGAGAGTCGAGGTCACGCGCTGGCTCGATGACGTGTTCCGCCGCGCCATCGAGGTGAAGTCTGGCGTGCGCGAGATCCGCCTCTGCGGCGACATGGATCCCGAGCTGAAGATCACGCTCGATCCAGACAAGCTCCGCGCGCTCGCGCTCGATCCGAGCGAAGTGCTGAGCGCGATCCGCGACATGAACAGTCAGCTTCCCGGCGGGCAGTTCGCGCTGCGACTCGAGAAGGGCCGCCTCGAAGACCTGCAGATGCTCCAGCTGCGCGGCGAGCAGATTCGTCTTCGCGACGTCGCTCGCCTCGAGGTGGGCGCCGAAGCGGGTCCCTGCACCACCGCGAAGGACATCCTCGTCACCGTGCGCGCGATGCCAGAGACGGAGTTCGGCGTTCCCTCTCATCCCGAGATCAAGGTCACTCCGTTCATTCCGAAGCGGACCGCAAAATTGCTCAGCGCGCCCGGCGTCTCAGTCGAGAAGGCGCTGCACTCGCTGTCTTCCCAGTATCCGAACGCCGTGATCACCGCGGAGGGCAACGAGCTCACCGTGATGTTCCCCGAGGAGCCGCCGCGGATGAGTGACGTGCCTGAGCTCGCGCTGCGCTCGATGGATGATCGTCACTCGGTCGTTCGAGTGCAGGGTCCTGACTTCGAGCAGCTCGTCACGCTCGGTGGAAAAGCGCGCGAGCTCCTCGTGAAGGAGAACGCGAAGTGGGTCGGCGCTCCGTGGCCGGGCTTCGCTCCAGAGCAGGTGCTCAAGCCGGTGCGCGGCGTGGCGGGAATCGCTCAGCTGCTTCAACTCGCGATCGGCGGAGTGAACGTGGGCCGACTCGAAGATGGAACGGAGATCCGCGTGATGAGTCCGTCCAGCTCGATCGAGGATCTCCAGCTCGCGGATGGAAGACGCGCGAGTGAAGTGATGGAGATCACCAACACCACGGGACCGAGCGCGATGTTGCGTGTGAATCGACTGCGGACCGTCGAACTCGAAGTGGGAATGGATCCGAGTGCGGCGCGGAGCGCGCTCAAAGATCTCCAGCTTCCTCAGGGTTACTCGGTGAACGTCATCGAGCGCTGATCGCGAAGCATCCCCCTGGGGGATCAATCGATCTCGACGTACACCTCGGGCATCTGCTGGCCCGTCTTGAACCGCACCTCGGTGTAGAGCTGGAAGAAGCGGCCGGCGTACGTGACGTTGCCGTTCCCTTCGTCGAACTTTTCCCAGTCAGGAGCGGTGGGTGACCAGGTCGCCGCCGCGGCGTTGAGCTGATTGCGAATGTCCGCCACCACCGCCGGCGACTGCCCATCGAGGATGTTCGAGCGGAACGAGTCGCCCTCGGGGTTACCAGTATTGAAGATCACGTTGTCGATGTAGCTCTTCAGCGCAGCGCGGCCCTTGTCCGTCTCGCTCACCGGCGCAGTCGGAGTCGGCGCCTGCGTGGCCGTCACGTAGTTCAGGAAGTTGTCGCGAAGATCCTTCGGCAGGCTGCGCGCGTCCGTCTTGGTGAGCACGCCGTCGCCGTTCTTGTCCGCGGCCTTCGCGCTCTTCGACACGTACGCGGTGAAGCTCTCGGTGAACTGCTTCACCGACACGCGCGCGTGGCCCGCCTTGCGGAAGTTCTCGTAGTTGTCGCGCAAGTCAGCGGGGAGCTTCTTCGCCTCCTCCTGCGTCAGGTAGGCGTTCCCGTTCAGGTTCGCCTTCTTCACCTGCGCCTCGATGTAGCTCTTGCTGGCGCCGACGAGATCTCGGATTCCGACACGAATGG
>CBIHPJ010000747.1:0-4361 GCA_966211295.1 uncultured Myxococcales bacterium | reverse complement strand
GGCACGGGGCGTGCTGACCCGCTGCGCCATGTCTCGAAGCCTGCTCCTCGTTTCGTTGATCCTGATCACCTCGGGCTGTGTCTCCGGCAATGCCGCCGCTGGAGCGCTCCTCCTGCCCATGCGTGTGCCGGTCATCGGCGAGCCTGCGCTCGCTCACCAGGCCTTCGAGGTCACCACGAGTGACGGCATCGCGATCGATGGCTGGCTCTTCACTCCAGCGACTCCTGCGCGCGCGGTGGTGGTCTTCGTTCACGGCAAGGACATCAATCGCCAGCACTTCGTCTCGCACGCGCGCCGCTTCCTCGATCAGGGCATCGGGGTGGTCGCGTACGATCAACGCGCGCATGGCCGCTCGACCGGTGAGTTCGTCACCTATGGTGCGAAAGAGGTCGGCGATCTCCGCAACGTGATCGATGTCGCGCTCGGCAAGTGGGGACGCGAGCTCCCCGTCGTGCTCATCGGCGAGTCGCTCGGTGCCGCGGTCGCGCTGCAGACGGCGGCGGTTGATCCTCGGGTGCGCGTGGTGGTCGCTGGCGCGGCGTTCGCTGATCTCACCACCGTGATCGATGATCACGCGCCGGCGATTCTCGGCGCGGAGGGGAAAGCGAAAGCGATCGCGGTCGCCGAGGAGGCGGGCCAGTTCAAGGTCGCCGACATCTCTCCCGAGCGCGCGGCGCGGAACATCACGGTGCCCACGCTGCTGCTTCACGGCTCCGAGGACACCTACTTGCCGATGAAGCACTCCATACGGATCTACGAAGGGCTCGCGGGTCCGAAGGAGTTGGTGCGCCTCGAGGGCGTCGATCACATCGGGATTCTGCTCAGTGAGTCTGCCTGGAAGGCGATTGATCGTTTCGTTGATCAGGCGCTCGTGCACGACGCGCTCGTTCGTCAGGGCGCGAAGCTCGGGCCGAGGACCAGCGCTCGCTAGGTTCGCCCCTCACCCTGGCCCTCTCCCCGCTGCCGCAGGGAGAGGGAGACGCGTGGTGATATGGGTGGACCTCAGATGATCCGGCCCGTTGAGAAGAAAGATGTGAGCGGCGTGGTCGAGCTGGTGCGCACCACGCTCGCCGAGTTCGGCATCGCGTTCGGCAAGGGCGCGAGCACGGATGAACAACTCCGCGAGCTCCCCGAGAGCTACACCTCGGAAGGCGGCGCGTTCTTCGTGGCCGTCGAGGGTGACTCCGTGGTCGGCACCGCCGGAGTCGTCGTGCTCGGGCCCGGCATCTTCGAGCTGCGGAAGATGTACCTGCACCCCGGCACGCGCGGAAAAGGCATCGGCCAGCAGCTCTTCGACGCCTGTCTCGCGCACGTGCAGGCGCAGGGCGGCAAGCGCATCGTCCTCGACACCACCCACGAAATGACCGCGGCCATCGCCTTCTACGAGCGGAACGGCTTCGTCCGAGACGACTCGCAGATTCGCGCCTCCCGGTGTTCGCGTGGTTACCGGCGTGACCTCTGAGAGATCCCTCTCGATCCACGAGAAACCCCCGGTTTTCCTGAGCTCAGCCGCAACTTTTGACGCGCTGTTCCGACAATGGAACCAGATGCGCCTCACACCTCTTCCCCAGCGTGCCGCTTCGCGAAGCTTGAGCCCCGCCGACCATTCGAAGGCCACGCGGCTGTCGAGGGAGATGGCGCTCTTTTCGAAGCTGCAAGGTGGCAGCGCGCCCACGGCGGCGAAGCTGGCCCCGGGCACTCTCGAGTTCACCACGGCGGCGAAGAAGGACTACGCCGACCTGCTCGAGCTGCACGGCGCGCCGAAGCTTCCGACCTCGTTCGTGGTGAAGCAGCTCACCTCGCTGCCCGAGCCGGTGAAGGCCGCGTACGACAGCTTTCGTCTGCAGCACTCCGACGGTCAGGCGCAGATCGCCCTGAGCACCATCGATGGTCATCGCACGTGGCAGGCGCAGGTCACGCAGATCGGCGGCGCCGCCCAGGTGCTGCTCATCGGAGAGAAGGGCGCAGAGCTCGCGCGCGGAGTGGTGCGCGGTGCCGCGGTCTCCTGGCGTTCTCAGCGGTGAGTCAGCTTCTCGGCGAGTAACGCGCGCATCGCGTCGAGCCGCATCGGCTTGGTGAGATAGCCATCAGCCTGGGCGTTCTTCGCAGCGGCGATCAGCCGATCTTCACCCATCGCCGAGAGCAGGATCACCGGAGTGCGCGCGAGCGCGGCGTCTGCGCGGATCGCCTTGCACACCTCGAGACCATCGAGCCCCGGCATCAACACGTCGAGGAAGACGAGATCGGGTCGCTCTTTGCGAATCAGCTCGAGCGCGACGTCACCACGCTCGGCGCGGATCACGCGATGTCCCGCCTTGGTCACCACGCGCGAGGTGAAGTCGAGGATCGACGGATCATCATCGGCGACGAGCACCACGCGCGCGAGCGAAGGACCCTGCGTGCGCTGACCGAGCAGGGTCTCAATCGCATACAAGAGCCGCTTCTCCATCGTCCCATCGACGTTGAGGAGCTTGAGTCCGGCGATCGAAAGATCGGGCCGCGTCCACAACACCACGGCGGCCAGCGCGGCCTCGGTGCCATCGGGCAGCTGCACCGAGATCTCCACCTGCAGGTCCTTGTCGAGCGGCTGCGGGGTCTTGAGGGTGACTCCGTGCGCCGAGAGGCTCTTCAGCGTGCACCCCGTCATCACCAGCGGGCGCAGCACCTTCGCGGGGAGATCGCAGTCGGCGCGCGGCTCGGCACGACCTGACACGCGCGCGGCGTCATCATGCTCGGCGACCAGCGCTCGCAACTTCTCGAGCGACGCAGCGTCGAGCTTCACGAACACGCCAGCGGCCTGGCCCACGCCGAGCGGCCTCACCTGCTGCACGGTGGCGTTGACCTGCACTTCGAACTCGGGCGCGTCGATCTCCACGGAGACCTGCGCGCCGGGCATCAGCACTTCAGTCGTGGGGACGAACACACGGTCGCCCCCGGACACCACGACCTCGGACCACACCCGCGCGCGCGCCAGGAAATGGAGACGGAGGGTCATCTCGAAGCATCCCCTCGGGGATTCAGGTGGTCACGTTGAAGCGGAAGTGCATGCAGTCGCCGTCCTGAACCACGTACTCCTTGCCTTCGATGCGCAGGAGCCCCTTGTCCTTCACCGCCGCCTCAGAGCCGAGCTCGAGGAGATCTTTGCACGACATGACCTCGGCCTTGATGAAGCCCTTCTCGAAGTCGGTGTGAATCACGCCGGCCGCCTGTGGGGCCGTGTAGCCCTTGTGGATCGTCCAGGCGCGGCACTCCTTCTCGCCGACGGTGAAATAGGTCTGCAAGCCCAGCATCCGGTAGCCCGCGCGCACGACCTTGTTGAGACCCGGTTCATCGAGACCTGCGTCCTTCAAGAACGAGGCGCGGTCCTCTTCGGGCAGCTGCTGGATCTCGGCCTCGAGCGCGGCGGCGAGCACCACCACTTCCGCCTTCTCCTTGGCGGCGATGGCGCGCACCTTGGCGACCATGGGATCGCTGTCGGCCTTGCTCAGCTGCGACTCGGCGACGTTCGCGATGTAGAGCACCGGCTTGTTGGTGAGGAGGAAGAGCTCGCGAATGAGCTCCTGCTCGTTGTCCATCAGGTCGTGGCCGCGCACGGGGATGCCGGCGTCGAGCTTGGCCTTCACCTTGTCGAGCACCGCGAGCTCGGCCTTGGCGAGCTCACCTTCCTTGCCGGGGCCCTTGGCGTTGCGCGCGGTCTTCTCGCGGCGCTTCTCGACGGTCTCGAGGTCCTTCAGGCAGAGCTCGGTGTCGACCACGTCCTTGTCGCGCTGCGGATCGACGCTGCCTTCGACGTGCGTGATGTTGTCGTCGATGAAGCAGCGGAGCACGTAGAGCACCGCGTCGACCTGCCGGATGTTCGCGAGGAACTGGTTACCCAGGCCTTCGCCCTTCGACGCGCCACGCACCAGGCCGGCGATGTCGACGAACTCGAGCGTCGTGTAGATGAGCTTGAGCGGCTTCACCTTGGCGGCGATCTGCGCGAGGCGCTCGTCGTGCACGGGCACGATGCCGATGTTCGGCTCGATGGTGGCGAAGGGATAATTCGCGGCGAGCGCGCCAGCGTTCGACATCGCGTTGAAGAGGGTGGACTTGCCCACGTTCGGCAGGCCGACGATTCCGATGGAGAGAGCCATTTCGGGGAGCGCGCGTACCATCTCCTTTCCCGCTGCGCACGGCTCAAGGGGCCGCGGCTGTCTTTGGGGAGCCGCTCGAATGGAGGAGACGACTGGGCGCAGGATGCGGCCCATGGAACTGCTCACCTGCTCACTCGAGAGCCTGCGAACCATCCCGGTGACCGGCGACGGGCACGCGGAGCTGGAGGCGATGCTCGCGCTGGTGAAACGTCCGGCGGTTCACCCAGA
>CBIHPJ010000746.1:0-4367 GCA_966211295.1 uncultured Myxococcales bacterium | reverse complement strand
GTGGGTTGGGTGTGTGCGCTCGTCGGCGACCCTCCGGGCTGCGCGCTTGCCTGGGGGGGGGGGGGGGGGGGGGGGGCGGGGCCCGCCCTGCGGTGCTAGACGTTCCCTATGCGCACTCTCGCCCTGACCCTCATCCTGCCTCTGACTGCACTCGCTCAGACCTCGGGCGAGAAGGTGAAGAAGGAGACCGCTGAAGCGGTCGACGCCTCGAAGCAGTACGTGAACGAGAAGAAGACCGAGTTCGAGACGCGCATGGACGCCAAGCTCACGGAGCTCAAGGCGAAGACCAGGGCGTTCAAGGACGACAAGCAGGCGCAGCTCGAGAAGGGCTCGAAGGAGCGGCTCGCCGAGTTGGAAAAGGCAGAGAAGGACGCGTCTGTGCGGCTCGCCCAGGTGAAGAAAGCGAGCGAGTCGGCCTGGAAGAGCCTCAAGTCCGGTGTGGAGCAGGCCGTCGACGATCTCGACAAGGGTCTGAAGGAACCGGCGAAGTAAGCCCCTCACCCCGACCCTCTCCCCGCTGGCGCAGGGAGAGGGAGCAATTCGTCACTTCAAAGATCTCACCTTCGCCTCGTACTCCTCGAGCGGCACTTCTCCTCTGCGCGCCTGCGCGCGGAGCTCCTTCACGTCCTTGCGCTCGCGGATCTCCTTGGTGGTGAGCAGCCGCAGATCCATCACGTTCAGCTGAACGCCGCGCAGATCCACCGCGAGCAAGACGCCCAGCGAAGCAAGTCCACCGAGCACCCACGGCGCGAACAGTCGCGCAGGTGAGCGCGGAGTCGTCTGCTCGAACCGCATCGGACGGCTCACCGGCAGCGAGTCCCAACTCGAGCGCACCAACGCGAACAACACCGCGTTCCCCACGACGAACATCACCACCGGCACGCGCCAATCGAGATCCGCCTCGCGCGCCTCGTCACCGCCGACGAGAAACAGCACCGCCGAGATCAGATTGTTCGCCGAGTGCGCCGCGATCGCCGGCCACAACGATCCCGCACGCCACACCAGCAACCCGAAGAGCACGCCCAGCTGAAACCGCGCCGTGAGCCCCACGGGATCCAGGTGAAACGCGCTGAACACGAACGCGGTCACCACGATCGCCCTCGGTCCCCCGCGGTGCACCTCGATCCCCCGCTGCATGAAACCGCGGAAGAACAGCTCCTCACCGAGCGGCGCCGCGATGCTCACTCCGGCGAGCACCATGGCCAGCTCCACCGGAGTGCTGCGATCGAAGACGCGCGCACTGTCGAACTGCTCGACGATCGACTTCGGAAAGATCGCCTGCGCCGCCGCCATCAACGGCACCGCCCATGCGAGGTAGTTCACCGCGCCGAACGCGAACCCCAGCCCGAACGAGCGGGCGTCGAACCGCTCGAGTCCCATCGCGGGAAGCGCCTTCAGCCCCAGCAGTTGGAAGCCGATGAGCGCCAGCCCCGCGAACAGCACGATCTCCGAGAACCAGAGCCCCCACGCCAGGTGCACCACCTGGGCGGCGAACCCCACGAACAGGAACGCGGTCATGGAGAACACCGTCCACGCCGTGGTGAAGCTGAGCGGGGGCGCGAGGGGCTCTGGCGGTTCGGGAGGAGTTTCGATCATCGGGTTCGCGACCTGAAATTGAGCGGAGCCGGAGTAACGATCTGCAGCGAAGCGGAAGATCGCGGAGGCGGAGCGACCAGAAAGACGGCGCGTCGTTATACTCACCGCCCCGTGAATGCACCGAGCCATTGGTCCGATGAGGTCCGCTTCACTGAGTCTTCAGCGGCCTTCCGGGGCTTCTTCACCGAGCTGAAAGAAGCCTTCGTCGAGCGCGAGTCGCTCTTCACACAGCTGGAGCTCGCCTTGCTCTGCAAGGAGCACGTGCTGATCATCGGCCCGCCCGGCACCGCCAAGAGCGCCATCGCGGGCGCGGTGCTCGGCCGCATCGTCGACGAGAAGTCGGGCCGCCCGTCGCTGTTCTCCAAGCAGCTCGCCGAGAACACCGTGCAGACCGATCTCATCGGCCCGGTGGACTTCAAGGTGCTCACCGAGACCGGCCGCACCGAGCACCTCACCGAAGAAGGCATGCTCGGCGCGGTGCACGCGTTCCTCGACGAAGTGTTCGACGGGCGCGACATGCTGCTCCGCTCGATCCTGAACGTGCTGCACGAGCGCGAGCTCAAGCACGGCCGCAAGGTCACTCCGGGCCGCTGCGAGTGCGCGGTGATGACCTCGAACCGCTACCTGTCCGAGGTGCTGCAGCGATCGCCCGAGACCCTGCAGGCCTTCGCCGATCGCATCTCGTTCATCTGCTTCGCGCCCAAGAGCTTCTCTCGCCGCTCCAGCCGCGGGCAGATGCTCCATCGCGCGCAGACGGGCCAGCGTCCCGCGCTGCACGCTCGCATGACGTTGCAGCAGCTGGATGTCCTTCAGGAGGCAGTGGAGGCGGTCGAAGTGCCGCCGCTGGTCGCCGAAGGCATGGAAGAGCTCGCCGACGCGCTCGAGCGTGAGCTGCTCGCGCAGGTGACCAAGCTCCCCGACTACGTGCCCACCAAGTACTTCTCGCAGCGCTCGATGGTGAAGGCGCTGTGGGTGCTGAAGGCGATCGTGGTGCGCGATCGCATGTACCGCCGGCCTGAGCGGCGCCTGGTGGCCGAGATCGCCGACCTCGAGATGCTGCGGCACTTCTTCATTCTCGGTGGACCGGTTGAGTCGGAGCTCGATTCGCTCCTCAAACTCGCCTCGGATCCCCGCGAGCGCGCGCAGCTCGAGATCATCCGCGTGGAGCACAAGACCTTCGCGCAGGCGTACGGGAAGTTGGCGCCTTCGCTCCAGCAGTCGATGGAGCGCGAGGCCGCCGATCTCAAGGCCACCGAAGATCTCGGAGTGGTCGAAGGGCAGGGCCGCAACTGGAGCGCCTCGGTCGCCAGTACCACCGCGCGCGCGCTGCGCGACAAGCTGGTTCCCGGTCCTCGTCATCCCGACAATCGGAAGCCGCTGCTGCGCGCCGCGGATTTGCTGGTGCAGGCGATGGAGCAACGCTGCGCCCGCGGGATGGCGGGGCAGGGTGAAGGTCGCGGTGGCGTGGCGTTGCTCGGCAGCTTCGGAGACGTGCTCGAGCTCGCTCAGCGCGTGCCTGAGCTTCACGCGCGGCTCCCGTCGCTCGCGAAGAGCGTGGCCGAGTTCAGTCACCAGGCCGCTCAGATGATCGCGCTCGCCGCGGAAGGCAGCGAGTTCGACGAAGCCGTGCGCCTCGATGGAGTCACCGGTCTCGCCGCCAGCCTCGCCGAGGAGCTGGAGCGCCTGGGCGAGCTCATCAAGGTCGCCGGCATCGTGCTTCCTGAGATCGTCGAGCCCGCGCGCAACCACCTGCAGACGATTCGTGAGCGCACTTCCGTCGCGCTCCGCCGTCGCGCCACTCGCACCTTCACGCAGAGTCAGACGGGACGAAAAGGAGAACCCCTCGAGCTCCTCATCGGCGACAGCCGGCGTCTGCGCGAACTCGAGCGGTGCCTCGTGGAGCTCTCCCCGGCGCACAAGGGACTTCGGGTCGAGCTGCTCGCCCCCCTCGCTGAGCAGTACGCGCGCGACGTGGTGAACGTGCAGCCGTTCCAACGCCTCGATCAGTTCCTCCGGTTGCTGCAGGGCGTGACCGACAATCTCGAGCGCGAAGGGGCGTCTCCTGCGTCGGCGGTGCGCGTGGCGCGCGATGACATCGAGCGTCGCGTTCGCCAGCACGCGGGCTCACTCGCGCCTCCGCGCCTGGTCGCTCCCGACGCGGCGAAGGTGCTCTCGGGCGAGGCGTACAATTTCTACCGGCAGCAGCTCACGGCGCACGCGATCGAAGGAGAGCTGGCTGCGCTGAAGGGCCTCGACGCGCTGCTCCGCAGTGTCGGGGCGGTGGGCGTGGCTCCTGAGATCCGCGAGCAGCTCGCAGACGCCGAGGTCGAGTCGCTCGGCGTGCGCGTGCGCTTCCTCTCGAAGTGGTGGGAGCTGATCGAGAGCCAGCTCGGGCTCGACAAGTCCAAGAGCACGGGCGAGTTCGACAAGGCGTTCGACCTGCTGGTGAAGAGCCGCTTCCCGTTGCTGGTGACGCGCGAGGGCGAGTTCGTTCGCGTGAACACCGCGCTGACGCGGTTGAATCAGGAGGGTGGCCAGCGGGCCGAGGTGTTGCGCTCGCTGCAGGCCGACGCGGCCACCTGCGAGGGATCGTTCGCGCGGCTCTCCCGCCGTCTGATCGACGGCCGGGTGAAGAAGTGAGCCCGTTTCTCCCTCTCCCTGCGCAGCGGGGAGAGGGTCGGGGGGTGGGGGCCACCTAGCGCGCGTCGGGAGCAGGTCGCAGTGTAGGAGGCGCCGGCCGCCCCACACCCCAGCCGCTCTTTACATGGACG
>CBIHPJ010000745.1:0-4367 GCA_966211295.1 uncultured Myxococcales bacterium | reverse complement strand
GTCTTGGAGACGCCGACTGGTCCGACTCAGTCTTCGAACTTGAAGAGGTCTTCGACGTCCTTCTCGGTCAGCGCCTTGCCGACGTCCTGATCGGTGCCGAGCACGCCCGCCGCGAGCTCACGCTTGCGCTGCTGCAGCCCGAGGATCTTCTCCTCCACCGTGCCGCGCGTGATCATCTTGTACGAGAACACCGCGCGGGTCTGGCCGATGCGGTGCGTGCGATCGGTCGCCTGATCCTCGACGGCCGGGTTCCACCACGGGTCGTAGTGAATGACGTAGTCCGCCGCGGTGAGGTTCAAGCCCGTGCCGCCCGCCTTGAGCGAGATGAAGAACACCGGCGGACCATCGGGGGCGTTGAACGCGTCGACCTTCGACATGCGGTCCTTGGTGCGCCCGTCGAGGTACATGTACTTGAGCTGCTTCTCGTCGGCCTGCGTGGTGAGCAGCTCGAGCATCTCGGTGAACTGGCTGAACACCAGCGCGCGGTGACCTTCACGCACCAGCTCGTCGACCAGTTCGGAGAAGCGCTCCAGCTTCGCGGACGGAGGCAGCGCGGTGCCCGGCGGCAACTTGAGCAGCCGCGGATCGCAGCAGACCTGCCGCAGCTTCATCAGCGCGGAGAGGATCGAGATCCGCGACTTGTTGAAGCCGATCTTGTCGATGGAGTCGTAGACCTTGCGCTTCGACTCCTCGAGGACCTCGCGGTACAGCGCCTGCTGCCCCGCATCCATGTCAACCCAGGTGACCACTTCGGTCTTGGGCGGCAGGTCCTTGGCTACCTCGGACTTCAGGCGCCGCATGATGAACGGGTGGATGCGCTTCTTGAGGCGGTCGCGCGTCTCGGTGTCGCCCTGCACCGTGATCGGGTGCTCGTAGCGTTCGTGGAAGCTCTCCGCGTTGCCGAGGAAGCCCGGCATGAGGAAGTCGAAGAGGCTCCACAGCTCGGTGAGCCGGTTCTCGAGCGGAGTACCGGTGAGCGCGATGCGGTGCTCGCCGCCCACCGACTTGCACGCCTGCGCGGTGGCTGAGTCGGCGTTCTTGATGTTCTGCGCCTCGTCGAGAATCACGGTGCGGAACGGGAGCTTCTTGAGCTCCTCGAGATCGCGGCGAATCAGCGCGTAGCTCGTGAGCACGAGGTCCACGTTCTTCAGCTTCTCGACGTTCTCGCGGCGATCGGCGCCGTGCCAGGTCACGTGCGTGAGCTCGGGCGTGAAGCGCTCGATCTCGCGCTCCCAGTTGGGCAGCACTGACGTCGGAGCGACCACGAGGCTCGGCGCGCTGCCCTGCTCTTTCCTGATCTTCAGCATCAGCGAGAGCGCCTGCACGGTCTTGCCCAGACCCATGTCGTCGGCGAGCACGCCCGAGAGACCGTGACGGAAGATGAACCAGAGCCAGCTGAGACCGGCCTCCTGGTAGTGACGGAGATTGGCGTTGAGTCCCTCCGGAGCCTTCACCGGGGGAATGCCGTCGATCTCGCGCAACTCCGCCATCGCGCGCTTGGCCTTGCCCTCGATCTCCACGTCGCCGAGCGTGGCGAGCATGTCGAGCGCGGTGGCGTGGAACAGCGGCAGCCGCGTGCGGGTCTTGCCCGGCAGCGCGCCTGCTTCCTCGAGCAGCGTGGCGACACGCTTGAGCTCTTCGAGATCAGCCTCGGCGAAGGTGCCGTCCTTCAGCGCGATGAACTTGCGTCCCGAGTCCAGGAACATGCGGACCGCGCCGAGATCGACACTCTGATCCTCGGTGGTGAACTCGGCGTCGAGATCGAACCAGTTCACCGCGGTCATGTTCACTTTGATCTTCGGCTTCAGCTTCGCGCGCATCTTCACGCGCGGAGGAGAGGCCGCGAAGATCTCCCACGCCTTGGGCAGCTCACTGCGGCCGCGCGCCCAGAAGTCGATCGCCGCGTCGCCCGAGGCCTCGAACGACATGGTGGCTTCGTCGAAACGGAAGCGACGCTCGAGGAGCTGACGTGCAGCGCCGCGCTCCGCGACTTCCTGGCGGAGGAACAGCTTGCGGCCTTCGTCGGTGAGTCCGCTCGCGTAGCCGAGGTGCTGCGCCGACGGAGACACCGGGACGGTGACCGACTTGCCGTAGCGCGCGGCGAGCTGGCCCTTCACGAAGTCGGCGCGGCCCTCGACGGTGAAGAGGAACTTGGGCTCGGTGGTGTCGTCGACCTCGATGCCATCGGCCTGCAGCGAGAGGCGGAAGCGCGGCAGGTGCGCGGCGAAGAACGAGAGTACGCGATCGAGCTGCGAGGGCGGGAACGACATCGTGGGCTCGAGCAGCCACTTGCGCAGCAGCCGCGGCGGGAAGTCGGGCTCGAGCACGTAGGCGTTCTGACCGATCAGCGCCCAGGTGCGCTGGCCGCTGAGGATCACGGTGTCCTTCAGCGCCATCGACGACTCGTCGGGCATCGCGATCTCGATCTTCGCGACCGCGCCCTCGGGGGAGTTGTGCAGGCGGATGATCGGACGCGCGGGCTCAGTGGGGAAGTTGATCGCGGTGCCGCGGTAGATCACCCGGCGACCCCGGATCACGTCGAAGAGATCGGCGAGCTCCTCGTCGTTGAGCACGACCTTCGAATCGTAGCGAGCCTCGTGGTCCGCCAGCCGCGCGAGCACGCGCTCATCGGCCGGGGCGATGCGAGTGCCAGCGGACAGAATCCGCTTCACCTGCACGGGACCCTTCGCGGCCTGATCGGCGCGGCGCACGTCGATGATCCAGGCGCGGCCTCCCGAGGTCGAAGGCGTCGGAGTGAGCCGGTAGTGGAACTCGAGATCGGGCAGCGCCGAGAGACCGAGCCAGTTCTCGAGCTTTGCGAGCGCAGGGAGCGGAACGCCGTCGCCCATCTGCGCCCGACCCTCGTCCGAAGCATCGGAGGAGGTGGCGGTCTCGCTCGCCTCGTTCTCCTCGACGGGCTCGTCGGTGCGAGCCGCCGCGGTGGGCGCAGGGATCGGCGCGTTCGCTTCAGCGCGGGCGCGAACACGGGCCAGGTAGACCAGGCCGGCTGCCACCACGTGCTTGCAGTGGTTGCCGTACTTGCCCCACGCGTCGCAGTTGCACATCGACTCGATGCCGCCGTCGTCGGTGGGCGCGAGCTGCACCTGGTACTTCTGGCCTTCACTGCCAGTGACGGTGGCGGCGATGCCCACGTCGGTGCGCGCGAGGCCCGACACACGGCGGGCCTCCGCGTATTGCCGGCCCTTCTTGAAGGTCATTGGCTGAACGTCGGCCTTCAGATTCTTCAGCCAGGATCCATCGTCAGGCGGCAGCATCGTCACAGCGGAGTCGGTCACTGAAGGTCGCTCGGGATTCGGGAACGGAAAGAGTGGCACTAACACGCCATGACCGTGGCTGCACGCACCGACTGACCGTAAAACCCGTATAAGGGCGGCATGTCTGAGACCCGACTCGCCGATCTCGAGGCCAAGTACTCCCATCTCGAGAAGCTCGTGTCTGACCTGTCCGAAGTGATGTGGCGTCAGCAGAAGGAGCTCGACGCTCTCAGGGAGGCCTACCGTGGCCTCCGGGAGAAGATGGCGGGTGACCCGGGCCTGGTGGACGCCTCCCAGAACGAGCGTCCCCCGCACTACTAGATCAGTGGGCGACGAAGCCGCCGTCCGAGAGGAAGACGGCTCCCGTCGAATTGCTGCTCCGGCTGCTGGCGAGGAACAGCGCCATCTCGGCGATCTCGTCGTTCTGTCCGTAGCGTCCCAGCGGCACCTGCGCGGTGAAAGCGGCCTTCACGGCCTCTGAGTGACCCGGCGAGGACTGGTCCTCGAGGGAGCGCATCATGCGGTTGTCGATGGGTCCGGGCGCGATCGCGTTCACCCTGATGTTCATGGGACCGAGCTCGATGGCCGCCGTCTTCACCAGGCCGAGCACCGCGTGCTTGCTGGTGATGTACGCCGTCATTCCCGGTGAGCCGACGAGCCCCGCGATCGACGCGGTCACCACGATCGAGCCTCCGCCTCGCCGCTGCAGGTACGGGATCGCGTTCTTGATGGCGAGGAACGCGCCCTTCACGTTCACCGCGAGCACGCGATCGAACTCCGCTTCGGGATACTCGAGAAGCGGCCTCACCAGTCCCTCGATGCCCGCGTTCGCGAAGACGATGTCCACTCCGCCGAAGTAATCGCTCGCGGCCTTGAAGTACGCCTCGACCTCCTTCGCCTTCGAGACGTCCGCTGCGAAGCCACGCGCATGCGGAGAGTCGATTCGCGTGAGCGCTTCGTCGACGTCCTTCGGGTGTCGATCGACGAGGAGCACCTTCGCTCCCGCTGCGAGGAACTTCTTCACCGTCGCGGAGCCAATTCCGCCGCTGCCGCCCGTGACGATCGCCACTTTCTCCATCAGGTCATGGCTCA
>CBIHPJ010000744.1:0-4371 GCA_966211295.1 uncultured Myxococcales bacterium | reverse complement strand
CCGAGGCGATCTCCGCCGCCGGTCCGCTCCCGCTGCTCGAGACGCTCGACATGAGCCCCGATGCGGATCACATGGACCAGCCCTCATGGCGCCGCGTGGGTGACATCAGCGGCATCTGGAAGGCCGCTCCGAATCTGAAGGAGCTGCTGCTCCAGGGCGCGAGGGGCAGCGACGACGGCGCGCCGATCAAGTTCGGAAACATCGAGGCGCCGAACCTGGAGAAGCTCGTTTTCATCTCCGGCGGCCTCGACAAGGAAGCGCCAACGAAGCTCGGTGCGGCGAAGCTGCCCAGGCTCAAGCACCTCGAGCTGCTCTTCGGCGAAGAGGACCACGGCTGCACCTCCACCGTGGCCTCCCTGAAGGGAATTCTCGAGGGCAGCGGCCTGCCGGCGGTGAAGACCCTCGGTCTCAAGAACAGCCAGTGGGAAGAGGATCTGATCAAGGCGGTGGCGAACTCGAAGATCCTCAAGCAGCTCGAGGAGCTCGACCTGAGCATGGGCGTGCTCGCCGACAAGGCGACCGCGGCCCTCGAGGCGAACGCCGCGAAGTTCAAGCACCTCAAGAAGCTGGTGCTCGACGACAACTACTTCTCGGACACCGACGTGAAGGCGCTCAAGAAGGTGCTGCCCAACGCGGTGCTCGGCGATCAGAAGGACGACGAAGATCCCGAGTACCGCTACACGACGATCGCGGAGTAAGCAGCGCCCGCAAGAGAAAAGGCAGGCCGGTGATTCTCCGGCCTGCCTCGCGTGCTTCACGACAGTGAAGTGACTTACGCCTTGCCGGTGCCGAGGGTCGCCGCGACGTCAGCCGCGAGATCGCCCTTCACCTTCTCGATGCCCTCGCCCACTTCGATGCGGGCGACGCGGCCGACGGACAGCGTGGCGCCGACCTTCTTGCCGGCCTCCGCAATCACGTCCTTGATCTTCTTGCTGTCGTCCTTCACCCAGAGCTGATCGACGAGGCAGTTGTTCTCGTAGAACTTCTCGAGCTTGCCCGCGATGATCTTGTCCCACATCGCTTCGGGCTTGGTGATCTGCTCGCGCTTCACGATCTGGCTGAGCGGAACCTTCTCGAGCTTGCCGGAGATCTCGAGCATCACCTTCTCCGCATCTTCCGAGCGGAAGATGCCGGTGCGCGCGGGGCCGTCCTTGATGGTGAACTTCCAGGTGTTCTGGAGCTCGTCCTTGAACGCCGCCTTCTCCTTCTCGAGCACGTCCGCGCTGACCTGCTCGCGGGTGATGAACGGGGGCTTCATCGCGGCCGACTGCATCGCGAGCTCGGTGGCGAGCGCCTTGGCGTCAGCGGAGTCGCTGCCCAGCACCTCGACCATCGCGGCGACGCGGTTGTTCGAGTGCAGGTAGCTGCCGATCGCGCCCTTGCCGTCGACCTGGAAGCGGGCGAAGCGGCGCACGGTGAGGTTCTCGCCGATGGTGGCGATCTTCTCGGTGACCGCGTCCTTCACGGTCTTGCCGCCCTCGTAAGGCTGCGCGTGGAGCGCGTCGAGGTCAGCGGGGTTGTGCTGCGAGACGTGCTTGGTGAGGCCCTCGGTGAGCTTCACGAACTCGGCGTTGCGCGCCACGAAGTCGGTCTCGGCGTTCACCTCGACGATGGCGCCGAGCTTCGAGTCACCGGACACCAGCAAACCGACCAGGCCCTCGGCAGCCACGCGGGCGGCCTTCTTGCCGGCCGACGCAGCGCCCTTCTTGCGGAGCCACTCCTCGGCCTTCGCGAAGTCACCACCGGACTCGGTGAGCGCCTTCTTGCAATCCATCATGCCCGCGCCGGTCTTCTCGCGGAGTTCCTTCACCATCGCAGCGCTGATCTCAGCCATCGTGTTGCTCCTTGCAGTTTGAAAAGTTGGAAAGGTTGCCGCTCAGTTGATTTCGAACTTAGGAGCGCGACTTCACGTCCTGAATTGCGTGTCGCGCGGGAGGGGGCGGAATCAACTGAGCCAGAATACGGAGAGAGCGCCGACTCGCAGTTGAACGAGCCGACGCTCCCGATGCTCCGAACGGAGGCGGGCTGATTACTCGGCCTTCGCCTCGGAACCGGCGGCCGGCGCGGCCGGCTCGGTGGCCGCGGCGATCGCCTCGCCCTCGGGCTCGACGGCGGAGGCAGCGCCACCCTTGTGCTCGACCACGGGGCCACGGCCCTCGCGGCGCGGCGCGCGGCGGCGCTGATCCTCAGACCCGCCACCACGGCCCTCGTGACGACGGCGCTCTTCCTGCGCGTCACGGTCAGCAGCGCCAGAAGCGCGGTAACGAGCGGCGCCCTCGAGCGCGGCGTCGGCGATCTTGCCGGTGAAGAGCTTGATCGAGCGGATCGCGTCGTCGTTGCCCGGGATCACGTAGTCGATGCCTTCGGGATCGCAGTTGGTGTCGACGAGGCCGATCACCGGAATGCCGAGACGGTTGGCCTCGTGCACCGCGAGCGCTTCCTTCTTGGGGTCGATCACGAACACTGCGCCCGGGAGGCGGCTGGTGTTCTTGATGCCGCCGAGGTTCTTCTCGAGCTTCTCGCGCTCACGCTCGAGACCGGCGACTTCCTTCTTGGGCAGGCGGGCGTAGGTCCCGTCCTCGGCCATCGTCTCGATCGCCTTGAGGCGGTCGATGCCCTGCTTGATGGTCTTGAAGTTGGTCAGCGTGCCACCCAGCCAGCGGTTGGTGACGAAGTACTGGGACGACCGCGAGGCCTCCTCACGCACCACGTCCTGGGCCTGCTTCTTGGTGCCGACGAAGAGCACCGAGCCACCGCGCGCGGTGACGTCAGAGACGAAGCGCAGCGCCGCGCGGGCGAGCACCACCGTCTTCTGGAGGTCGATGATGTAGATGCCGTTGCGGGCACCAAAGATGTACGGCTTCATCTTCGGGTTCCAGCGCTTGGTCTGGTGGCCGAAGTGCACACCGGCCTCCAGCATCTGGCGCATCGTGATTCCGCCAGCGGGGGCCATCTGCTGCTGCTGCTCGTTCTCGCTCATGACAACGTTTCCTTACGTGCTGCTTTGGTTGTGATCCGCCACGTGCCCGTGTGCTCCCCGAAGGGAAAAAACCTCCGGCATCGACTCCCGACCCCATGTCGAGAGCACCGTGGCCGGCGCGGCACGTGTGAGTATTTTTTCTTCTGCCTTCACCCGCCCTTACGAGCGCGGAGGAGAGACGCGGTCGCGTGTAACAGACCGTTCCGCTCGATCGCAAGCTTTCAGCGGCCGGTGTCTGAGCGCTCGAAAACCAGCGGCAGCGTCACCCGGCTGGGCAGTTTTCGCCGCGGAAAAACGTGCTGTTTCAAAGCCTTGCTGGCCATTTGGAGGAGTCGGCGACGACTCTCCGCGTGCTCGGGTACGGTCCGGGTGGTGTCGGCCAGGGTCTGCAGGCCGGTGACGCGCCCCTTCGGAGTGACCCGGAAGCCAAGGGAGAGCAGTCCCGCGAGGGGAAGGCCGTCCTCCAGCATGGGACCGATCGCTTCGGTCACGCGGCCGATCGCACCTTCCAACGAGGACTCGGGGAGAGGCCCTTCGATGAACGGCCTCGGCTGCACGAACCAGCCGTGGATCACGAGGCGACCTTCGGTGGGATCCATGGAGCCGTCCACGCGGCGCACGCCATGCGGAAGCCGCGGATCGAAGGCGACGAGGCGATTGAAGCGAGCAGGAACCTCGTCGAGCACCTCGGGCTCTTCGACGGCGCGCGTGCTCACGAAGCCGCGCCAGAAATCGAGCACCTCGTCGCGCACGATCAGCGTCTCCCCACCTCTGAAGGATCGGCGGTCCCATCTGGTGAGCGAGAAGACGAAGGCCACGGGACCGTGCGGGAGATCTCCATGGAGGCGCTGCTCACAGCCATTCACGTAGCAAGAGAGCCACGGTGGCGAGACGTCGTGGCAGCCGAGCGTGCGGCGGCCCCACCACACCAGGCGCTGATGAAAGGCGTCGTAGAGCTTCTTCGGGAAGTACTCCCACGCCGGGGTGCGGAGCGCCGTGTACTGGCCGGGCACGTTCCACAGATCCCACACGAAACGATCCGCGGTGGCGCGGCGAGGATCAGAAAATCGGTCCTCGAAGTGCTCGCGCAGAGCCTTCGCTTCCGACGCGAACTTGTCGACGACGAGCAGCCTCACGAGCCCTTCTTAGTTGCAGGTGAGCGTGCTCGAGAAAGATCCGACCGGAGTCGAACCCGTGCCCGCGTAGAACACGCGGCCGAAGGGCGCCCAGTTGGTGAAGCCGTTCTTGTCGCCGGGACGGCACGCAGGATCTGCCGCGCACGCGCCCGAGGTCGGAGAGATCTCCACCGCGCTGCCCGCCGGCGTGCGATTGCCGAGGAGATCGAGGGTGCGCGTCATCACCTGCTTCTTGAAGGTGCTGGCATCAGCGAC
>CBIHPJ010000743.1:0-4376 GCA_966211295.1 uncultured Myxococcales bacterium | reverse complement strand
GCCATCATCCCGCGAAACTTGTCGTCGAGGCGCAACACGATCTGCGGATCGACGCGCGAGCCCAGCTCGTACACCACGAACGCCGGAGCGAGCCCGTCGCTGATGATGTCGCGCAGCCGCTCGAGCCGCATGTCCGTCGGCCCTTCACCGCTCGCCTTGCGCGACTCGTAGATGCCCATCAGCGAGCCGAGGCACTCCAGCTCCTCGATGGTGGACCAGCCATACTCCGCGGTGCCGAGCATGTCCTTGCGGTGCGCCTCGTCGGTCATCCACATCGCCTTGCAGCTCGCCCACGCGAGCCACTCAGGACGATCGATGTCTGCGTAGACGCTGATGGAATCACCTTCACGGCGAACGAAGCCACGCGGCACGAACACCTCGGGCTCCGCCTTGCCCATCGCACCACGCGCCTTCTGCAACGCGCCGAGGAGGACCGCGTTGCGAGGCTTGAGCACCAGCGACCTGCGGAGATCCGAGAGACTCGACTGCAGATCGTCGAGCTGTCGGTACGCGTTCGCGCGGAAGAAATAGAGCCGGTAGTCATCGGGGTTCGCCGCGATCGCCTGGTCGTACTCCGCGATCGCCGCCTTCGGTCCCTTGCCGCCGAAGAGGTGCGTGTCTCCGAGGTACGCGCGCGCGATGTAGAAGTCGGGCGCGATCGAGAGCGTCTTCCGATACCAGGACGCCGCCTCGCCGTAGTCCCTGTGTTGGAAGGCGAGCTCCGCCTTCTCCATCGTCACCTCCACCGCCTTGGGACGAGGCCACGACTCGAGCGTGATCGCAGCGCCCTTGCGCTTCACCCGCGGATACTCCACCGGCTGCACGAGCTGCTTCCACGTCTCGTCTGCGAGGCGGCCGCGCGCCACGTCTTGCAGCTGCTCGATCCCCGAGATCCGGATCTGCACGGGTGACGACTCCAGTCGCTTGAGGATGTCGGAGGGAGGCAGGAAGGCTTTGCGCGCCGCCGGTGTACGCGAGGCCACCGCGTCTCCCGCCAACGCCGTCGCCGAAATCACCATCACCATCACCACCATGCGCGTCGCCATGCAGCAACCTAACGACGCGCACGCGCAGTGCCGGGCGACCCCGAAAATGCGTGACGATCTCCCCGGCGTTCCGTCGGCGCTTCACATCGCAGCGCGACACGAGTGCGACATGGCGAAGCTGACGATGACCACGTTGCTCACACTCGATGGCGTGATGCAGGGCCCCGGCAGCCCCGAGGAGGATCGCAGCGGTGGATTTGGTTACGGCGGGTGGAGCGTGCCCTTCATCGACGACGACATGCTCAAGCTCACCTCGCGTTGGTTTCACGAGGCCGACGCCTTCCTGCTCGGCCACGGCACGTACGACCTCTTCGCGAACTACTGGCCGAAGGTGAAAGATCCCACGAACGAGATCGCGATCGCACTCAACGAGAAGCCGAAGTACGTGGTGAGCCGGCGCCTCGAGCACGGGCCCTGGAAAGAGACGACGATCCTTCGCGACGTGGCCGAGGGCGTGGCGGATCTGAAACGCAGACATCACCGCGAGGTGCAGGTGCACGGCAGCGCGGGCCTCGCGCAGACGCTGATCGCCGAGGGCCTGGTGGATGAACTCCGGCTCTGGTTCTTCCCGGTGATCCTCGGGAAGGGGAAGAAGCTCTTCGCGGAGGGCACCGTGCCGAGCTCGTTCAAGTTGATTGAGTCGTGCACCACGAAGAGCGGCATCGTCTCCGCCGTCTTCCAACCGGCAGGCAAACCGCGCCAGGGCACCTTCGCTCTCGAGGACTAGCTCGCCGGCTGCCTCACCACCAGCACCGGACGCGTACTCCCACGCAACACCGCCTCCGCCACCGATCCGCGAACCGCGCGAGCCACGCCTGCGCGTCCATGAGCAGCGATCACGATGGAATCCACAGCGAGCTGCTCCGACAACGCAATGATCGCCTTCGCCGGATCACTCCCTCGCACCACCTCAGTGCGAGTCACCACGCCCTTCTCGCCCGCGTTGTTCGGAGTGAGCGCACGCAACCGCGCCGCCACCTCCGCCTCCACCCTCGGGCTCGCGTGCGGCTGCGGCAACGCCGGCGCATAGAGCTCAGCGAGCTGACCCGTCAGCCCCTCACTCGGAGTGACATGCGCGAGGATCACCTCGCCCATCGGCTTCACCATCGTGTACGCCCACGGAATCGCCGCGTTCCCGAGCGCAGAGAAATCAGTCGCCACCAGGATCCGCTCGAGCCTCGGCGAAGGAGCGAGCGACCCCGCGCCCTTCCCATCCGCCGGAATCGTCGCCACCGCCATGCGCGCGAGATGCAGCGTCGCCGACGACACACTCCACATGCGCGAGATGCCGGTGTGCTTGTGGCTCCCGACGACGATCAACTGACACCGCTCCATCTCCGCGAGCTCGAGCAGATGATCCGCCACGCGGCCCATGCCCAACTTCGCGCGGTAGAACAGCTCTCCGCTGCCCGGAATGTTCGGCACCATGCGCTTCAGATCGCGTTCGATCAGCGCCTCCACGGCGAGATCGGGATCCGTGAACGCCTTGCGTTGCCCCGCGACGCCGTAGTGCTGATGCGCTTCGCCCGCGTAGTAGACGCGGCCCACCACGACATCGAGCGGCCCCGCGGCGCGGAGTCGAGAGAGCCAACGCAGCGCACTCGCGCTCGCTTCACCTTCCTCGAGTCCCAACAGCGCGCGAAACGGTTTGCCCTCGGCCCACTCGCGGAAGCTGTCTCCCTCGCGCACCACGAGCACGGGAACTTCCGAAGTGCTCGCGAGCCGCTCACTCGTTCCACCGAGCTTCACCAGCGAAGACTCGCCGTGCCCCGCGGAACCAAGCACCACCAGCGTCGCATCATGAGACTTCGCGAACTCACGGAGCGCCGGCGTAGCGCGTCCCTGCTTCACCGCGACGTTCACTGGCTTCTTCGTGAGCACCTCGAGCCTGGCCCCCGTCGTGCTGAGCCGATCGCGAAGCATCGCCTGCAGCCGCTCCTGCTGAGTCGGAGTGACTTGCTCCACATCAGGCTCAAGCACGTGCACCAACCAAAGAGGCAGGCCGAGCCGGCCCGCCAGCGCTCCCGCGGCGTCTTCCGCGTGGCGCGCAGCAGGAGAGAAGTCAGTCGCGCAGACGATGGTCATGCGCAAAGAAAGTTCATTGTCCGTGCCGATCGGGTGCGAGCGACGCAAAGCACGCGGGGTGCAACGCTTGCGTCACGTGCAAATCAGGGCGAACCGCTTGCGCCCGAGGCCACCGAAGGGCGAAGAAGGGACCCATGCGGTTCCTCTGTCTGGCGGCGTGCGGGCTGGTGGCTTGTGGTTCGGTTGAAGTGGCGCACGACTCGTCGATGGTCTTCGGCGACGTGGCGCTCGGCGAGTCGCGCACCGTCGCGCTCCTGCTCACGAACACCAGCTCCTCTGCTGTTCAGCTCTCGTTCACAGTCGACTCGCCCGAGTTCACCGTCGAAGAGACCTCGCGCACGCTCGCGCCCAACTCCACCGGCACGCTGAACGTTCGGTTCTCTCCTTCGGACCTCGAAGCTCGAATGGGAACCCTGAAGATCAACGGCTCCTCGGTCGCACTCTCGGGCCGCGGCACCGGACCGCGTCTCTCGGTCGCGAGTGAAGTGTCGCTCCCGTCGTTCCCGTTGGTGAATGGCATCTCTGCCGAGCCGGTGACCACGATGGTCATCCTGCGCAACACCGGAACCGTGGGTTCGCTGCTCGGGTTCGACCCGCCTCAGGTCGACGGCAGCACCGAGCTCTGCGTGGGCCGCTTCTCGGGCGCGCGGTGTGTTCCGTGGCAACCCGTCGCCCTGCTCGACACCGAGAGCCTGCTCGACGTGCCGCTCTCTCTGCGACCCACCACGCCCGGAGCGAAGCAGTGGACGGTGACCTTCCTGTCGAACGATCGCGCACACCCCGCGGTCAACGTCACCGTGCGCGCGCTCGTCGAGACCTTCGAACCGTGCCTCTTTTCGTCGGGTCAGGTGGAGCTGACCGACGTCCCCGCGCCGATCACGATCCGCCACCTCGGCCCCGGCACCTGCCTCGTGACGGGACTCAGCTTGAGCTCGACCCCGCCCGCCGCGCTCGAGTTGCTCGACGTGCCGCCATTCCCGCTGCGGCTGGAGAGTGGCTCGTCATTCACGCCGTCAGTCCAGGCACGGCCGGGTGCGCCCAGAAGCATCACTGGTGTACTGAACGTGCACGGCGCAGGGAACTCGACGCAAAGTTGGCTGCTCAAGCGTGAGTCGCAGACCATCAACCACTGCCTCACGATTTCGCCGGCGATTCTCCGCTTTGGAACCGTGAGCGAGAGCTGCAACTCCGCAGTGCGCTGGGTGCAGCTCTACAATTCGTGCTCCTTCCCCATCACGATCGACT
>CBIHPJ010000742.1:0-4381 GCA_966211295.1 uncultured Myxococcales bacterium | reverse complement strand
GTTCGAACGGCCGCCGCGCGCGGCGCTTCCGCACTGAATCGCCCGCCCTCTCCTCGCTCCGATTCCCCATCACGAGGAGAGGGCGGGTTTCAGTGGTCGAGCACGTGGCTCTCATGAAGCCTGTGCGAGTTCTCATGCGTGCGAGTCTCGACGCTGCGGCGGCGTCGGACTGGTACGAGGCCGAGGGTTCAGCGCTTGCGGAGCGATTCAGAATTGCGCTCGACGACGCCGTCGAGCGGATCGCTCGATTTCCCGGCATTGGGCACGAGGTGCCGGGCGATCCGGAGTTTCGTCGAGTCCGCGTGAGTGGATTCCCGTTCTGGGTGATCTACGAGGAGACCGACTATCGACGTGAACGGTGAATCAGCCTGCGAGCCTCAGCCCAGTCGAGTAATTCCTCGGTACCCGCGGCCACTGCCTCGCGTCTCCGCTGAATCTCGGCAGCCCAAGCCGCTTCGACTTCCGGGGGGCTCCCGAGGCTCATGTCCACGGCGTCCATCAGCTCAACTCTCTCCTTCGCGGGGAGAGCGAGAATCTGCGTCAGGAGTGCTCGAACGTGCTCGGACATGCGCGAAGAGTAACCGCGTGGATGTCGCGCTGTGAACTGCCTGAGTTCAGACCGCGATTTGCAGAAGCGTCGTCACGAGCACGACTCCCGCGGCCGCGCTGAGCGGAATCGAGAAGTTGTCGTCGACGCGCAAGCTGAAGAGTTCAGCGAGCGCGCCGGCGATCGACGCGGCAGCAGCGAGACCGAGCGCGAGCCCGAGCCCCAGCGATCCGTGGAAGACCATGAACGCGATGAACGTGGCGATCGTCGCTGAGAGCGCGAACGCGATCGTTCCCTCGAGCGAACGCCCATGCAGCAACTTGGTCCGTCCGAAGCGACGACCCACGAGCGCAGCGATCGGATCTCCGATGCCCAGAACCACCACGCCCGCAACGCAGAGCAGCGTCGACTGAGTAGCTGAGAGCAGCAGCAGCGCGGTGGTGTACCAGGTGGCCGAGTTCACTCGCTGCACCTCGTGCGGATGCGCCACCGGATTGAACGCCTTCATCACCAATGCGTTCACGCTGGGACTGAAGCGGCGCGCGAGCTCGGTGCTCCACGCAGCGATGGTGCCCACCACCGCGATGATCAGCACCAGCGCCGGGTTGTCGAGCACCTCGAGCAGCGTCACCACGGCGACCGCGGTACCGATGTGAAACGCGTTCCGTGCGTAGTTCGTGGGCCGCAGCGAAGGCACGTGGATCTTCTCGGCCTTCAGCCGCTTCGCGAGCTCGATGTACGCGGGCTGCAGGCGCTTCTTGAACGCCAGCCACTTCGCCTTGCTGTCGAGGTGCGGCACCTCGGTCTTCAGCGTGTCCGCGAGCTCCGCGTGATGCGCGAACTTCGCGAAGCGCTCCTGCAGCTCATGGAGCTTCGGCTTCAGCACCGCCGCCATCTCGTCGCGCCATCGCGCGGGATCGATCTCGCTCAGAACCTTGTGCAACTGCAGGGCGAGATCCCGATCCTCGGCCAGATCGATGGTCATATTTCTCACTCAACAGCGCTCGGGCGGTTCCCTTCAATGGGTTCCGCCGGTCGGGTGACAGAAAGATGACCCAGCCCGGGAAATCGGCCACTTGGAGCCCTGCCCAGAAGAGCGTAGGCACGCCTCGTGCGTACCTCTTATTTGTTGGTGTTCCTGCTTGCGGCCTGTGCTCCGGAGACTCCGAAGCTGGGAGGCCTCACGCTCTCCAGCACCGAGAAGAGCTTCGCCGTGCTCTCGAGCGATCGCGTGTTGCTCGAGTCGTCGTCAGTGGTCGCTCCGGTCGCGACGCGCGTGGGTAAGGCGCGCTACGAGATGCAGTACGGCAGCTTCAAGATCACCGACAACAAGCCCGAGTGGACCGAAGGCTCGAAGTTCGCGTGGGACCAGGTGACGAAGACCACCGCGAAGGGCACCTGGAAGGACTCGAGCAACAACGCCGTGGTGTCGCTCGCCGCGACCTCCACCGGAGTGGGCGAGCTCGCGATCACCTTCACCGCGTCGAACACCGACACCAATCGCATCTCGCTCGCGTTCTCGTGCGCCGCGGCTGATCGCTTCCTCGGCTTCGGAGCGCAGGCCGACGGCATCGATCACCGCGGTCACACCGTCGCGTTGTGGACGAGCGAGCCCGGCATCGGCAAGCGAACGCAAGACGACGAGTACCCCGACATCTGGTTCCTCGAGGGGACGCGTCACGCGTCGAGCTTCGGGCTTCCCACGTGGACGTCGAATCGCGGCTACCAGGGGCTGGTGGGCAGCGACGCGCGTTCGATCTTCGACGTCTGCAGCTCGCGCGAAGACGTCTTCCGCATCGAGGTGTGGAACAACAAGTTCACCCTGTGGCTCTACGAAGGCTCGCCCTCGGTGGCGCTCAATCGCGCGACGCGCACGGTGTTGGGCCGGCCGATCACTCCGCCTCCGATGGTGTTCGCTCCGTGGAACGACGCGATCTTCGGGCCCGACGAGGTGCGGCGCATCGCGACGCTGCTGCGCGACAATCACATCCCTTCGAGCGCGATCTGGACCGAGGACTTCCGCGGCGGCAAAGAGGAGACCAATCAATATCGACTCGTCGAAGAGTGGGACGTCGATCGCACGCTGTACCCGCAACCTGAAGCGCTCGCGGCCGAGCTGAGCGACGCGGGCTTCTCGTGGCAGGCGTACTTCAACACCTTCGTGGTCGATGACACGCGCATCATGGCGGAGGCGCGCGATGGCGGGC
The DNA here is from genome assembly GCA_966211295.1 of uncultured Myxococcales bacterium. Lineage (GTDB taxonomy): Bacteria > Myxococcota > Myxococcia > Myxococcales > Myxococcaceae > Archangium_A. The sequence continues at coordinate 1,627 of CBIHPJ010000742.1, read as the reverse complement.
ACCTGGTGGGAAGTCCCGACGGCGGCGCGTATCTGTTCAGCGGAGTCACCTTCAAACCGACGGGCCTCGCCGATCTCTCCCGCCCGGAGACGCGTGAGTGGGTGAAGGGCTACCTGCGCCGCGCGCTCGACCAGGGCTTCACGGGATGGATGGCGGACTACGGCGAGTGGCTGCCTCACGACGCGGTGCTCGCGAGCGGAGAGGATCCCCTGCAGGCGCACAATCGCTACGCGCGTGAGTGGGCGAAGTTGAATCAAGAGCTGATGGACGAGCGCGCCGCCGACGGAGTGCAGCGCACCTTCTTCGCGCGCGCCGGCTGGCTCGGGAGCAACGCCGTCACTCCCGTGGTGTGGGCGGGTGATCAGCGCACGAGCTTTCAGAAAGACGACGGGCTCCCCACGGTGATTCCGATGGGCATCAACCTCGGGCTCGCGGGCGTGAGCACCTACGCGCACGACATCGCGGGGTACCAGTCGAACACCAACCCGACCTCCACCAAGGAGCTCTTCTTCCGTTGGGTGTCGTTGGGCGCGGTCACTCCGGTGATGCGCACGCATCACGGCATCAATCCGCGGGGGAATTGGAAGCTCGACTCCGACGCGGAGACGCTCGCGCACTACAAGCGGTGGGCGCAGTTCCACGTGCAGCTCTATCCGTATCTCGACGCGCACTCCGCGGAGGCCGAGGACACGGGCGTGCCGATCGTTCGCGCGCTCGCGATGATGCAGCCCTCGGATGATCGCGGCTGGACGATCAGTGATCAGTACTTCCTCGGCGGCGGGATGTTGATCGCTCCGGTGATCGAAGAAGGCGCGGTCAGCCGCTCGGTGTACTTGCCCGCGGGTGACTGGGTTTCATGGGACGGCAACACGCGCGCGACCGGTCCGACGGATCTGATCGTCGCTGCGCCGGTGAGTGAGCTTCCGATCTTCCTGCGCAAGGGCACCTGCATTCCGCGGTTGCCTTCACGCGTGGAGACGCTGATGCCCGCTGCGCCACCTACTGTGGATCTCGATGACGTCGAGAACGAGCGTTCGCTCTTCGTGGTGCCGGGCGGCACGAGCGATTTCCTCGAGCGCGATGGCACTCGCTACGTGGTGATCCAGGGCGACGCGACGGACTTCCGCGAAGACGGAGTGCTGATGCCGGACTGCGCGAGCGCCACTCAGCGTGGATGTGTGGATCGGTCGGGGCTCAATCCCGTGGCGCGGTTGGCGAATGCCGGTGGGCTCGATTTCCCGGGCGGTTTCCTGACCATCACCGCGCCCGTTGCGAGGACCTACGACGTCGAAGTGATGCGCTGACATGTCAGTGGGGGAGAGTAGGGTGCACCCCGTCATGCGACGGATCGCGCACCTCTACGAACTTCACTACGGCGCGGATCCGTCGGCGCAGCCGAGGCTCTACTAGGGCCTGATTCGGCTCTTCGCTTCGAAAAAGGAAGAGGGCCAGCAGGTCGACGCGATCGTCTTCACCGGAGACGTGTTCGATACCAACGAGGCGAAGCCGGGAATGGTGGAGGGCTTCATGCGCCTCCACGCGGGCATCGAGGCGCAGCTCGGTGGACCGCGGCCGACCATCATTCTTCCCGGCAATCACGATCGGCGCGGCGACGGAGTCTTCTCTC
>CBIHPJ010000741.1:0-4391 GCA_966211295.1 uncultured Myxococcales bacterium | reverse complement strand
TCATCACCGCCTTCGCCTCGGCGTAGCGGTACGAGAGCCCGGGCGGATTCACGCGGTCCTTCGAAGGCAGCAGGTACCCCGGGAGCACCACTGCGAACGGCTCGTTCTGCGTGGCCCAGAGATCGACCTCGCCCCCGAACTCCTTTGCGACGAAGCCGGCGTACTTCGAGATCTCCCGCACCATGCGATCGCGATCGAGCCAACCCCGGTTGGTGCAGTTCGCGAGGTCCTTGTGGCAGGCCACTCCGTCGTGGATCCATACGGGCATCGTGTAGTGGTGAATCGTCACCAGCGGAGTCAGCCCGCGCGCCTTCATCGCCGCGAACTGCGCGTGGTACGCCGCGATGTTGGCTTGATCGGCCACCGCGGCGAGCGCGTCGCCCTCGAGACCATCAGTGGCGTTAGGGAAGATGCGGCTCCACTCGATCGAGACGCGAATCGAGTTGAGGCCCAGCTCGTTCTTCGCGCGATCGAAGTCCTGCTCGTAGAGCTCCCAGAACCCGGGCGCGTTCGTGAGCGGCTCGAAGTTCATCAGCTCCTTCAAGTCCTGCAGCTCGCTCTCGCTGGTGACCCACTGGTACCAGTCAGATCGCGTGTCGGTGCAGTTGCTCGAGGGACACCCGGGGTCGACCTGGAAGCCCGCGGTCGACGCTCCGAAATAGAACTTTTCGGGGAAGGGTGGCTTGGGGCTTTCGGTGCAGCCCATCAGGATCACTCCGAGCAGCAAGACGTTCCGCATGGCTTGACCCTACTGCATGACGACCAGTCGCCCCGCGCGGTATGACGACCGAATGCGCATGGTGTCTGTGGCGTTGGCGAGTGTGTTGGTTTCGTGTGGCCCTCCGCCGCCGCGGATGTGCCCTCTCGTGCAGCCGCTGGTGGAAGGCACTCAAGTAGCCATCGAAGGGCGACCCTCGAACGTGGTGCTGCTGGGGCCGACCGTGGCCTGCGCGGGCCGAGGCATGTCGGTGTCCATCGAAGTCGTCGATCCCGATGGCAACGTGACCGCGATGCCGGCGCCGCCGCTCACCACCGAGAGGAACGCCGAGGTTTTCTCCGTGCGCGTGCCGTTCACCCCCGAGCGCGCCGGACGCTGGTCAGTGACGGCGAATTGGACCACGGGAGGGAAGGTGACGCGGAACCTCGAAGCCGCTCGTGCGATCCCGACCGGGCCCACCATGCTCCGGCGCTTCATCGATCGCATGGACAACTGCGCTCGCGGACCCTTTCGAACGAACGCAGGTCTGACGTTGTGCGAGCGCGCTCCGGAGATCTGGTCCTACTCAGTCGACGGGCAAGTGCAGGAACACTTCGTCGGCTCCGAGCTGGCGGTGCGTGGCGACGAGATCTGGTCGCGCAACGGCGGCGAGCTCGAGCACCGCACGGCGTTGCCCGGAGCGTTGCGCCTGGATGGCACGATCACGGTGGGTTTCGGCGCCGAAGGCGCGACGCTCCCAAACGTTGCGATTCGCGGTGACAGCAATGGCATTCGAGAGATCACGTGGAATGGCACCGCGTTGAGCTCCAGAACCATCGCCGAGGGCTACGCCTTCGATGACGGCCTGGTGATCATTCAGAACGATGTGCAGACCTGGTCGGGGGCAGGGTGCCTGGTCGAGCGCGGGTGTTCACAAACTCAGTGTCCTCCCGTGCGTTCCTGCACCTTCGCCACGCAGAACCTCTTGTCCATCGATGAACAGGCCATCTGGTCGCTCGGTCCGTTCCAGGGGACCATCGATTTGATCGTGAACCCCCGCCCCTTGTCGATCGAACGCAGGCAAGCGCCCTTCATGACCTTGTTGCTGGAGCCGGATGAGTCGGAGGCCCTCGGCCGGGCGTCGTTCCCCTTACCGGTCGCTCCCATGACCGAACTTCCGCGCATCATGCAGTTCGAAGACGTCCTCGTGCTCCCGCGGCTGAACGCGAGGCAGGAGATCGGCTTCGTCTCGGTACGAACTTCGGGCAAGCCGTTGACCGTCACGGCGGACTGGGTCGTTTCCCAGGGGAACGACCTCTTCACGCTGCTCGCCACCCAGATGCCGCCGCTCGAGTGAGCGTCAGACGAAGAGGCTCGAGAGCGACTCCGCGCGGTAGATGCGCGCGAGCGCTTCGCCGAACAGCCGCTCGGTGCCCACCTGGCGAATCTTGGCGCACGCCTGCGCGCCCTTGCTGAGCGGCACCGTGTCCGACACCACCAGCTCCTCGAGCACCGACTCGTTGATGCGCGTGATCGCGGGCCCCGAGAGGATGGGGTGCACGATGTACGCGTACACTCCGCGCGCGCCCTTGGCCTTCAGCGCCGCCGCTCCCTGCGTCAGCGTGCCGCCGGTGTCGATGATGTCGTCGATGATGATCGCGTCCTTGCCGGCCACGTCACCGATCAGGTTCATCACTTCCGACGCGTTCGCGCGCGGACGGCGCTTGTCGATGATCGCCAGCGGGCAGTTGAGCCGCTTCGAGTACGCGCGAGCACGCTCGACGCCACCCGCATCAGGCGAAACGATCACCAGATCGTCGCTCACCGGGAAGCGCTTGCGCAGATCGTCGAGGAACACCGGCGACGCGTAGAGGTGATCGGTGGGGATGTTGAAGAAGCCCTGAATCTGTCCCGCGTGCATGTCCATCGACACCACGCGCGTCACGCCCGCCGTCTCGAGCAGATCCGCGATCAACTTCGCCGTGATCGGAGTGCGCGCCGCGATCTTCCGGTCCTGCCGCGCGTAGCCGTAATACGGCAGCACCGCGGTGATCGACGCCGCGCTCGCGCGCTTGAGGGCGTCGGCCATGATCAGCACTTCCATCAGGTGATCGTTCCCGGGAGGGCAGGTCGACTGCACGATGAAGCAGTCGAAGCCACGCACGTTCTCGCCGATCTCGACCTGGATCTCGCCATCGCTGAACCGGCCCACTTCCGCCTTCGACACCGGGCGCTTCAGGTATTCGCAGATGCGCTCCGTCAGGCTTCGGTTCGAGTTACCGGTGAAGACCTTGAAGTCGTGGCTGCGGGGCATGAGCTGCGAAGTACAACGAAGGCTCCGGCCATTCAATAAGCGGGGAGCGGGGACTCCCCGTTATCGATGCTCCACCTAATGCTCGGGATGCGATTCGCGCGGTGCCCGAGGCCCCGCCTCCCGAATCGCCTTCTCGTACTCGCCCAGAACGGTGCGTTCGAGCTTCTCACGCATCTCCGCGTTCAGCGGGTGCGCGATGTCCTTGTATGAGCCGTCTTTTCTCTTCTTGGCTGGCATCGCCACGAAGAGACCGACCGTGCCCTGGATCACCTTCAAATCGCGAACGACGAAACACTGATCAAGCGTGATGGTCACGTATGCGCGCAGCTTGTCCTCGTCGACGAGGAAGACTTTCACGTCGGTGATGTTCATGGTGGCCCCCGTCACTCCAGTTGCCCCACTGAAACCTGCCGGGTGACCGCCCCAATTCCGCCCGCGTAACGGACCTGCTCTTCTTGCCCAGCCCGCTTGACTGCTGCGGGCCGATCGTTATGGTGCGCCGCTTCGTTCAGGCTGTTTTCTTCTCGTCAATCAACACGTAGCAGCAACACGTTTCCAAAGGAGCAGCACCCTGGCTCTCGCACGCGACCAGCGCACAGATCGTCGAATCAAAGCCCGTGAAGTCCGAGTCGTCGGCTCACAGGGTGAACAGCTCGGTGTCATGCCGACTGAAGTGGCCTTGCAGAAGGCTCAGTCGGAAGGGCTGAACCTCGTCGAGGTCAACCCGATGTCCAAGCCCCCGGTCTGCAAGATCATGGACTACGGGCGCTTCAAGTACGAAGAGAAGAAGAAGGCGAACGAGACCAAGAAGAAGCAGGTCGTCGTGAAGATCAAAGAGGTCAAGCTCCGCCCGAAGACGGAAGAGCATGACTACGAGACCAAGGTTCGCCACGTCCGCGAGTTCCTCGAAGAGGGGAACAAGGCGAAGATCACGATCATGTTCCGCGGTCGCGAGATCACGCACCGCAACCTCGGCACTCAGATCCTCGACGACGTCGTCCAGGACCTGAAGGACGTCGCGGTCGTCGAGCAGACGCCGCGCCTCGAGGGCAAGCAGATGTTCATGATCCTCGGGCCCAACTCGAAGGTCGCCCAGCGCGCTCGCGATCAGCACCGCACCGCGCTCGCTGCCGCCGAGAAGGAAAAGGAAGAGCGCAAGGGCGATGCCCCCGCCGGTTCCTCAGGCAAGCCTCCGCGCGAGTCCGGCCCGGGCGGTGGTCCTGCTCCTCAGAGCGCGCCCGCGCCGATCCCCGAAGCAGCTCCTGCTTCGGTCCAGGCTCCGAAGAGCTGATCTCAAGATCGGATCAGAGATCGTTCTCCGAGAAGCTACGCAGGGTTGACACTCGGTGTGCGACACCGTATGTCGGCCGCCCTTTCGCA
>CBIHPJ010000740.1:0-4409 GCA_966211295.1 uncultured Myxococcales bacterium | reverse complement strand
TCGAAGTGAGAGGCCTGCTGGTCTCGAGCAACGGCCCATGACCTTGAGCACCGCCCACCCTCAAGGCTGTTGTCGGTGCGTCATGAGACAACTGCCGTCGGAGGTTGGTGAATGGTTGGACTGAACGACTTAGACACGCTGTCCGAGTACCAATACGGCGTCGTTTCGCGGAAGCAGGTGCTCGCTGCGCTCGTGCACCGGTCATCTGTGGCTTGGGCGCTCGAGCAGGGCCACCTCAAGCGGGTTCACGAGCTCGCCTATCGCCTGCGCGGAGTGCCAAACATCTGGGAACGAGGCGCGATGGAAGCGCAGCTCATCGCGGGCGAAGGAAGCGCGCTCTCGCACCACACCGCCGCATGGCTCCATGGGTTGGATGGCTTCAAGCGTCCGAGCATCATCGACGTGTCCGCGTCTCCGAATGCGATCGCAACGTATCCTGGCGTCCGAATTCACAGGCCACGCAACGGCCCGGGCACGAGGGTCTACTGCCGCCTCCTGCCGACGACGACCGTGCAACGCACCATCGTCGATCTCGCCGGCCAACTCGCCGAAGCGCCGCTCGAGCTTGCCCTCGACTCCGCGTACCGCAAGTACAAGAAGTTCCCCGAGTGGCTCGAAGGCTACGTGCTCCGTCTCAAGCCGCAGGGCACTCCGGGTCTCTCCACGCTGATGCGACTGCTCGAGCTGCGCCGCGGCACGGTCACCGACTCACCGTTCGAGGTGCGCGTGCTCCGCAAGCTCCGCGAGCACGGACTCATTCCCGACGAGGAACCGCTCGAGGTCTACGATCTCGCGGGCGACTACGTGATGCGTCTCGACTTCGCGTGGGAAGCGCTCAAGGTCGCGCTGCACGTCGATAGCTACCTCTGGCATCAACAACGGGAACGCTTCGATCGTGACGCGCGGCAACGTTCGCGACTCACGGCGCTGGGCTGGCAATGCATCACCGTCACCTGGACCAACTTCGAAGACGGGGCGTGGCTGAGCGACCTCCAGTCATTGGTCGCCCCTCAGGGCGAATTCACCTTCCACTAAACGGTGTCACCGAGCGGAAACGCCGCGCTGGCCAGTCCCGTGAGAAACTGAGCGCATGACGACGCTCGCGTTGCTCCTCTTTCTTGCCGCCGAACCAGCCGACCCCTGGGAATTCGAGGGCGCGACGGCGCAAGTGCAGGCGAAGGGCGCGACGCGCGACTCGCTCAGCTCGATGGCGCTCGAGAAGCTCGGCATGAAGCTCGAAGGACCGCTGAGCCTGAAGGCCTCGGCGAAGGCGAACACCGTGGGTGGCGTGACGTTGCGCCTCGCGGATCCCTCCGACGCGAAGGCGTACTGCGATCTCTACGCGACGCGCGCGGACGATGGTTCGCTCAAGTTCTCCGACAGCCGCTGCTCGTTTCCCGCGTTCAGCGGAAGGCTCCGCACCGATGCGGTGTGCCGGAAGATCTCAGGCACTGCGAAGCGACTCGAGGACGGGAAGATCGCGCTCGAAGCGCGCTCTCCTGACTGTAGCGCGTCACCGATGGGCCTCGGCCTGAGCATCTCGGGCACGCTCTCGCCGCGTTGATCGCGAAGCATCCCCTTGGGGGATCACTCATTGCTTCTTCATCGTGGTGCTCGACGCCGCCTTGAGCTTGCCCGAGAGAACCTCGAGCACCATCTCGCGCGTCTGCTCGTAAGTCGGCTCTTTCGTGAAGATGCCGTAGGTCTCGTGGGTGTTGTCCGGGAAGTAGCCGTCGAGGTGCCACGCGCGCTCATCGGGCTTCAGGTCGCCCTTCTCGCGCATGTAATTCGTCGTGAAGTCGTACGAGCCGAGCGAGATCACCCGCGCCACTTTCTCTCCCGGTAACGTCACCACGCGAAACGAGTAGCGCACCGCGCGCTCGCCCTTCAGCTCGAACGACTCGAAGACCATCACGCGCTGTCCCTTCAGCTCGAATTGCTCGCGGCAGAACTCGGGCCGCTTAGGGTCCGTCTTCCCCTCGCGGAAGAGCTTCATCACCTCGGCACGGCGGCGATCTCTCTCGGCGACGTTGCCCAGCGCTTGATGGAGCTGCACCAGCTTGGTGAGCGTGTGCCAATCATTCGGATCCGCCTTCGCGACCTTCTCGAACAGCTCGAGCGCCCGCTTGGGGTTGCCGGTGAGCTGGTAGTGCAGGCCCGCGTTGTACGCAGCCTGCGTGTCGCGCGGCTCGAGCTCGATCGCCTTCTCGAGGAGCACCACACCTTCCTTCTCCTTTCCCTGCTCCATCATCAGCCGCCCCGCGAGCGAGAAGCTCCACGCGTCTTTCGGGTCGAGCGTCATCGCCTTGTTCAGCGCGGCGATCGCCTCGTCGTACTTGTCGACCGCGGCGAGCGTGGCGCCCAGCTCAGACCAGCTGCGCGCGTTGTCCGGAGCGAGCTCGACGGACTTCTTGAAGAAGCCGATCGCGGGCTCCAGCGCGTTCATTTGGCGCGCGACGATGCCTCGGTAGAACTGCGCGTCGGCGTCCGAGGGGTTCAGCTTGATCGCTTCGTCGAGCGTGAGCGCAGCAGCTGCGTCGTCCTCGAGGTAGTACTGCGTGCGTCCCACCAGCACGAGCGTCTCGACGTCCTTGTCCTTCGACTTCGCCGCGGCGGTGAGTTCCTTGAGGAGCTTCTGGGAGGTGGCCTCGAAGTCCTTCGACTTCTCCCGCTTGAGCGTTCGCAACGACTCGACGCGAGCCTTGAACGGGTTCTCCTTCGGAGCGGTGGCCAACACCATCACCAGGGCGAAGACGATCATCCGTGCAGCGTGACTTGGAGTCCGCTTTGGGAGCAAGGGCGGTTGGGCCCTGCCCGGATGTGCGCGTGAAGCTTTGACGAGGGCGCGTTAACGTCCGCGCCGTGACCTGGAAATTCTTCGAGATCAGAGACGGCGAGAAAAAGGCGCAGGTGCTGCTCGACCACCGCTTCGCCGGAGAACCTCCGATGGAGGCGCTCCCACACATTGGTTGGTTCGGAGTGTGGTGTCGCGAAGATCCCAAGGGCGCGTACTGGTCGCCGACCGAAGCGCCGATCCTCGACGCGCTCGAGGAAGATCTGATCCAGCTCGCAGAGAAGCATGGCAACGGGTGGGCGGTGTACCTGCGCCGCTACGCCACTCCGGGATTGCGCGAGTACTACTTCTACTTCGGTGAGGGCGCTGACCTGGGCCGCGTCGCGGTTGCGCTCACGCAGAAGCACCCGGGCTATCGCATCGAGTTCGAGCGCCGGCCGGATCCGAAGTGGTCGGGCTACGCGTCGTGGTTGAAGGACGCGCCCCTCGGCTGAAGTCTCGAGCTGGACAAAAAGAAAGACGCGCCGGAGCGTGGGGCTCGGGCGCGTCTTCGAAATTCAACGACCGAAACGCTGATTACTTGCAGGCGTCGGTGGTGGCGAAGTTCGGCATCGCCTTGAAGCCAGCCATCGCGTTGTCGCACGCGGTCGTGCACGCAGCGGCGGAGTCGCCGTTCTTCCAGCAAGCGCCGTCCTTGCCGTAGGTGGACTCCATGGTGGCGCCGGTACCCGGGCTGAGCGCCTCGGAGCAAGCGATGAGCTTCTTGCAGTTTTCCGACTGCGACTTGGTGCAACCCACGAAAGCGAAGCAGCCGACGACCGCGATCAACGCAACGAACTTACGCATGTGTGAAACCCCCTGAGGTGAGTGAGACGGCGCGGAATCTGCCCGAACCCCGGCCTAACCAAAGGAGAATCGTCACCGGGACGGATTTCAGTCCTACGGTGTTATGGCCGTCGCGTGAGTTCCGAAGTCCCCAGCCAGCCCCCTGAAGCACCTCCCACGTTGTTCCAACGACTGCGCGCAGCGCCGGTCTCGACGACGATCTTCGCCATCTGCATCGTGGTGTTCGCGCTCGCCGAACGTGATGGCTCGACCAAGAGCATCCCGACTTTGCTCAAGTTCGGCGCGGCGTGGCGCGGCCTGGTGTGGCAGGGCGAGTACTGGCGGCTCTTCACCTCGATGTTTCTGCACATCGGACCGGTGCATCTCATCTGGAACATCGTCGCGGGCTTCAGCTGGACCGCGCCGTTCGAACGCGCGATGAGGCCGACGCGCTTCCTCGTCATCTACTTGCTGAGCGGACTGGCGGGTTCGGCGGTGAGCGTGATCGGTCACGACGCGGTCTCGGCGGGCGCGTCAGGTGCGCTCTTCGGAGTGATCGGCGGCGTGATCGTGCTGCAACGCAAGGCGCTCGGCTCTTGGGGCGCGCTGTGGGCGCAGCCGGAGATCCGTCGCAACCTGGTGATGATGCTCATCTGGCTGGGCATCGGTCCGATCGCGGGCTTCGACAGCTTCGCGCACCTCGGTGGAATGCTCGCGGGCGCGGCGCTCACGTGGACGCTGGTGCCGACGCACTGGGGAAACTTCGGAGCGGCCGTGGCCGCGGTCGCGC
>CBIHPJ010000739.1:0-4419 GCA_966211295.1 uncultured Myxococcales bacterium | reverse complement strand
AGGCGCACATCGATCTCCTCCAGGAAGCGCAGCAGCTCGAGGGGCATTTGCGGCTCTTGAGGCTTCGGCGCAACGTGCTCGCTCCTGCTGCGGGAACGCCTGATTCAATGGCCGCTCGACTGCTCGACTTCATGACCGTGCAGGGGGCGAGGAGTCTTTCGCTCACTCACGGCTCGCTCGCCGCCGGCGAGCCCGCCGATTTCGTGGCCGTCGACCTCCATCATCCATCGACGCTTGGCAGTGAAGACTCGACGCTCGCGCGTGTGGTGCTGGGGGCTACCGGGTCCGCGGTGACTGACGTCTTCGTGAGCGGACGGCGGATTGTTGAGCAGGGTCGACACGCTGAAGCGGAGCAGACCGCGCGGAGGTTTCTCGACGTGCTTCGGAAGTGAGCCCTCGCATTGAGGGCATTGAGGGGAGGGACATCCAGTGACTCACCCTCACCCCGACCCTCTCCCGAGGGGAGAGGAGACAGTTGGTTCAATTACACGCGCAGGGAGAGGGAGACTTCTTCGTTCCCGCTGATACGTTCACGGCTCCTTCAGGAGGGAACATCTTCATGGGTCGTACTTCGATTTGGCTCCTCGGAGCCGTGCTGCTCTCTGCGCTCACTGCTTGCGGTCCTTCAGGAGTGATCTCCGGCAAGGTGACGGTGGAAGGCGGCAACGCCGGCGGCATCGCCGTGATCATCTACGGACCCGAAAGCGCTGCGACCGTCACCAACATGGACGGCACCTTCAGCGTGAACAAGCTCCCTGACGGCGTCTACGTGGTGCGCGCGACGGTGCGCGGCGCCGACGTCGAAGAGGTGAGCGTGAGCACCACCGTGACCAACGGCACTTCGTCCCCCGAGCCCGTGCTCGCCTTCCGCGCTTCGACCGCGAAAATCAGCGGCCGCGTGGTGATGACCGACGGCAGCGGCGCGAACGATCTCACCGTCACCGCGACCGGCCCGGAGATCCGCGGCACGCGCACCTCGGCCGACGGCTCGTTCACCTTCGAGAACATGAAGACCGGCGCGTACATCGTGAGCGTCGAAGCGCCCGACACCAAGGAAGGGCGCGTGGCGATGGGCGTCAACGCGTCTGGCGCCGGCGCGACCACGGGCGATCTGCGCCTCACTCCGGTCGGCCGCTTCGGCGGCACCGTCTCCTACAACATGTTGCCGGTCGCGAACGCGCCGGTCGTGGTGACGGGCACCAACAGCTCCTCCGTCACCGACGCGATGGGCCGCTTCTCGCTGGTCGATGTCCCGACCGGCAACCAGGCCGTCGTGGTGCGCGTGGGTACCGCCCCGTTCTTCCGCTCGGCGACCGCGATGGTGACGGTGGCGCGGGGTCTCAACCCCGATGTTCCGATCACCCTCACTGACGACCCTCCGCTCACGGGCACGGTGACGGGTACGGTCACCTTCCACGGTCCGCGCACGCCCCGCGACATCACCGTGAACGCGCCGGGCTCCGGTGTCTCGGCCACTCCGCAGGCGAACGGCGCGTACTCGCTCGCGCTGCCTATCGGCACGTGGGACGTGATCGCGAACGCCTCGCAGCACCCGCCGAAGTTCCTCGGCCGCGTGACCGTGGTCGACGGTCAGTCGCAGTCGCTCCCCGGCGCGGAGGTCACCTGGTGGCGCCCGGTGTGGACGTCGAACACCACCCTCGTCTCCGGCCCGACCACCGTGGCGAACGGCATCAACGACAACGTTCCGTGGTCCCTCGTGCAGTTCAGCGACGGCGTGCAGCGGCTCGCGCTGGTGAACTCCACCACCTACGACTTCCGCATTCTCGCGACCGGTCTCTCTTCAGGTCACCGTATCTCGAAGTCGGGCAAGTTCGCCGCCTGGTTCGTGAACTCCGCGGCGGTGGGTGGCTTCCTCGCCAGCTCGACCGTGTTCTTCTACGAGATCGGCACGGCGACGCTCACCGCTGTTCCGCTGCTCAATGCTCCCACCGCCATGACCGCGCAGCAGGTGGGCCGCCTCGAGTTCTCCTCTGACGAGACCGCGCTGTTCGTCGTGCGCACCGGAATCCCGGCGCTCTCGCGCATCAAGCTCGCGACGCCCAGCACTCCGCCCGACACCTACCCGGGCGTCGGAGTTGCCGCGACGCAGATCGCCAACACTTCGAACGATCGCTGGTTCGTGCGCGACAGTTCGAACGCGGTGCGCCTGGTCACCCCGAGCATGGACTACCCCTCGGTGTTCACCAACGTGAGCACGTTCTCCGCGACGCCCACGGCGTGGGCCTTCACGAACTGCGCGATCAACTGCGACCTCTACGTGCTCGGCCCGACCAGCACGAGCCCCGCGCTTCGTGACTCGTCGATCGCGATTCCCGCGGGCACGTATCTCAACTTCGTGAGCTACGGCCTCGACAACCGCGCCGACTACCCGTGCTTCACCAACGGCATGAACGCGTTCTGCGTGCACTCCACCGACGCGAGCCACATCGCGCTCGCGGCGCACCCGACGAACTTCAAGCTCAACGAGGCGGGTGACCGCGTGATCTGGACGCTGCCCTCGGGCGCCAACTCAGCGATGCGCGAGGAGGCGATGCCCCCACAGACCAGCACCACCAATCGCGCGAGCAACACCGCCGGCTGGATCGTGGGCTGGATCTCACCAACTCGGGCCTTCGCTCTCGAGGGACCGGGCGCGATGCCGCGTGCGCTGCACCTTTTCCAAGGCGGTACCTCCACCGTGGACAGCGACATTGCGACCCAGGGGGGACTGGTCAGTCCTCCGCTGCTGGTGGTCCCCAAGCAGTCGGTGAGCCAGTGGCGCGCGTATCTCGGCGACGGACCGGAGCGCTCGATCCCCGTGGCGACGAATCTTCCGGTGCAGTTCGCCTCCGTGCGCCCGATGTCTGGAGGCTCGATGCCCGCCGGCCTGACCCGCTATGCCGGCCTCTCGTTCGACTGGACCACCTCGTTCTTGATCGACGAGGCGATGGGAATGGTGCGTCAGACCTCGTACGGATTCACGGGCGGTCCCGCGTATCGCTCGGGTGCCAACGAGTACTTCGACGCCGACCGGCTCTCGGGCGGGAGCGTCTGGTACCTGTTCAACACGAACACGTTGATCGAGCACAACGAGGCTGACGTGACGTTCACGCCGTCGGCCCAGTACTCGATCGGTGCCCCCGGCGTCGGCGCATGGCTCGGCCTCGACGAAGATCGCCGCACGATTCACGTCGGCGGCTTCCAGCCCTGAACATGTCCTCCCCTCTCCACTCGCTGCTCAAGGAGTTGGTGGCGATCGACTCGACGTCGACGCGCACCAACCTCCCCATCATCGAGGCGCTGCAGAAGCACCTCGTCGGTCTCGGCTTCAGCTGCGAACTGCAGAAGTATCGGGACGACGCGGGCGTGGAGAAAGCGAACCTCATCGGTCAGCTCGGAGAGGGATTTCCCGAGCTGGCGCTGGTGGGACACTCCGACTGCGTGCCGTTCGACGCGGCGTGGACCGAAGCGCTCACGCTCACCGAGCGCGACGGCAAGTTCTATGGGCGCGGCGCGTGCGACACCAAGGCGTTCATCGCGTGCGCGCTGACCGCCGCGCAGCAGACGAAGGGCAAGTTGAAGAGACCGCTCATGCTGATCTTCACGGCCGATGAGGAGCTCGGCTGCGTGGGCGCGAAGAAGCTGCTCGAGGCGGGGAAGGGCAAGACGAAGCGCGCGATCATCGGCGAGCCGACTTCGCTCCGGCCCATTCGCGCGAACAAGGGCTACTGCCTCGCGGAGATCGAGATCCAGGGCAAGGAAGGCCACTCGGCCTATCCTGATACCGGCGCCTCGGCGATCTTCCGCGGAGCGCGGCTGCTGACTCGCATCGAGAAGTACGCGAAGGGTCCGCTGCGCGAGCAGACGCACCCTGACTTCGTGCCTGCGTTCGGCACGCTCAACGTGGGCATGGCGTCGGGTGGCAAGGCGAAGAACGTGATCCCCGGGCAGATGAAGCTCACGCTCGAGTGGCGGCCGCTGCCGAATCAGTCGACCGAGTTCGTGCTCGAGGCTGTGAAGCAGATGATCGAAGAGTGCAAGTCGGAGGAGCCGGGCTTCATCGCCACTGTGCGCCCGCTGCGCATGGATCGCGGCTACGACACCGCGGCCGATGCAGACGTGGTGACCTTCCTCGAGAAGGCTTCGGGCAAGAAGACGGACACGGTCTCGTTCGGTACCGAAGGGCCGCAGCTGTCGGCGCTCGGAGCGGTGCCGGTGGTGTTCGGTCCTGGCGACATCACGGTGGCGCATCAGACGGGAGAGTTCGTGCCGGTCGATGAGCTCAACCGCGCCGCGGAGATCCTGGAGTCAGCGGTTCTGCATTTCTGCGGCTGAGAGTGTTTGTAGTGCGCCCCTCGCCCTGGCCCTCTCCCCGCTTCGGAGGCTGTTGAAGAAGCGGGGGCCCGCATTGACGTGAAG
>CBIHPJ010000738.1:0-4421 GCA_966211295.1 uncultured Myxococcales bacterium | reverse complement strand
CCCCGCGGTGACTCCAGCGCCCACCCAGCCGGCCGAGAGCAGCACCACGAGCGCGACCGAGAGCGGCTTCGACTTCGCGATCAGCGTCGGAACGAAGGACGGCAGCGCCTTCTGTCCTGCGGCGACGCGTTGCGCGAACCAGGCGAGGAACCCGATGGCCACGGCGATGGCGAGCTTCGGTCCCGGGTAGGCAAAGAGCGCGTTGGGCTCCTTGCTGGGAAACAGACCGAGCACCGCGGCGAGGGTGACGCCCGCCACCGTGCCGAGGCTCGCGACCCATCGGCCGAGCTGTTTGGGATCCGCCCTCGCCCAAGTGACGAACGAAGCCAGCCGTTCATCGCGTTTGGGATCGAAGGCGAAGCCGATGAGGAATCCGCAGAGGAGGATCACCGGAATGCTGGTGAGCACCTGCAGCAAATCCGTGTCGTGGCGCAGCGACCCGTAGTTGCACCAGGCGAAGACCATCAGCCCCGCCAGAACGCCGTGGGCCCGTGAGCGCTGCTTCTCGAACCGGTCACCTGCAACCGCGTCGATGATGAGCAGCGCGATCGAGCCCTCGAGGAGGACGATCTTCAGAATGCCCGAGATGAAGTGATTCATCAGTTCCCGACTGTTCGGGCCTCTTCCGACCCTTGCGTACGGCGGCCCCCGCCCGTAATGGACGGGTGCCTTTAGCGGAAAAAGGGAAGCGAGCCACCATGAGCGTGCAGGAACGAGATGTCCTCGCGGCGATGTCGACCGTGATGGACCCCGACTTGAATATGGACGTCGTCAAGGCGGGAATGGTGAAGGACCTGAAGATCGACGGCGGCAGCGTGCAGCTGCGCATCGAGCTCACGACGCCTGCGTGCCCGATGAAGGAGAAGATCAAGGGCGACGCCGAGGCCGCGCTCAAGAAGGTGAGCGGCGTGGAGAAGATCGCGATCGAGATGACCGCTCGCGTGCGCGCGCAGCCCAAGGGTCCCTCGAAGGACCAGCTGCTCCCCCTCGTGAAGAACGTGCTCCTCGTGGGCGCGGGCAAGGGCGGAGTCGGCAAGTCCACCGTTGCCCTCAATCTGGCCTGCGCGCTCGCGCGCCACGGAGCGACCGTCGGCCTGCTCGACGCGGACTTCTACGGTCCTTCCGTTCCCGTGATGACCGGCATCAACAAGAAGCCGGTCTCGCGCGACGGCAAGCTGCTCGAGCCTCTCGAGGCCCACGGCATCAAGGTGATGTCGATCGGCTTCCTGATCGAGGCCGACCAGGCGCTGATCTGGCGTGGCCCGATGCTGCAGGGCGCGTTGATGCAGCTGGTGCGCGACGTGAACTGGGGCGAGCTCGATTACCTCGTGGTCGACCTGCCTCCCGGCACCGGCGACATTCCGCTCACCGTGGCGCAGCAGCTGAAGAGCGCGGGCGCGGTACTCGTGACCACTCCGCAGGACGTGGCGCTCGCGGACGTGATTCGCGCGAAGCAGATGTTCGACAAGCTCAACATTCCGATTCTCGGGATCGTGGAGAACATGTCGCAGTTCCTCTGCCCGCACTGCGGCAAGGGCACGCACATCTTCGACACCGGCGGCGGCAAGAAGGCCTCCGAGATGATGGAGATCTCCTTCCTCGGCGAAGTGCCGCTCGAGCTGTCGATTCGCCAGGGTGGCGATCGCGGGTTGCCCGTGGTCGTCGGCAAGCCTGATGGCGCCGAGGGCAAGTCGTTCATGGAGTTGGCCCAGAAGGTCGCGCAGCGCGTCTCGGTCGAGAACGCGACACGCACCGCGCCTTCTGTGACGATTCAGACTGCCTGAGCCTGGAAGGGGGACCTGATGAGCACCGACGAGCAGCCTCCGCATGATCCGCTCGATGACGATGCGGACTCCGATGAGAAGAAAGGCTTCGTGCCCGACTTCGTGCGCCGCATGGCGTGGGCCGGCATTGGCGCGGTCTTCATGTCGGAAGAGGGCATTCGCCGGCTCGCGGGCCAGCTGAAGCTCCCCAAGGAGGCGCTGGGCTTCCTCCTCGGTCAGGCCGAGAAGACCAAGGACGAGATCGGCCGCGTGGTGTCCGAGGAAGTTCGCAAGCTCCTCCAGTCCGATCGTCTGCGCGACGAATTGCTGCGGATGATCGCCGGCATGACGATCGAGGTGAAGGCCGAGGTGAAGCTCGTGCCTGATCGCGTGAAGGGCGAGTCGCCCTCGCTGCTTCCCAAGGTGAAGGTCGGCGAGATGAAGACCTCGTACGACGGCAAGAAGCGGAAGAAGGGCGAGGAGCCTGAGGACGAGTGAAGTCTCGCTGGAGTCGTCTCCTCGTCCTGGGTGCAGTGCTCGGCGGCGCGTTGCTGTTCTGGCGCACGGGCATGTTCGGCCTGCTTCCCACTGATCGCACCCTCGTGTGGCGGCTCCCCGTTTCGTACGGAGAGGTGCGCAAGCTCGAGCTGCAGGTGTGGGATCAGGCGGATCTTCTGAAGGTCGAAGAGCGCTCGTTCGAAGCGGGTCTCGTGGGTGAGCCTGAGCTGAAGGTGCCGCTCTCCAAGGGCCCCCATCGCGCGATCGCGAACGTGTGGCTGTCGAGCAGCGCTGAGCCGCGGGGATTTCAGAAGGAATTCGATCCGGGGTCCGAGGAGACCGTTCTGATCGAGATGAAGAAACCGTGAAGCACCGACTGGCGTGAGCGCGCGACAATCAGTTCGTGCGCTACTTCGTCCTCCTGGTGCTCTGTGGTTGTCCGATCGTCGTTCCGCAGATCGCGCAGGACGCGAATGCGCTGTGTGCTCAGTTGATCACGCAGGGTCGGCTCGATGAGGCGGACGCCGCCTGCGATCACGCGCTCGAATATCAGCCCGAGTATTGGGATGCGCTACACAACAAGGGACTGATCGCCCAGATGCGCGGCGACAAGAAGACCGCGAAGAAGTTCTATATCAAGGCGCTGCGCGCCAATCAGCACATGAAGGCCTCTCTCAATTCGTTGGGGGCGATCGAGATGGAGGAGGGTGATCTCAAGAGCGCCGCGGAGCACTTCCGCGCCGCGCTCGTGGTGGATCCCTCGTACCTCGAAGCCCGCCGCAACCTGGGCGCGGTGCACTTGCAGCAGAAGGAATTCCTGCCAGCGGAGAAGGACTTCCGGCAGCTGCTCCTCGTGGATCCGAATCTGGTGGAAGGCCACATGGGCCTCGCGTCCGCGTTGATGAGTCAGGAGAAGTTCGACGAGGCCTGCACAGTGCTCGAGCGCGCCAACACCCTCGACGTCGGGGATGATCGGGCCTGGTTGATGAGGGCTTCTTGTGAGCAGCAACGGGGACGGCTCGACCTCGTGAAGGAGGCGATCGAGAGATGCCTTCTCGCCAACGAGAAGAACCTCGAATGTCTGAAGGTCCTCAAGGCGATTGGCGATTGATCGGGCGGTGAGCGGCACCTACAAAGCCGCGCCATGTCCATCAAACACATCCTCGTCGTTGGCGCCGGTCAGATGGGCGCGGGTATCGCGCAGGTCGGCATTCAGGCTGGCTTCAACGTCACGCTCACCGACATCTCCGATGCCGCGCTGCAGAAGGGCAAGGCGGGCATCGAGAAGTCGATGTCGAAGCTGGTCGAGAAGGGAAAGCTCGACGCCGCCGCGAAGGACGCTGCGCTCAAGCTCCTCTCGATGACCACCGCGGTGCTCGACGTGAAGAACGTCGACGCGGCGATCGAGGCGGTGACCGAGAACGAGGATCTGAAGAAGAAGATCTTCAAGGACCTCGACCAGGTCGTGCGCCCGGGCGGCATCCTCGCCACGAATACCTCGTCGATCCCCATCACGCGCATCGGCGCTTCGACCAAGCGTCCCGAGGCGGTGATCGGAATGCACTTCATGAACCCGGTGCCGTTGATGACGCTGGTGGAGATCATCCGCGGTGCGGCGACGAGTGACGAGACCTACGCGGCCACCAAGGCGATGGCCGAGAAGATGGGAAAGACCACGGTCGTCTCGAAGGACTTCCCGGGCTTCATCATCAACCGCATCCTGATCCCGATGCTGAACGAGGCCTGCTTCGTGCTCGCCGAGGGCATCGCGACTCCTGAGGACATCGACGCCGCGATGAAGGGCGGCACCAATGTGCCGATGGGCCCGCTCACGCTGGCTGACTTCATCGGGCTCGACACGGTGCTGTACATCGCCGAGGTGCTCCACAAGGGGCTCGGTGACAGCAAGTACCGCCCGTCGCCGCTGCTGCGGCAGTACGTCGAGGCGGGTTGGCTGGGGAAGAAGTCCGGCCGCGGTTTCTACAAGTACTGAGTACGGAGGAGACACCACATGGACTTCGTCAAACTCGAGCTCGACGGACCGATCGCGGTCATCACCATCGATCGTCCCAAGGCGCTGAATGCGCTCAACCGGCAAGTGCTCACGGAGCTGTCCGACGCGATCGGCCAGGTCTCCGCGAACAAGAGCATGCGCGCGCT
>CBIHPJ010000737.1:0-4453 GCA_966211295.1 uncultured Myxococcales bacterium | reverse complement strand
CGGCGAGCAGGTGGTCGCCGCGGCTGAAGCGCTGGGGCTCGAGACTCAGGCGCGGCTGTGCGTGCGGCCGAAGACCTTCCCCATCGTCGCGCCGCTCGCACAACGGCTCGCGCCTCGCACGGTCTGGCTCGAGCTGGTGCGCCAGGACTGGGGCCAGGACGAGCGGCCCATTCCTTCCGCGGCGATCGAGACGGCGTTGCTCGCGCTCCCCAATCTGCAGCCCTCGAGCTTCCGGCTGAAGGGCCGCGGATACCTGCCTCCCTGTGTGCTACCGCGCGCCCGGGAGCGGCGGCCCGCGCTGTTCCGTCACGCGCTGCGCGAACGGGGTGAGACCAACACCGCGCTCCCGGCGTGCGCCAGCTGTGCGCTGCGCACTCAGTGCGACTGGAACGATCCCGGAGCCCTCGACGAAGCGGCCCTCGAGACGGTGCGCCCGCTCGCGAAGGGCGAGCTCGAGGCGGAGCGGCGCTTCTTCGAGAACCAGGCCGTGCCCGCCGCGATCGTCGCGAAGCGGCGCGCCCCCGAGGTGGTGTGCACCACGCCCTGGACCACGATGGAGATCGTCGATCCCGATGGGCGGGCTCGCCAGTGCTGCTCCACCTGGACGGTAGGCGATCGCGGCAACGCGAAGATCAACAGCCTCGCCGAGGTGTGGAACGGAGAGGGCTATCGCGCCGCGCGCCGAGTGATGTCGGGTGGCGAGCTGAAGTCGTTGTGCAACGCGATCTGCTCGCGCTTGTACGATCTCCGCTTCTCAGAGAGCGCGTTTCGCATTCAGTCGGGCTCCAAGGCCTTCGTCGACAACCAGCTGCTGCTCGCCGAAGACATCGCGGAGCGGCGCGAAGAGACCCGCGGCAAGCCGCTGTACCTGGCCATCTGCCCGAGCACCTACTGCAATTACAACTGCATCATGTGCGATCACGGCCGCAGCCCCCGCCGCGAGCTGCCGGAGCGCATCTTCGACGAGCTGCCTGGCCTCTTCCCCACCCTGAAGAACCTCACGCTGCTCGGCGGAGAGCCGTTGGCGAACCCGAGGGTGATGCAGCTGCTGCGCGAGTTCGACGTGGCGAAGTATCCCGACACCGCGATCGACCTGGTGACCAACGGGAGCCTGCTCACCGCGAAGGCGCTCAAGCACATGACGAAGTGCACGCTGGGTGACGTCACGGTGAGCGTGAACGCGGGTACGCCCGAGGTGTACCAACAGGTGCAGCGCGGGTTGCCGATGGCGCAGCTGGTCGAGAACCTCGATGCGCTGATCGAGTTTCGCCGCGCTCACCATCGCTGGTTCGGCATCACCTTGAGCTTCGTGCTGCAACCCGCCTCGGCGCACACGGTGCTGCAGTTCGCGCAGCTCGCGCACGAGCGGAACCTGCGCATTCGCTTGATGGCGATGAACCCGGAGAACCATGAGGGCCTCGACTTCTACGTCGAGCCGGAGAAGGTCGAGGGCGTGCTCCACCACGCGGCCGAGCTGGTGAAGTTCTGCGAGCGCAATCGGCCGGAGTGGATGGGCGAAGCGAAAGCGGGGCTGCAGGCGGTCAGGGAAGAAGCAGCGCGCAGAAGCGCCGGTGGCGCGGTGCGGGTGGGGCCGAGGTGAAGCTGCTGCTCCTCGATCTCGTCGCCCAGCGCGGCGGGTTCCTCACGGACGACGGAATGAACCGGCTGGCGGCTCAGCTCGCTCCCGAGGCCGAGGTGAGGGTGGTGCGCGCCGTCGGGATCTCGCCGGGAGACCCTGGACTGGCGGAGCAGGTCGCCTCGGGCCCTCCTCCCGAGCTGGTGGTGATGTCGCGAGCGTGGAGCGAAGCGCTGATCGCGTGGGTGCGAACCCTGATCCCTTCCGAGGCGCGAGTGGTGCGGCTCTCGCGCGATGGCACCCCGGCGGCGCTCGACGGACGGTTCGATGCGGTGCTC
This sequence comes from uncultured Myxococcales bacterium, assembly GCA_966211295.1. Taxonomy (GTDB): domain Bacteria; phylum Myxococcota; class Myxococcia; order Myxococcales; family Myxococcaceae; genus Archangium_A. The sequence goes on along the minus strand of CBIHPJ010000737.1, from coordinate 2,539 downwards.
GACGTCGCGGGCGTGGTGGCCCTGGTGCACGGACAGACTCCGGAACGAGCGCAGTTTCGCCCCTCGATCACCAAAGACCTCCGCCGCCGGCTCGAGGAGCAGCCTCAGGAGCCCGCCACCAGCGCGGGCGACGGAATGCGCCCGACCATCAGCGGCCCTGCCTCCGGCTGCCCGTGGATGGCCGATGCGCGCAAGAGCAAGATCTTCGAAGGACTCGAGGGAGAGGGCATTCAGTTCAAGGGCTGCACGTTCTGCCTCGATCAAAGCGGGGCCTACGCCGCGCCCACGCAAGCCCAGGCGGTGGAGTCGTGGCTGAGCCAGGTGCGGGCCATTCGGGCGCGCGCGCCGGAGACGCGTGAGGTGCTGCTGATCGACGAGCGGCCTCATCCGTTCCTGCCGGCGTTCTTCGAGGCCATCGCAGCGGAGCCTGCGCTCCACTGGATCGAGCTGCTGATCAAGAGCCGGGTCGATTGGCTGCTGCAGTTCGGTGAATCGCACCTCGCACCCGGTGCGATCGCGGCGGCGAAGTCGGGCAGCGTGGTGCACCTGTACCTGGTCGGCTTCGAGAACTTCGATCAGTTCCACCTCGAGCTCTTCAACAAGGGGCAAACCGCCGAAGACGCGGAAGCAGCGATCGGCTTGTTGCGCTCGCTGGGCGCGCGTTTTCCTCAGTCCTTCGAATTCCGGAAACTAAGAGCGCACGGCATCGTGCTCTTCACTCCGTGGACCACGCCCGAAGCGCTGCTCGAGAACGCGCGCTGGATGAAGCGGCTGAACTTCGGCGAGCTGCGCAGCGAGGCCTTGAAGACGCGGCTGCGCCTCTACCCGCGAACGCCGCTGTACCATCTGGCAGAGCGTGACGGCCTGCTCACCGAGCGCTTCGACACCGCCCGCCCCGATCGCGCCGCCGAGCAGGGCTACGACGCGAGCGCTCCGTGGCGCTTTCGTGATCAGCGGACCGAGGCGGTCTTCCGGGTGGCTTCCGCGCTCGGTGCACGGCGGACGCATGACGAGGCTGACGTGCTCACGAGCGCCGCAAGCCTGCTGATCGCGCACCCCCGTCTGGCCGAGGTGCCTGACGACGCCCACCTCCCGATCATGTTCTCGATGCAGTGGCGGGGTTGGCCGCGCTTGCGAGGGCTGGGCACCCTCGACCTCGATCTCGAGCTGTCGGGTGTGATGAGTGGCCGCAAGGCGGCCTCGCTGAAGGAGAACGTGCCGGTCGCGCTCGCGCCAGGGCTGGTGCGGGCGTATCGAGCCATGGGGCTCCACGCCGAGATCACCTCGACTCACACCTGCGACCTGCGCGCGGGCGTCCATCGAGAGGGAAGCGAGCACGCGATCGTCGCGGTCGCGGCTACCGCAGAGGCGCTCACTGAAGTGCTGTCTCTGCAGCGGACACTCACGACGGCCCGCGGTCGCGCCGACGTCGAGGCGTTGGGCAGGCTGATGGGCTACCCCGCATGTTGCAGTGCCGCCTTCGCCGAACAGCTCGAGCGCGGCGACAACGCAGACAACGAGCGCCACACGCTGCTGCGCGAACCCGACGCGCGGATCTCCCCGTTGCTCAACCGCTTCGGGCCCTTCCCGCTCGTCTCCCATCACGTGTGCAGCGCGGGATGTCAGCCCTCGTTGGCGATGGCGGAGCATTCGCTCGAGCTCGTTCGAAAGCGGAGCGCCGATGCAGCACGGGTGGTGGAGAGCGCGCAGGGCAAGCCCGTTCTCTTTCTCGACTACCGCCGCATCGTCGATCTCGAGGGGCGCTTCGAAGGTGACGAGTTCGTGATCGAGGGCCTCGACTCCGAGGGCGCGAAAGTTCTCGCGATGCCCGCCCACGCGAAGGGCGCCCGGCTCGGACTCTCGGCTGAGGGCGTACGGGTGACGCTCCCGTCCGGCGGTCACTTCATTCCGGCGGCGAGGCCAATTCTCCTGGTGCCGGGTGCGCAGCTCGCTCTGGTGGTGCGGCGCGCGATCGAACGAGAGAGTTCCCACGCGAACGGACCCAGCTCCAGCGAGCACCTCACCGTGCCTGAGCTCCCCGCGGTCATTCGGCCCACCGTTCGGGTGCATGCGTACAGGATCACGCGCGTCGCGCGCGACCCCGGCGCGTGGCACCTCGTGTTGTCGCGGGAAGGCGATGAGTTCTCAGTGCGCCTGAGCGCGCGGCGGCCCGGAGACGAGGGACCCGCCGCCGGTCCCTTCCGCTTCGTGTTCGACGAGCTGACGGAGGAGCGGAAGGAGGCGCTGACGCTGCTCGCGCGGGTGATCGCCGACGCCGGAAGAACGAAGAGCTGACTCATGCCCTCTGCGGTGGCGCGCGGTCTTCAGCGGCGCGAGCGGCACCCGTCCCGATGACGACCTCTCGCCGGACGACCTCACGGGGTGACCGCCTCGAGGCGTCGCAGCTCACTGGCGCCGTGAAGCTCCATGTACCCGCGGCGCAGGCCGTAGCACCGCTGCCCCAGCGCGCAGTCGCGGCAGGCCTCGGTCTTCACGAACTCGCCGCGATCGAAGCCCGGGATCAGCTCGCTGAAGGTCG